>NZ_JBSFKQ010000042.1:0-66359 GCF_053598615.1 Kitasatospora sp. NPDC001095 | reverse complement strand
GCGTGGGCCCCCCCGGGGGGGGGGTGCCCCCCCCCGCGCCCCCCCCCCGGGGGGGGGGCGCCGCGCCGCGAGGCCGACTGCCGCGAACAGGGCGGCGCCGGTCAGGGCAGGCAGGATTCTTCTCATCGGAGCCTCTCGTGGGGAGCGGGCCGGGAGCAGCAGCGTGACAGCAAGCCCGCGCCTTTGAAAGGCTCATGACATGAGACGTGTACGCCTCACCCTCACCGGACGACCGGCAGCACCGCCCGCGCACCGCGGCCGGTCGCCGCCTCGATGAAGGCCACCGGGTCGGCGACCCGCGCCAGCAGCACGCGGGTGAAGTCCAGGGCCTCCTCGGCGGGCAGCGGGCCGCCGACGGCCGCGACCAGGTCGAGCAGATGGACGGTCGCCTCCATCAGCGCCACCTCGCCGAGCGCGCCGACCGTCACGCTCCCGAGCAACGGGTGCGCCACCGTGGTGTCCGGCGACAGGTCCGCGATGCCGTCCAGCGCGGCGGGGCCCTCGACGCCCAACCGGGCGAGCAGCACGGCGGGTTCGGCCGCCTCGGCCGACTGCTTCGCCGCCTCGGCGACCTGCTCGGCGGCGGTGTGGGCGATGCCGCCAGGACGGTTGTAGGCGCGCAGGATGCCGGCCCCGTCCACCACTTCGGCCGGCGCGTCCAGGACGGCCGCGCGCAGCCCGGCGAACATCTCCGGCACCGGCGCCACGTGCGCGAACAGCTCCCGTACGGTCCACCCGGGCAGCCGGGTGGGCCGCTCCCAGTCCTCGGCGGCCAGGGCGGCGCCCCGCTCCGCCCACGAGGCCCAGACCTCCGCCAACAGCGCTCGCACCTGGTCGTTCTGACGGTACATCGACTATCCTCCGGTCTCTTCGGAACGGCGATCACGGGGTCGGCCCCACGCTATCCCGGGCGCCCGGAAAACCGTTTGCCGCACCCGCGGCCGGGCCGCCACCATCGGCCCATGACCGACTCCCCCGCCCGTCCGCTGTCCGCACCCGCCGCCACCCGCCCGGCCACGGTCCCGGTCACCGCCCCGGTCCAGCAGCAGCCCCGCCGTCCCCGGAGGCCCGACGCCGCACGCGCGTGAGGGCCGCGCTGGCCGCGGGGCTGCTCGCCGGGCTCGGCGTGGCCGTCCCGGTGGGGGCCGTCGGGGCCTACCTGGTGTCGCTCACCGCACGCACCTCGCTGCGCACCGGCGCCTGCGCCGCCCTCGGCGTGGCCACCGCGGACGGGCTGTACGCGCTGCTCGCGGCAGCCGGCGGCACCGGCCTCGCGCCCCTGCTCGAACCGGTCGCCCGGCCACTGCGGCTCGCCTCCGCCCTGGTACTGCTGGCCCTCGCCGCCCGGACGGCCGTCACGGCACTGCGCAGCCGCCCCGGCACCGCCGCCGACGGACCGCGGGCACAACCGCCCTCCCCCGCCCGGGCGTTCCTGACACTGCTGGGCATCACCCTGCTGAACCCGCTCACCGTGCTCTACTTCGCCGCACTGGTCCTCGGCGGCGGCAGCCAGGGCGACGTCCCGGCCCGGGCGGCCTTCACCCTCGGCGCCTTCGCCGCCTCCGCCTGCTGGCAGCTGCTACTGGCCTCCGGCGGTGCCCTGCTCGGCCGCGCCCTGACCGGCCCGCGCGGCCGGCTGCTCACCGCGCTCGGCTCCGCCGCACTGGTCGCCACACTCGCCGTCCGGCTGCTGCTCGACTGAACGCACCCTCTCTCCACGCGCAGTGGCGTCACCCACCACGACCGGCCCCGCCACCGCCATTGCCGCAACCGCACCCCGCCCCCACCCCGCCCCGGGCCCACCGCCGCTCACCGCACTCGCCACCCGACTCCCACCCGACCGAACACCCGCTCCCCCGCCCCAGCCACGTCACCCACCGCGACCGGCCCCGCCACCGCCATTGCCGCAACCACGTCCCGCCCCACCCACCCCGGGTCGGCTGACCAGCGGGATCGGCGAATCGGCCGCCCGAGTCCGCTCGACCATTTACGTCCGATTCATACCTTGTATCCTGGTTCTGTATCCGCTGAGTGACATCCGCCGAAACCCGGCCCGGAAAGCGGGCCCCGCGTCGCGACTGGTCCGTCGAGTCGGCCGAGCGGCCGGGGCGCGGGCCGACGACACCGGCACCGACCCGGAGGAGTGCGGAGATGGCCGAGCAGGACGCCTCCGAGAAGCGGGGGCGGCTGAGCCGCCCGCTGGTGCTGGGCGCCGCCGTGGCCCTCGTCGACCGCGAGGGCCTGGGCGCGCTGACCATGCGCAGGCTGGCGACCGAGCTCGGCGTGGAGTCGATGGCCCTGTACCGCTACACCCCGGGCAAGGAGGCGCTGATCGACGGCCTGGTCGAGGCCTACTTCGACGAGATCAACGCCCGGCTGCGGGCCAGCTCCGTCCGCGGCCCCCAGCATGACGGCTGGCGCGCCGAACTGCGCCGGATCGCCCGGGCGTTCGCCGCCACCGGGCACGCCCACCCCGAGATCCTGCCGCTGGTCGCGACCCGCCCGCTGGCCGTCCCGGTGTCGCGGCGCCCGACCTCGGTGCTGGACCTCACCGAGCACATCCTGGCCGTGCTCGGCCGGGCCGGCTTCGACGACGCCGGCTCGCTGACCGTCTACCGCAGCTTCGTCGCCTGGAACCTCGGCTGCATGCTGGTGGACAAGCGCCAGGTGGTCGACAACCCGAGCGAGCCGGACCCCGCGCTGCGGCTCGGCCTGCACCGGCTGTCCGCCACGGACTACCCCCGGCTGCGCGCCCTGGTGCCCCGGTTCGCCGACTTCGACGACGAGGCCGAGATGCTGAGCGGCCTGGACAGCCTGCTCGACGGGATGCCCGAGCCGCCCCTTGACGGCTTCTACGGCGGCGACGCATCCTGAGGATACGAGGTACACGTCGGACATATCCGCTCGAATCGGCGCCACCGGCAGCCCGCTGACGGCGCCCGGAAGAAGCCCCCATGTCCTCCGTACCCGACACACCACCCCCGGATGACATCCTGCGCCTCCGCGTCACCGCCAAGGACCCGGAGACCCTGCGCGCGCTGCTGCGCGACACCCGCCCCGACGTCGGCGGACGCCCGCGCGTCGAGGAGGACGGCCGCGTCGGCATCGACGTCTACGCTCCGGCCGACCGGATCCCGACCCTCGAACGCGAGGGCGTCACGGTCACCCTGATCGGCAACGCCAGCGAGGCCGGGCGCGCCGCCCAGTCCGAGGTCGGCAGCGGCGACCGCTTCGCCCCCGCCGACGCCGTCCCGCGCGGCCTGGCCGCCAAGCTCTCCGGCTGACCGGGAGGCCCGCCATGCCGTATCTGAACGTCACCGAGGTCGAGTCCGCCGTGACCAGCCTGGCCACCGCCTACCCCGACCTGACCCAACTCCTCACCCTGCCCGAGCCCTCGTTCGAGGGCCGCACCGCCCACGCCCTGCTGATCAGCGAACCCGCGCCGGCCCCCAAACCGTGCGTCATGATGATCGGGGGCGTCCACGCCCGCGAATGGGGCAGCTGCGAGATCCTCATCCACCTCGCCGCCGACCTGCTGGAGGCCCACCGGGACGGCACCGGCCTCGGCTACGGCGGCACCGCCTTCACCGCCGGTCAGGTCAGCGGCCTGCTCCAGCGGTTGGACCTGGTGTTCTATCCGCTGGTCAACCCGGACGGCCGGCACTACAGCCAGACCGTCAGGCCCATGTGGCGCAAGAACCGCAACCCGGCGAACGCCGGCGGCAACCCGGCCCCGGACTGCGTGGGCGTCGACCTCAACCGCAACTACGACTTCCTCTTCGACTTCGTCACCGCCTTCGCCCCGGGCGCCGATCCCCAGGTGTCGAACGACCCGTGCGACCCGCAGGTCTACGCCGGCCCGAGCGCGTTCTCCGAACCGGAGACCCGCAACGTCCAGTGGCTGCTGGACCAGTTCCCGCTGACCCGGTGGTTCGTCGACGTGCACAGCTACTCACAGGACATGCTCTACAACTGGGGCGACGACGAGAACCAGTCGGTCGACCCCGACATGAACTTCCGCAACTCCGACTACGACGGCAAGCGCGGCCTGCCCGGCGACCTCACGTACGCCGAGTACATCCCCAAGGACGACGAGGACGCCGCCGTGCTGCTCGCCGAGGCGTTCTGCAAGGGCGTCAACGGCGTACGCGGCCTGGCGTACAAGCCGATGAGCGGGTTCCACCTGTACCCGACCAGCGGAACCAGCGACGACTACGTCTACTCCCGCGCCTTCGCCGACCCGGACCAGGGCAAGGTACTGGGCTTCACCGTCGAGTGGGGAACCGAGTTCCACCCCCGGTGGGCGGAGATGGAGCAGATCGTCCGCGACGTGGACGCAGGGCTGGTGCAGTTCTGCCTGGCCACCGCCTGAAACGCCGTAGGAGGCCCCGAAGCCACCGTGCCCGACAGCCAGGGCGCCCGCCACGATCGGTCGTGGCGGGCGCCCTCGGTTTGTCCGTACATTTACGAGGCACACGTACGGGAAAAACATACTTCGTATACAAGCCTGCGCGCCTCGCCGGAGTGGGTCAAGGGGTCCGGGGCTCCGGGGCGGCCCGCAGGGCCGCCGTCCCTCAGACCCGGGCGCCGAGCATCCGCAGCACCAACTCCCCGTAGCGGCGTCCGAGCTCCTCCGGCGCCTCGGTGGAGTTGCCGGTGTACCAGCGGGAGACGTCGATGCCCAGCGAGGTGACCGCGCGGGCCGCCGTCCGCACCTCCGCCACCTGGAACTCCCCCGCCGCCACGCCCGCCTCGATCAGCGCGCTGACCTCCCGCTCGATGTCCAGCCGCAGCGCGGCGACCACCGCGTAGGCGTCCTCGGGCAGCGCGTGCAGCTCGTAGTTGACCACCCGGCCGACCGTCCGGCCCCGGGCGTGCCACGCGGTGAACCGCTCGACCAGCCGCCGCATCCGCTCGGCCGGGCCGCCCGGGCCGGCCGCCGCGTCCCGGACCAGGGTGAGCGTGGCGGCGTGGCCGGCCTGGCTGATCTCGGCCAGCAGCGCGGCCTTCGACTGGTAGTGGATGTACAGCGCCGCCGGGCTCATCCCCGCCGCGGTGGCGATGTCCCGGGTCGTGGTGGCGTGGAAGCCGCGCTCCGCGAACGACTCGACGGCGGCCTGGAGCAGCCGGTACGCCGCTTCGGGGCGGATGTCGGCGCCGGGCAGGGTCGGCCACAGGTCGGCGAGCGGGGTGCTGGTCATGGCGCCATCCTCCCAGAGAACTCGTACAGGCTTTCCCGTCGGTCGTCCCCCTCGGGCGGGAGCGGGCGTCCGACGGACTGTTGACAGGCTCCCGCACCGACAGCATGCTGAGCAAGCGCTTAGTCAGCAGCTGGCGGATTCCCCCCGGGACCCCGCAGGTTCCCAGCAGACCCCGCAGATCGCAGCAGTTCCCCACACGTTCCCGCAGGTTCCCGCACGAAAGGCAGGACGCTCCGTGGTGCACTCCTTCAAGGGCCGGGTGGCCATCGTCACCGGATCGAGCCGGGGCATCGGCCTCGGCATCGCGCGCGAGCTGGTCGACCGCGGGGCCAAGGTCTGCCTCACCGCCCGCAACCCCGAGCCGCTGGCCGAGGCCGTCCGCGACCTGGGCGGCCCGGAGAACGCGATCGCCGTCGCGGGCAAGGCCGACAACGCCGCGCACCAGGAGGAGGCGATCACCCGCACCCTGGAGGCCTTCGGCCGGCTCGACCACCTGGTCAACAACACCGGCATCAACCCGGTCCTCGGGCCGATCCTGGACACCGACGAGGGCGCCGCCGCGAAGATCCTCGCCGTCAACGTGCTCGCCCCACTGGCCTGGACCCGCCGCGCGCACGCCGCGTGGATGGGCGAACACGGCGGCTCGATCGTCAACGTCGCCTCGATCACCGGCATCCGCGCCTCACTCGGCATCGGCATGTACGGCGTCAGCAAGGCCGCACTGATCCGGCTCACCACCGAACTCGCCGCCGAGCTGGGCCCCCAGGGCATCCGGGTCAACGCCGTCGCCCCCGCCGTGGTCAAGACCAAGTTCGCCGAAGCGCTGTACGAGGGCCGCGAGGAGAAGGTCGCCAAGGCCTACCCGCTGGGCCGCCTCGGCGTCCCCGAGGACGTCGCCGGCGCCGTCGCCTTCCTGCTCTCCCCGGACGCCGACTGGATCACCGGCCAGACCCTGGTCCTGGACGGCGGGGTCACTCTCGGCGGTGGCATGTGACCACCGGGGCACTCGACGGCCCCACGCCGAACGGCCAGGCGCCGGACAACCAGGTGCCGGACGGCCAGGAGTTCGCCGGCCGGGGCGTGGTGGTGACCGGCGGCGGCCGGGGCATCGGCGCCGCGCTGGCCCGGGCCTTCGCCGCGGCCGGCGCCCGAGTGGTGGTCAACGACCTGGACGCCGAGGCCGCCCGCGCCGTGGCGAAGGAGTGCGCGGGCACCGCCCTGCCCGGGGACGCGGCCTCCGCCGAGGGCCTGGCCGAGCTGGTCGGGCGAGCCCGCGCCGAGCTGGGCGAGATCGACGTGTGGTGCGCCAACGCGGGCGTCGCCCCGGCCGGCGGGGCCGACGCGCCCGCCGCCGCCTGGGCGGGCGCCTGGGAGGTCAACGTCATGGCCCACGTCCGGGCCGCCGACCTGCTGCTCCCCCGCTGGCTGGAGCGCGGCGAGGGCCGCTTCCTGGCCACCGTCTCCGCCGCCGGGCTGCTCACCATGCTGGGCTCCGCCCCGTACTCCGTCACCAAGCACGGCGCACTGGCCTTCGCCGAGTGGCTCTCCGCGACCTACCGCCACCGGGGCGTGCGGGTGCACGCGCTCTGCCCGCAGGGCGTGCGCACCGACCTGCTCGCCTCCACCGGCGCGGTCGGCGAGGCGCTGCTCGCCCCCACCGCGCTCGACCCGGCGGACGTCGCCGAGGCGGCGCTGGACGGGATGCGCGCGGAGCGCTTCCTGCTGCTGCCGCACCCCGAGGTCGCCGACTACTGCCGCGTCCGGGCCACCGAGCCGGACCGCTGGCTCGCCGGGATGAACCGGCTCCAGCAGGGACTGGAGAGGAGCGAAGTGCTGTGAGGGCCTGGCAGGTGGCCGAACTCGGCGAGCCCGCCGAGGTGATGCGGCTGGCGGAGGACGTCGCGCGGCCGGTGCCCGGGCCGGGGCAGTTGCTGGTCCGGGTGCGGGCGGCGGCCGTCAACTTCCCGGACGCGCTGATGGTGCGCGGGCAGTACCAGGTCCGCCCGCCGCTGCCGTTCACGCCCGGCGTGGAGCTGTGCGGCGAGGTGGTGGACGGCGCCCGGCAGGGCGAGCGGCTGATCGGCAACCCGGTGCTGCCGCACGGCGCCTTCGCCGAGTACGCGCTGCTGGAGGCCGACGCCGCGTTCCCGGCGCCCGAGGCGCTGGACGACGCCGAGGCGGCCGCCCTGCACGTCGGCCACCAGACCGCCTGGTTCGGGCTGCACCGCCGGGCCCGGCTGCGGGCCGGCGAGACCCTGCTGGTGCACGCGGCGGCCGGCGGGGTCGGCAGCGCGGCGGTCCAACTCGGCCGGGCCGCCGGGGCGCGGGTGATCGCCGTGGTCGGCGGGCCGTCGAAGGCGCGGGCCGCGCGGGCGCTCGGCGCCGACCTGGTGGTGGACCGCCGGGAGCGGGACTTCGTCGCCGCCGTCAAGGAGGCCACCGAGGGGCGCGGCGCCGACGTGGTCTTCGACCCGGTCGGCGGCGAGGCCTACACCGGCTCCGCCAGGTGCGTCGCCTTCGAGGGCCGGATCGTGGTGGTCGGCTTCGCCGGCGGGCGGACCCCCACCCCGGCGCTCAACCACGCCCTGGTGAAGAACTACTCGATCCTCGGCCTGCACTGGGGCCTCTACAACACCCACGACCCGCGCGCCGTCCGCACCGCCCACGACGAGCTCACCAGGCTCGCCGAACGGGGCGCCGTCCGGCCCCTGGTGAGCGCCCGCGTGCCGCTGGCCGGCGCGGCGGACGCCGTCCATCGCGTCGCCGCCGGACTCACCACCGGCCGGATCGCCGTCCTGGGCGACTGACCCTCCGCGCGGCTCCCGCCCGTGCGGCCGGAAATCCGGCTGCGCGGGCCCACGACCACTGCCAGGATGTGGGGATGACATCGTTTTCCGCCGCTCTCGACTCGTTGGAGGGTCTGGCCCTCGGGGACGGCTTCGGGGAGCGCTGGTTCCCCCTGTTCCGCTCACCGAAGGAGGCGTTCGAACAGATCCGGGCCCGGCGGACCCCGGAGGAAGGCCCCTGGCACTGGACCGACGACACCGCCATGGCCCTGTCGGTGTTCGGCGTCCTGACCGCCTTCGACGCCGTGCACCAGGACCGGCTCGCCCAGGCCTTCGCGGCGAACTACCGGGCGGATCCGGGCCGCGGATACGGACACGGGATGCACGCGCTGCTGCCCAAGCTGGCCGAGCGCCCTGCGAGTTGGCGCACCGAGGCACACGGGCTCTTCAACGGTCAGGGCAGCCTCGGCAACGGCGCGGCGATGCGGGTGGCCCCGCTGGGCGCCTGGTTCTCCGCGGACTTGGACGAGGCGGCGGAGCAGGCGGCGCTGTCCGCGGAGGTCACCCACGCCCATCCCGAGGGCGTCGCCGGAGCGGTGGCCGTCGCCCTCGCGGCGGCCCTGGCCGCCCGGGGCCGCTCCGGGCCCTCACCCGTCGGCGCCGGGCTACTGGCCGAGGTCGCGGACCGCACCCCGCAGGGCGCGGTCCGCGATGGCGTGAGCCGGGCCGCCGACCTGCCCGCCGACACCGAGCCCTGGCACGCGGCCGATCTGCTCGGCAACGGGCAGCGGATCCGGGCGAGCGACACCGTCCCGTTCGCGTTGTGGTCCGCCGCTCACCACCTGGACAGCCTCACCAACGCCCTGTGGACCACCGCCGAGGGGCTCGGTGACGTGGACACCACCTGCGCCATCACCGGAGGAGTGGTAGCCGCCCGCACCGGCCTGACGGACGTCCCAACGGCGTGGCTGGCCTGCCGCGAAGCCCTGCCCACGTGGGTCGCCGAGGCCGCGATCGAGGCCAACGCCGAGGCCGAGGCCGACGCCGACGCGTAGAGGCTCACGTGCAGGGGCCCTCACACGGGACCACCGCAGCGGGGCAGCGGCAACCGGTCGGCCCGCCCGGCCTCGCGAGGCGGGGTTGGCCGACCGGTCGTCCGCCTTCACCGGAGTCCAGCGGTGAAGGCGCGGGCCCGCAGGAGGTTCACGGTCTCGTCGAAGCAGGACGGCTCGGCGTCAGTAGACGAGGATGTCCCAGTGGCTGCCCTCGTTGCAGTACAGGTTGCCCGACGCGGCCTTCCACTGCGGGTAGCCGTCGCCCCGGTAGCCGATGTAGGTGAAGCTGTTCTGGATGTAGTTGTCGATGCAGGAGCTGCGGGAGACGTCGACCTTGTAGCCGTTGTAGTGGCTGTAGGTGCCGGCGGCGTGGCCCACCTCGGTCCCGCCCGTGATGTTGATGGCACAGCCGCTGGCCTGCTTCAGGGTGATCATGGCGCTCACCGTGCCCGAGTTGATCTGGTCGAACGAGGTGCAGGTGGAGTTGGACCTGGTGGTGCAGCCGCCGCTGGAGCTCCACGTGATGCCGGCGCCGCTCAACTGACTGGCGGCCGCCGACTGCGACAGCTTGGTACCGCTGGCGCCGGCCGTGGGCGCCGAGAGGGCGAGGCCCGCCAGGGCCAGGGCGACGACGGTGGCTGCGGTGCGTGGCTTCATCTGCATCTCCCGGTGAGGATGGCGTGCCTCCGACTCGACCCCCGGGCTCCGGGGACCGGCATCGCATCAGAATGGCCTACCACTGTCTATGCGGGTAGACCCCGGTTTGTGAATTTCATGTGACGGACAGTGGCCTTCGGCGCGTCGGAACGCCCCTACGACCGCCCGGACGTGTACGGGCCGACAGCCACCGGCGTACGACTGGCGGGGACGGCGCTCCCGGTGGACGCACCGGCGCCGGGCGAAGGTCGGCGCTCAGCCCTCGACGTCCACCGTGACCTCGTAAGTCCGCTGCTCGGGCGGGCAGTTGAGGGCCTCCCCACAGGAGGTCCGGGTGGCGGTGAGGCGGGCGGTGCCGGCCGCACGGGCGGTGAAGTCCGCGGTGACGGTACCGCAGCCGCCGCCGGGGCGGCAGGACGGGGACGGGGCGGTGCTCGGGACGCCGTCCGGGGCGAGGACCTCGGGGGCGGAGCTGGTGGCGGGGGACCAGTAGGTGCTGTGGAGCGCGAGCGTCAGCGTCGCGCCGACCGCGATCCGCACGGTGGTGCGGTCGGCGTGCTCGTCCACCGTGACCGTCGCCGGGCCCGGGGTGGCCGACGTGGTGGCGGGCGTCGACGGGCCCGTTCCGGTGGAGGCGCAGCCGGTCAGGGTGAGCAGGGCGGCGGCGAGTGCCAGGGCGGCGGGTCTTCTCGGATTCACGGTGGTTCCTCTTGCCGTTGTTCCAGGGGCCGTTGTTCCGGCGGCCGTTGTTCCAGGGGCACCGGTTCGACGCACCGGCGGCCGGTTCGGATCCGCCGGACGGTCCCCGGGCCGGAAACGGCACCGGGGCGGGCGCTGGGCCCACCCCGGTGCGTTCGGCGCGACGGTGGTCAGGAGACGGTCACGTCGTCGTAGTAGGTGTAGGTCGGGTCACCCGGGTAGTTGTCGTCGTGGTTGCTCAGGGTGAGGGTGTAGCTGTGGCCCGGGGTGACGGTCGCCGTCTTGTTGGTCCAGGTGCCGACGGTGGTGCAGGTCTTGGCCAGGACCGTGGTGGTCGTGCCGGTCGTGTTGTCCTTCAGGGTGGCGGTGGCCCAGTCGTAGGTGACGGTGTCGTTGCACGTGTTGCTGTACCAGAAGGACAGCTTGCTGGAGCCGGTCGGCGCGGTGAAGGTCTGGGCGATCGAGGAGTCCCCGGTCGGGCCGGTGGAGCCGACCATCGCGCCGTAGCTGCCGCTGTGGGCGGCGGAGGTGGTGGCGGAGGCGCTGCCGGCGGTGGTCCAGCCGGTCAGGCTGCCGCTCTCCAGCCCGCCGTTGGTGACGGCGTTGCCGCCGCCCCCGGTGGTGGACTCGGTCCAGGTGAAGGCGGTGTTGCCGGCGGCGCCGGTGCCGTCGGTGGCGGTGACCGTGACGCTGGAGGTGCCGGCGGCGGTCGGGGTGCCGGAGATCAGGCCGGTGGAGGAGTTGATCGACAGGCCGGCGGGCAGGCCGGTGGCCGAGTAGCTCAGCGTCTGGCCGGTGGCCGAGTCGGTGGCGTTGATCTGCAGGCTGGCCGCCGTGCCGACGGTGCCGCTCTGGTTGCCCGGGTTGGTGACGGTGACCGTGTTGCCGTGGGTCAGGATGGCGTGCGAGATCGCGCAGGAGTTGGTGTCGTTGGACCAGCTGGCCTGCTCGGCGTAGCTGCCGAAGGAGCCGAAGGAGATGTTGGCGGCGCCGCCGGTGCTGCCGGGCTGGATCCAGGCGCACTCGTCGGAGTTCTCCTGGCCGTTGTAGCTGCTGCCGGAGACGTGGTTGGTCCAGCCGCCGGCCGGGTTCTGGTCGGACATCATCTCGTGCCACTCGTGGCCGAGGGTCATCGTCCAGCCGTCCAGCGTTCCGGGCGAGTTGACGAAGCCGACGCCGCAGTTGGAGCCCGCGTCGATGTTGTACGGCTGGTTGGAGAAGGCGATGTCGCCGTAGGGCGAGCTCGCCGCACCGCCGGTGAGGGTGGTGTCACCGTTCCAGTCGTGCCAGGCGCAGTACCCGGTGGTGGGGTTCTGGTAGTCGTCCGGGTTGGTGCCGTGCGGCGACAGGACGATGTAGTACGCGTCCCGGTTGGCGGCGGCGGTGGTGTTGCCGAAGTGGCCGGCGGCCTTGACGGCCTCCTGGGCGAGCTGGTTGCCGCTGGCCTGGCTCGGCGAGGCGGCCGCGTTGTCGTACCAGACGCCGGACAGGACGCCGCCGCTCTGGTACGGGATGAAGTTGGCGTTGGACGGGCAGCTCACGGCACCGGTGGCGACGTTGGGGCCGTCGCACCACTGGGTCAGGTCGGCGGACCAGGTCTCGCCGTTGGTGCCGATGCCCTTGAACATCTGCTGGGTGGCACCGGCGGCGCCGGCCGAGTCGTTGGAGAACTTCGCGTTGCCGTTGGCGTCGGTGCTCTGGGTGCCCCACTGGTTGCCGTAGAACACCAGGTAGACCTTGGAGTGCCCGCTCTGCACGCCGATGCCGTCGACGCCACCGCCGTACGACAGCGTCTGCTGGCCCGTCGCCGCGGCCTGGTTGTGGGCGGCGAGCCACTTCTTGTAGTTCTCGTGCTGGGACATGCCGGGCACCGCGCCGTGCCGGTAGGGGTGGCCGTTCTGCGGGCTCCAGGGGTTGAACTCGTTGGTGGAGCTGCCCTGCGAGCTGGAGACGTCCTGCGCGGAGGCCGGAGCGGCCGCGCCGGCCAAGCCGGCGGCGGCGAGCGCGAGCGACGCGATCGCGGTGAGCGCCGCGTACCTCGCGCGTCCTGTCCTGGGGGAGTGACCCATGGGTGAGGGTGCCTCTCTTCTGCCGATCGTCCCGCGGCCCAGGGGGCCGGGAACGATCCCTTTGTGGGGAAGGGCCGGCGGCGGATTCCGTCAGGGCGGGTTCCGGTCGAATGTCGTTCGGGCACCGGAATTGACTGCCCGTCGGCGTTTTGCCGCCTGCGTGGCAAGAAGGAAAGCAGAGCTGATGAACACCGGTCAACGGCGTAGGGTAAGGAACGATTAAGAAGCGCGTCCAAGCAGGTCAAGCGGTTTCCAAGCAGGTCAAGCAGTGTTGATGAAAAGCTGTCGACGCGTGTAGCCATTCACTGAATGGAACGGGGAAATCGGGCTCCGGAAATCCGCGGTTTCCTGGTGGTGAGGAGGCCTTGACGGCAATTCACCGGCGCGCGCACGGGCTCCTCGTCCGCGGCTCGTCCGGGAGGGGGCGGCGCCGCGGCTGCGCCCGCCGCCGCCCCGGCCCACTACCGCTCGTAGGCCATCTCCGGGAAGCGCGCCGAGGGGCCGTCCAGCAGGTGGTCGTCCTGGCCGCGCAGCCAGCGGTCGAAGAAGGACGCCACGTAGGAGCGGGTGGCGAGTTCGGCGCGCCCGGGGCGGATGTCGCCGACGTCCTTGCGCAGTTGCTCGGCGCTGAGCACGCCCTGCCGGGCGAGCTGCGGCAGCAGCGGCTGGCCGTCGGTGTACGAGCCGTGGCGGGAACCGGTGAGGGTGACGTCGGCGCGCCAGCCGGTGCTGTGCTGCCACAGGGCGTTCCAGCCGGGCTGGTCGCGGTAGCTGCCGGAGTCGTCGCTGCCGGTGCCCATCAGCAGGAACGGCCGGTCCAGGCCGTCCTCGGCGACGCTGGGCAGGAAGACGCCGGTGTGGCCGTCGGGGCCGGGGAAGTGCAGTTGCCCGTCCATGTTGACGCCGGCGGTGATCCGCAGGTCGTCGTGCATGGTCTGCAGGGCGGTGAAGCCGCCCGCCGACTGGCCGACCATGCCGATCCGGCCGAGGTCGAGGGCCCCGGCGAGCCCGGTGGGCAGGCCGGGGCGCCCGCCCAGCCCGGCGAGTCGGTCCAGGACGAAGCGGGTGTCGGCCACCCGGGTGTCCATCGCCTTGCGCAGCACGGCGCCGATGTCCAGGCCGGGCTGTCCGAGCATGCCGGGGAGCACCGAGGGGGCCAGGTCACCGCCGGGGAAGGCGACTTCGGAGGCCTCGTAGGTGTGGTCGACGGTGACCACCACGTAGCCGCGTGAGGCGAGGTCCTCGACCAGCGCCGTCCCCCAGGTGCGCGGGTCGCCGAGGCCGGGCGAGTAGAGCACGACCGGGCGCGGGCCGCCGGCCAGCGCCGGGGCGTCCCTGCGGGCGTGGGTGCGGATGGCCGACCAGTCGGTGCGGCCCGGCTCGGTACCGTAGTTGAGCAGGCCGACGCCGTCCGGGCCGTCGAAGTGGCGGCCGGCGGCGGGCTCCATGTAGGGGGCGCGGTCGTCGCCGGCGGCCGGGTGGGAGGTCGGGTACCAGAGGCTGATCATCAGCTCGCGCCGCTGTCCGGGGTGCCAGGGGTCCTCCCGTCCGACGTCGGTGAGGTGCAGCGCGGTGGTCCCGATCGGGTACGGCCCGCTGGGTTCCGGCAGCCAGGCCCGGGCCTGCCGCCCGGTGCCGCCGTCGGTCCCGGTGCCGCCGCCGGTCGGCGTGGCCGCTCCGGCCGTGCCGATCGTGCCCACCGCCGCAGCCGCCGCCAGTACCACCGCCGCCACGGCCCGTCCCGGAATGCCCATGGTGTCCCCTCCGTGTTCCGATCGATCGAACACGCAGGACACTACGGTCGGGGACGGGCCGCGGCCGTCATACCAGGGGGCCAACCGGTCCCTGAATACCCCGGTGTCACACCCCTACGGGTAAGGGCGTGTCCGACGATTCGCGCCGGGCGGGCGACGGCAACTGTCAGACACGCCCTGGCCGGTACTGCCGCAGCTCCCTGCGGGCCAGCGAGCGCTTGTGCACCTCGTCCGGGCCGTCGGCGAGCCGCAGGGTGCGGTTGCCGGCCCAGAGCTGGGCGAGCGGGGTGTCCTGGCTGACGCCGGCCGCGCCGTGGGCCTGGACGGCCTTGTCCAGGATCCACTCCACGGTGCGCGGGGTGGCGATCTTGATGGCCTGGATCTCGGTGTGCGCACCGCGGTTGCCGACGGTGTCCATCAGCCAGGCGGTCTTCAGCACCAGCAGCCGCAGCTGCTCGATCCGCACCCGGGACTCGGCGATCCAGTCCTGCACCACGCCCTGCTCGGCCAGCGGCTTCCCGAACGCCACCCGCTCGTTGGCCCGACGGCACATCAGCTCCAGCGCCCGCTCGGCGATGCCGATGGCGCGCATGCAGTGGTGGATGCGGCCGGGGCCGAGCCGGGCCTGCGCGATGGCGAAGCCCGTGCCCTCCTCGCCGATCAGGTTCTCCACCGGGACGCGGACGTCCTCGAACAGCACCTCGGCGTGGCCGCCGTGGTCGGCGTCGTCGTACCCGAAGACCGTCATGCCGCGCCGCACGGTCACGCCCGGGGTGTCGCGCGGGACGAGCACCATGCTCTGCCGGCGGTGCGGTTCGGCGTCCGGGTCGGTCTTGCCCATCACGATGAGGATCCGGCAGTCGGGGTTCATCGCGCCGGTGATGTACCACTTGCGGCCGTTGATGACGTACTCGTCGCCGTTCCGCTCGATCCGGGTGGCGATGTTGGTGGCGTCCGAGGAGGCGACCTCGGGCTCGGTCATCGCGAAGGCGGAGCGGATCTCGCCGTCCAGCAGCGGGCGCAGCCAGCGCTCGCGCTGCTCGGCGCTGCCGAACTGGGCGAGCAGCTCCATGTTGCCGGTGTCGGGCGCCGCGCAGTTGAGCGCGGGCGGGGCCAACTGGATGCTGCGGCCGGTGATTTCGGCGAGCGGGGCGTACTGGAGGTTGGTGAGGCCCGCGCCCGGCCCGCCCGGCAGGCCGTGCTTGTCCACGAAGAACAGGTTCCAGAGGTTCTGCTTGCGGGCCTCGGCCTGGAGGTCGGCGACGACGGGCGGGACGGCCCACGGGTCGCGGGCCCGGTCGGCGAGTTGGGCGGCGAGGACGGGCTCGGCGGGGTACACGTGCTCGGCCATGAAGGCGAGCAGCTGTTCGCGGAGTTCGTTCGTCCGGGCGTCGTAGGCGAAGTCCATCGGTGCTCAGTTCTCCTTGAGGGTGCTCAGGCCGTGCCGGGCGAGGATCGGCGCCATCTCGCCGGCGCGCTCGAAGCCGGCGCCCAGGGTGCGGCCCTGCCGGAAGCGGAAGTGGATGCCCTCGGCGACGGCGGCGAGTTTGAACGAGGCGAAGGCGACGTACCAGTCGAGGTCCTCCGCCCGGCGGCCGGTCGCGTCGGCGTAGGAGGAGACGATCTCGTCGGGCTCGGGGAAGCCGGGGGCGGTCATGGCGGAGGGGATGATGCCGCCGCCGACGCCCGCGAGTTCGGTGTACATCACCAGGAGGCCGATGTCGGTGAGCGGGTCGCCGAGGGTGGACATCTCCCAGTCCAGGACCGCGGCGATGTCGTCGTTCTCGTCGACCAGGACGTTGTCCAGCCGGTAGTCCCCGTGGACGAGGGCGGGCGCGGGCGAGACGGGCAGCCGCCGGCCGAGGAGGTCGTACAGCCGGTCCAGGTCCGGCAGTTCGCGGCTGCGGGAGGCGGCGAGCTGCTTGGACCAGCGGCGCAGCTGGCGCTCCAGGTACCCCTCGGGGTGCCCGAAGTCGGCGAGGCCGACGGCGGCGGGGTCGATCCGGTGCAGGGTGGCGAGGGTGTCGACCAGCCTGGTGCCGAGCGCGTTCACCCGCTGCTCGCCGAGGGCGGCCAGCGGCGCGGCGTCCCGGTGGGCGGTGCCGGGGACGTACTCCATGAGGTACCAGGGGGCGCCGAGGGTGTCGGTGTCCGGGTCGAGCAGCAGGGTGCGGGGCACGGGGACGCCGGTGTCGCGCAGCGCGGTCATCACGCGGTACTCGCGGCCCATGTCGTGCGCGGTGGCGAGGACGTGCCCGAGCGGCGGGCGCCGCAGGACGGCGCGGGAGGTGCCGTCGCTCAGCACGTACGTGAGGTTCGAGCGGCCCCCTTCGACGAGGTCGGCCCGCAGCGGCCCCTGGAGGATCCCGGGCAGCTCGCGGTCCAGGTGGGCCCGGAGACGGGCCAGGTCCAGGCCGGGCGGGTCGACGGGGGTCTCGGCCATCGGGCGGCTCCTCGGGGAGGCGGATTATTGACTAAGCGCTTGCTTAGCATTCAACCCGGGAGGCGCCCTGTCAATGGCATGGACCCCCGGACCCCCTCGATCCCGTGACGTCGTCACCACCGCCGGTCACGCCGGACGGGCCACTGCCGAACAGCCCCCGAACGGTTCGACCTTGGCGCTCAAAAATGTTCTGATGATCACATTCGTCGATCGTCTTCCGAACACTTCTGATCAGAGATCAGGGAAAAGGGGGTCCCGTGCGGACTGCTCGCGGCTCGGCCATCCTGCTGACGATGGGGGTCCTCGGGGCCTCCGCCCTGGCGACCGGATGCTCCGACACAACGAGCAGACCCACGACCGCCACCGGCACCACCGCGTCCAGCCCCGCCCCGAGCAGCACCACCGAGGCCCCGGCCCCGCCGCCGCCCGTTCCCACCGCCACCTGGGACGGCCAGGTCAAGGTGCTCGGCGACGGCTCCACCTCCTACACCGGCCCGCAGCCCAAGCAGCCCACGCCCGAGCGGCTCAAGCCGGGCGAGAAGCCGCCGCAGTTCGTCGTCTTCTCCTGGGACGGGGCACTGGAGGGCGACGAGCGCATGTTCTCCCGCTTCCGCAAGCTCGGCGTGGAGAACAACGCCCAGATGACCTTCTTCCTGAGCGGCCTCTACACCCTCCCCAAGTCCAAGAGCACGCTGTACAAGCCCCCGCAGCACAAGCCCGGCGACGCCTCCATCGACTACGCCACCGACCCCCACATCAAGGACACCCTGGAACAGCTGCGCCTCGCCTGGCAGGACGGCAACGAGATCGGCACCCACTTCAACGGGCACTTCTGCAACGCCAAGGGCGGCGGCGAGTGGAGCACCGAGGAGTGGAAGAGCGAGCTCGACCAGGCGATCTCCTTCGTCACCAACTGGAAGACCAACACCGGCTTCAAGGACCTCCCGCCGCTCCCCTTCGACTACACCAAGGAACTGGTCGGCGGCCGCGCCCCCTGCCTGGAGGGCCAGAAGAACCTGCTGCCGGCCGAGAAGGCCACGAACTTCCGCTACGACGCCAGCTCCCCCGGCGAGTTCCAGGTCTGGCCCACCAAGAAGGACGACATCTGGAACTTCCCGCTCCAGATGCTCCCCTACTCGGGGAAGTCGACCCAGAGCCTCTCGATGGACTTCAACTTCCTGGCCAAGCAGTCCGGGGAAAGCACCAAGGGCGACCCCAAGAAGTACGACACCTGGGAGAAGGAGACCCGCGACAGCTACCTCGCCGGCTTCGAACGCGTCTACAACGGCAGCCGTGCCCCGCTGTTCATCGGCAACCACTTCGAGGACTGGAACGGCGGCATCTACATGAAGGCCGTCGAGGACGTGATGAAGAGCGTCTGCAAGCGCGAGGGCGTCCGCTGCGCCTCCTTCCGCCAGGTCGCCGACTGGCTCGACGCCCAGGACCCGGCGGTCCTCGACAAGCTCCGCCAACTCGACCCCGCCCAGCCGGCCGACTGGTCCCGCCTGGTCAAGTGACGGGCCCGGGCGGCGCGGGCCGGATCCGGAAACCGCGCACGGCCCGGCGGCAGGGCTTCCGCGGTCATCTCCGATCGAGATGACTGACATTCCGAAGCATCGTCCCGGACGGGGAAGCAGCGGGCGCGGACCGGCGCTCACACCTGTGTGACGGCAGCGAAGAGGCTGCCGTCACCGCCCCGCCCGTGCCGGCCGACCCCGGCCCACTGCTTCGAGAAGGTGCCCCATGTCCGCCTCGTCCGACCTCCCGACCGCCGCGCGCCGGTCCGCACCCGCCGACGCCCCCCACGGCGTGCCGGGCTGGCTGATAGCCCTGCTGGCCGTCGCCTCCGGCATGACGGTCGCCAACCTCTACTACGCCCAGCCCCTGCTCTCCACGCTGAGCGGGGTCTTCCACACCAGCACCGCCACCACCGGGGCCCTGATCACCCTCACCCAGGTCGGCTACGTGATCGGCATGCTCTTCCTCGTCCCGCTCGGCGACCGGCTGGAGAAGCGCAACCTCATCACCGCCCTGCTGACGGTCACCACCCTCGCCCTCGTCGCCGCCGGGCTCGCCACCAGCTTCCCGATGCTGCTGATCGCCTCCCTCGTCAGCGGCGCCACCTCGGTCGTCGCCCAGGTCCTCGTCCCGTTCGCCGCGAGCCTCGCCCCCGACCACGCCCGCGGCCGGATCGTCGGCCGGGTGATGAGCGGACTGCTCACCGGCATCCTGCTCTCCCGCACCCTCAGCAGCCTGGTCTCCGACCTCGCCGGCTGGCGCACCGTCTTCCTCGGCTCCGCCGTGCTGATGGCCGTCCTCGGCGTGGCCCTGCGCGCCGCCCTGCCCGCGCACGCCCCGACCACCACCATCCCGTACCACCACGTCCTGCGCTCCACCGTCCGGCTGGTGCGCACCCACCCCGCGCTGCTGCGCCGCGGCCTCTACCAGGCCGCGATGTTCGCCGCCTTCAGCGCCTTCTGGACCACCGTCTCCTTCGTCCTGACCGGCCCCCACTTCCACTACTCCGCGGTCGGCGTCGGCCTGTTCGCCCTCGTCGGCGCGGCCGGAGCGGCCGTCGCCCCGTTCGCCGGACACTGGGCCGACCACGGGCTGACCCGCCGCATGACCGGCATCGCCTTCGCCGTCGCCGCCGTCTCCTTCGCACTCGCCGGCTTCGGCGGCCACAGCGTCATCCTGCTCGCCCTCGCCGCCGTCCTCATCGACATGGCCGTCCAGGCCAGCCTGATCCTCGGCCAGCACACCGTCTACGCGCTCGACCCGGCCGCCCGGGCCCGCCTCAACAGCGCCTTCATCGCCATGTTCTTCGTCGGCGGAGCAGCCGGATCCGAACTCGGCTCCGTCGTCTACCACGCCTGGGGCTGGAGCGGCGTCGCCACCCTCGGCACCGCCCTGCCCCTGCTCGCCCTGCTCTACTGGACCACCGAACGCCGCCAGGGCGCGGCCGCCGAACCCGGCACCGCGAGCGCGTGACCGGGAGCGGCCCGGCCGCGGCCCGGCCCCGCGGCGAGCAACCGAGGACGGGCCGGCGCGGCGTGCCGGGCCGCCCGCCGCACACCCTCGGGGGCACCGCCCGCCGCACACCCTCGGGGGCGGCACCGCCCTCCGCATACGATGCGTGAAGATCGACAGCCCACGCCGCCCCGCCCCGGGCGGCGTACGGCCCAACCGGGAGTGGACGATGGATCTGCGGCAGATGGAGGTCGTGGTCGCGGTGGCGGACACCGGCGGCTTCACGGCGGCGGCACGGCGGCTGCACGTCGTCCAGTCCTCCGTGTCCGGCACCGTCCGCGCCCTCGAACGCGAACTCGGCACCCCGCTGTTCGACCGCACCACCCACCGCGTCGCCCTCACCCCCGCCGGCGAGGCCTTCGTCCCCGCCGCCCGCGCGACCCTGCGGGCCGCCGAACTCGCCCGGGAAGCCGTCGACGCCGCCCGCGGGCAGCTGCGCGGCCGGGTGACCGTCGGCACCATGCAGGGCGTCTGGGCCGGCCTCCACCACGCCCTGGCCGCCCTGCGCGCCGAACACCCCGGCGTCGTCGTGCACCTGCGCCAGGCCGCCGTCGCCGACATCCGCCAGGCGCTGCGCGAGGGCACCGTCGACCTGGCCGTGGTGGCGCTCGACCGCCAGCAGCAGCGCGGCCTCACCACCAGACTGCTGTCCCGCGAGTCCATGGTGCTGCTCGCGGCGCCCCGACGGGTGCTTGCCGGGGCCACCCCGGAGGGCGAGGTCACCCTCGCCGACGTCGCCCGGCTGCCCCTGGTGGACTTCACCCCCGGCTGGGCCATCCGCCACGCCGTCGACCGCGCCTTCCGCGCCGCGGGCGTCGACCGCAGCACCACCTTCGAGGTGAACGACATCGTGGCGGCCGCCGAGCTGGTCCGCAACGACCTGGGCGTCTGCATCATGCCCAGGTCGATCGCGGACCGCTTCCCCGACCTCCCCCAGTACCGCTTCGACCGCCACGCCCCGACCTGGAAGGTCATGGTCGTCCGGCCCCCCGGCGAGGCGCCGCCCGCCGTCGCCGCGCTGCTGCGGCACATCACCTGACGCCGTGACGGCACCGGCTCCCCCTGGAGGGCCGGCAACAGCAGGGCGCCCTCCCGACGCCGCGGAGCGGTCGGGAGGGCGCCCGTCAGACGTCACACGAGGCGTCAGCCCCAGTTGCCCACCAGCGGGACGTCGCCCGGGTTGCCGAACTTCGTGCGGTAGATCACCAGGTCGGAGTTCTCGGCGGCGCCGTAGAAGGTCTGGTCGCCGGGCCGGTAGACACCGATGGTCTCCTTGCCGGTGCCGTCCCAGTCGCCCTTGACCGGGATGTCGCCGGGGTTGCCGAACTTGACGCCCGGCCGCACGTTCTCCGTCTGGTTGGAGTCGTTCAGGTAGAAGATCTGGGTCTGCGGGTCGTAGACGGCGACGGTGGTGGTGCCGTTGCCGTCCCAGTCGCCGACCAGCGGCGTCCAGCCCGGGTTGCCCAGCCTGATCCGGTACTTGACGGTGGAGTTGTCGTCGGAGAGGTAGAAGTACTGGTCGCTGGGCCGGTAGACACCGACCGTGGTCCGCCCCTGCCCGCTCCAGTCGCCGACCAGCGGGATGTCACCGGGGATCCCGAACGGGAAGGTGGCGGCCACGGTGGCGTTGTCGTTCGACAGCTGGAAGGTCGCGGTGTCGCGGTGGTAGACGCCGATGGTGTCGGTGCCCGGCCCGTTCCAGTGGCCCGTCAGCGGGACGACGTCGTCGCCGCCGCCGCCGAACACGGTCTGCCCGGTGTACCGGCCGTTGTGGGCGGCCTCGCCGAAGCTGCCGTCGGACCGCCGGTAGACGGCCGCCGAGGCCGGCTTCGGCGTGGGCGTGGCCTTGATCACGGCCCTGCCGATCCGCTGCTGCGCCGCGACGGTCAGCGGCACCTTGTTCGGCTGGTCGGGGCCCAGCCAGCGGAAGTTCTGCAGGTAGACGACGCGCGGGTCCTGCGCGGCGAGCGCCCGGTACTCGGCGTTGTACGCCGCGACGTCCGCGTCGGTCTTGTCGGGGTAGCAGTTGTCGGCGACGTACCGCTCGTTGGTGGACTCCGGGAAGAGCATCAGGTGCTGGTCCGGCGAGGAGAGGAACGTCTTCAGGTTCGCCAGCAGCGGCTGGAGCCGGCCGCGGCTCATGCAGTAGTAGTCGAAGCCGGCGATGTCGACCTCGGGCGGGATCGGCGCGGTCTGCTCGGCGTTCCAGTGGTCGAGGCTCATGATCAGCATCTTGTCCGGGAACGCGGCCCGGATCTGCTTGGCCTGCAGCATGACCTGCTCGGGGGCCATGCCGTGCGAGTAGGGCTCGTCCGCCATGTCCACGGCGGCGATCTTGTCGATGTTCGGCCCGATGCGCTCCACCAGCTTGCGGAGGTTCTCCGCGGCGTCCGGGTTCGGGTGGACCGCCCAGTCGCCCGGCGAGTTCGGGATCACCGTCTCCTGGTTGACGTCGATCACGCAGGAGGCCGGCAGGCACTGGTCCAGGAACTCCAGGCGGGGGTCCTGGCCACGCAGGTAGTTGTTGAGGTTGGTCCACTGCGCCACCTCCGGCGCGTGGTTGACGCCGTTGTTCGGCGAGTCCGGGTCCCGGATGTCGAAGAACCCGTAGTAACCGAGCCCGCCCAGCATGGAGATCCGCAGGTCGTCCACCGTGGTGACCTGGCCGGCCGCCGAGTGGTGGGCGCCGAGCGAGACGTAGCCGTCGCGGGGCAGCTGGACGTCGGTGCGGCCGGAGAACACCGTCGCGCCGTTGACCAGGACGGTCGCCCGTTGCCCGTCCGTCTTGAGCGCGACCGACACCTCGTAGGAGCCCGCCGCCGGGGCCGCGGGCAGGACGGTCGACCGGCCGCCCTGGAAGAGCGTCAGCCCGCCGTCGGCCTGGACGCGCAGGCCGAGCGCGACGTCCTCGGCGTCCACGGCGCCCGTGCCGCCCGAGGCGTTGCTGACGGCGAGGGAGGCCCAGTCCTGGCCGTAGGTGCTGCCGACCACCGGGGTCAGCACGGCGTGCACCGTGTAGGCGCCGGTCGGGACGTCCGAGGTGGCCGGCTTGTTCAGGCGCACGGCCGAGGTGCCCTTGGGGAAGGAGAGCACGTTCGGCTGGGCCGGGCTGTTGACCTGCACCGAGCCCGCCGGCGGGTCGAGGGCCAGGCCCTTGACGCCCGAGACGGCGGTGTAGTTCGCGGAGATCAGGCTCGGCTGGCGGGCGCTGAGGTCCTGGTTGAGTCCGAAGTCGGCGGTGGCGTTGGGCGCGCCGTCGAAGGTGTCGACGAGCGGCTTGGCGCTGCGGGTGGCACCGGTGTCGACCCTGCTGACGTTCAACCCGTGGCCGGCGCCGTCGCCGAAGGTGGTGAACCGGTCCGGGTTGGTGAGGTAGGCGCCGAGGTAGAGGAACTCGCTGCCCGGCCAGCGGGTCACCCCGGCCGGCGCCGAGACGGTGAACGGGGTGCCGTTCACCGTCAGGGTGACGGCGCGGTCGGCCCCGGTGGAGACGGTCAGCGAGACGGCGTACTGTGCCGTGGGCGCCACCGTGCCGGTCCAGAACGGAGTCTCACCGCCGCCGCCGTGGAAGAGGGCGAGCCCGCCGCGCGAGCTGACGGTCAGTCCGAGGTCGACGTCGCCACCGGTGACGTAGCCGTTGCTGCGGTGGCTGCGGCTCAGCACGATCGAGCCCCAGTCGTTGCCGCCGGTGTCACCGACGACGGGGTCGATCACCGTCGAGACGGTGTAGTGACCGGTGCCGTCCGCGACGGCCGGCGCACCGAGCATGACCGCGGAGACGCCCTTGGCGAACAGCAGCTTGTTGGGGTAGTTGGGATGACTGGTCTGGACGAACCACTGGTCGGGCGCGACCGAGGTGTCCCAGCGGCCGGAGACCCGGGTGTAGGAGATCCCGTGCTGCCCGGCCGGAACCGACTGCCGGGCTTCGAGCCCCACGTTCAGCCCGTACAGCGGGTCGGTGTCCCTGGCCGGGTCCAGCTGGAAGGTGTCCGCGAAGGCACGCGTGGTGTCGAGGTCCACCGGCGTCGGCCCGGAGCCGTCGCCGGCCGGGGCGGCGGCCGCCTTGGTGGGTGCGAGGCCCGCGGGCAGCAGTGCCAGCGCGAGCGCCGAGGCGCCGGCCAGCAGCCCGCGGCCCAGGCGTTGAGTGAGTATCACCGAGTCGTAGTCTCCCGGTCGTCGGATCGGCGGCGCGGAGCCGCGTCGCCGAAAGGGAGCGGACACGACCGGCGTCCTACCAGGTCAGCGGCCTTCCCCCCGGGGCGCGATCATAGGGGGTGGACACGAGCGGCCGCGCCGGATGCTCCGGCGCGGCTCAAGCTCTGGAGCTGGCACTGGCACTGGCACTGGCTCAAGCTATGGAGCTGGCCCTGGCTCCGGAGCTGTACTGGCTCTGGCGCCGGCTCAGCACCGACCGGCCGCGCCTCCGGCCGGGTCCGTCCCCTGCGCGGACCCGACCGGCTGCCCATGCGGCGCGTACGGGACGGGCGCGTCGACCGGGCCGGGGCCGGGTGCGTACGCCTGTCCTGTGCCGTGGGGATCGAGCCTAGGCAGGGGCGCCTTACCGTTCGCTTACCGATCGCTCACCGCTCGGCCCACGGACGGCGAACCTCGGCCGCCGGCCGGCCACTCCGTACGGCCCCGGCGCCGTACGGCCCCGGCCGGGCTACCGGATCTCGCTCAACTCCCGCGCCTCCTCCAGCACCCGCGCGGCCGACTCGGCCAGCCCGGCCGCCTCGTACGCCCGGCCGAGCGCGCGGAGCGCCTCCGCGAGGAAGGAGCGCCAGCCGCGGGCGCGCCACACCAGCACCGACTCCTCCAGGTGCCCGACCGCCGAGGCGTGGTCCCCCGCCGCCAGGTCCAGCTCCCCCAGGATGCCGAGGGCCTGGGCGAGGTGGTGCCCCAGGTCGAAGCGGCGGGCGATGGCCAGCGCGGCCTCGGCCGTCTCACGGGCCCGGTCGTCGCCGGTGGCCGCGTACAGCATCGCCAGGTAGAGCAGCGAGAACGCCTCCACGTAGCGGTCCTTGAGCGAGCGGGCCATGGCGAGCGAGCGCAGGAGCAGCTCGCCGCCCCGCTCCACCTGGCCGGCCCGGCCGTGGGCGGCCCCGAGGAACTGGATCGCGGTCGCCTCGAAGCGGGTGTTGCCGATCAGCCGCGCCAGCCGCAGCGCCTCGGTGAGGTGCTCGATCGTGCGGTCGAGGTCCGTCTCCCCGTAGGCGATGGCGATGATCTGGTGGGCCCGGGCCTCGCCGCCCGGGTGGTCGTGGGCGGTGGCGAGGTCCAGGGCCTGCCGGGCGGCGTCCAGGGCCTCCTGCTCGCGGCCCTGGGCCACCAGGCTCCAGGCCGTCAGGACGAGGGCGTCGGCGGTCCCGCGCGGTTCCCCGGCCTGCTCGAACAGGCCTCGCAGGTGTCGCGCCCGGTCGTCCAGCGCGACCATCGTCTGGGTGCCGTCCGGCAGGTCGACGGTCGCCCCGGAGCCGTCGGCCGCGGTGGTCCAGGTCATCACCTCGATCAGGCCGCGGGTGAGCACGGCCGTCCCCAGGCCGTCGCCGGCCGCCCGGCAGGCCTGGAGGGCGGCCAGGTGGGTGGTGCGCCACTCGTCGTACAGGCCGCGCACGTCGCAGTACTTCTCCTGGCAGGCGGCGAGTTCCCACGCCATCGGCACCATGCGCAGCGCGGCGGCCTGCCGGGCGCTCGCGTTGAGGGCCGGCTGCTCGGCGTCGAACCAGGCCGTCGGGTCGTCCAGCAGCGCCGCCGCGACGCCGGACGGCATCGGGTGACGCGGCGCGGCGCCGTGGATCGGCGCGAAGCACGGCCCGGGCACCTGGTCGGCCGCCTGCTCGGCCAGCCAGAGCCAGGCGCCGAAGGCCCGTTCGAGCGCGGCGACGCGGGCGGCCGGTTCGTCCGCGGCCTCGGCGTGCTCTCGCGCGTACAGCCGGACGAGGTCGTGGAAGCGGTAGCGCAGGTGCGGTTCCGTGCCGGTCTCCTGGAGGAGTTGGGCGTCGATCAGCTCCTCCAGCTGCCGCTCGGCCTGCTCCGGCGGGATGTCGGCCGTCGCCGCCGCGGCCCACGACGCGAAGTCGGGGGCGTCGAGCAGCCCGAGCAGCCGGAAGGTGCGGCGGGTCGGCTCGGCGAGGCGGGTGTAGCCGACGGCGAAGCCGGCCCGTACGGCCAGGTTCCCGGCGGCCAGTTCGTCGAGCCGGCGCCGTTCGTCGTGCAGCAGGTGGGCGAGCCGGGCCAGGGTCCAGCGCGGCCGGGCGGCCAGGCGGGCACCGGCGATGCGGACCGCCAACGGCATGCCGCCGCACAGCTCGACGATCCGGGCGGCGGCCACCGGCTCGGCGGCGACCCGCTGCTCCCCGAGGATGCGGCTCAGCAGCGTCCGCGCGTGGGCGGCGTCGAGTTCGTGCAGGTAGACGAGCCGGGAGCCGGGCAGGGCCGTGAGCGCGGCGCGGCTGGTGACGAGGACCGCCGGGCGGGCCTGCGACCGGTCGCAGGCCCACTCCGCCGGCGTGCCGGGGAGCAGCGGGCCCAACTGCTGCTCCCCGGCGGCGTTGTCGAGGAGGACGAGGGCGCGGCGCCCGGCGAGCAGGGTGCGGTAGAGCGCGGAACGCTCCTCCAGCGAGGCCGGGATCTCCCGGGGGTCGGCGCCGAGGGCGCGCAGGAAGGCGGCCAGCACGCCGGCCGGGTCGGCGGGCGACTCGTCGGCCCCTCGCAGGTCGGCGTACAGCCGGCCGTCCGGGTAGTCGACGGCGGCGCGGTGGGCGGCGTGGACGGCCAGCGCCGTCTTGCCGATGCCGCCCATGCCGGCGATCACCGGGACCCGGCCGGCCGCCAGGGCGTCCAGCACGAGCCGCACCTGCTCGTCCCGCCCGGTGAAGTCCGGGATGTCGCACGGCAGTTGGGAGGGAACGCGGGCGCACCCCGGGCTCGTACGGGCGCCCTCGCGGTCCTGCGCCAGCAGCGTCAGGAAGACGTTCTGCACCTGTTCGCCGGGCTCGATCCCGAGCTCCTCGGACAGCCGCCGACGCAGCGCCTGGAAGCGGCGCAGCGCCTCGGCCGCCCGGCCGTCCGCCGCCAGCAGCTCCAGCAGGGCGGCCTGCACGGGTTCGTCGAACGGGTGCTCCTCGGCAAGCGCCGTCAGGGCGGGCACGGCCGGCCGCGGCGCTCCGGCGGCGAGGCCGGCCCGGGCCAGGGCCAGGACGGTGGCGCGCACCTCGTCCACCACGGACGCGACCAGCGGGTCCGCCCGGTTCACCCGCTCCAGCCCGGCCAACACCGGGCCGCGCCGCAGCCCGATCGCCCCGACCGGGTCCCCTCCGGCGGCCAGCCTGCGGAACCGCCCGAGGTCCACCGCGTCCGGCCCGGTCACCAGCCGGTACCCCTGCGCGTCGGAGGCCAGGACCACGCTCTCGTCCCCGAAGCCCCCGAGCCAGGTCCGCAGCCGCGACATCCCGGTGTGCACCGCGCCCCGGCCGACCCGGTCCGCCTGCCCGGCCCACACGAGGTCCAGCAGCCGCCCCACCTGCAGCCGCTCTCCCTCCGCGAGCAGCAGCGCCCCCAGCAGCCCCCGCAGCACGGTGGCCCGCGGCAGCACCTGCGGCACCGAGTCCACCTCGACCGCCAGGGGGCCCAACACCCCGAACGTCATCTTCATCCGCTTCAGCCTAGTGTCGCGGGCCCCTGCCGGTTCGGAGAGGGGAGGGATCCCCGCGGCGGACGGGGCTACCGGGTGGCCGGGGACTTCATGTAGGCGGTCCAGATCCGGGTCGGCAGGGCGGCGTCGGAGGTGTCCGGGGTGGCGCCGCCCAGGCCTTCGAGGGAGAGGAGCTTCATGTCCTTCAGGTCCGCGCGGAACACGGTGACCGCCGTCGACAGCTGCCCGTTGTAGCCGACGAACCACCCTGCCGTCCGGTCCGCGGTGGTGCCGGGCTTGCCGGCCAGGTTCGGGCCCGCCTCGGCGACCGACTTGGCGGCCCCGTCGCGGACGGAGCCCTTGAGTGCCGCGTCCACCTCGCCCGCGACCGCCGGGGTGAGCGCCTGGGCGGCGGCCGGCAGGCGCAGCGGGAGTTGGACGCCGTTGCGGGAGACGCCGAGCACCGAGTAGGGGTCGGTGTGGGTGCCGCCGGAGGCGAAGGTGGCGTACGCGTCGGCGGTGCGGACGGCGCTGGGGGTGGAGTTGCCGACGGCGAGGGCCGGGACGAGTTCGCCCAGGCTGGTGGGGAGCAGCCCGAGGTCGGTGGCGGTGTTCTGCACCCGGTCCAGGCCGACGTCCATGCCGAGTTGCATCAGCGGCCCGTTGACGGACTGCTCGACGGCATTCCGCAGGGTGACGTTGCCCCAGTTCCGCTTGCCGTCGTTGGCGGTCTTGACGATCTTCCCGTCCCGCCCCCAGTACGGCCCTTCCGGGGTCATCACGTTCACCCCGTCGTCGCCGTTGTAGGTGGTGGCGGGCGTCACCGGGGTGCGGTTGCCGCCCCGCTGGCGCTGTGCTCCCTGGCCGAGCCCGGCCGCGTACACCACCGGGGTGAAGGCCGAACCGATCGGCACGGTCGTGGTGTTGGCGTTGTTGAAGCCCTGCTTCAGGTAGTCGGGGCCGCCGTAGAGGGCGACGATCCGGCCGTCCCGGGCGACCGAGGCGGCGCCGACCTTCAGGAACTTGTCGGACTCCCGGTTGTCCGGGTCGATCCCCGCGCTGCCCTCCTGGACGGCGGCGACCAGGGCGTCGACCTTCGGCTTCTCGAAGGTGGTGCGGATCTGGTGGCCGCCGAGGTCGAGCTGGGCCGGGGTGATGTCGCTGTGACTCTCCACGTAGGCGCGGGCCATGTCGACCAGGTAGCCGATCTGGCCGCTCAGCCCCGCCGACTTCGGCTGAGGCCTCGGCTCGGGAAAGACCGTGTACCGGGCGCGCTCGGCGGCGGACAGCTTGCCCACCTCCACCATCCGGTCCAGGATCCAGGACCAGCGCTCCTCGGCCCGCTTGCGGTTCTCCGGGCCGACCGCCGGGTCGTACTGCCCGGCGCCCTTCAACAGGGCGGCCAGGAAGGCGCCTTCGCTCGGGTCGAGCTGGGAGACGTCCTTGCCGTAGTACGCCGCCGCGGCGCGCTCGATGCCGTAACTGCCGCGCCCGAACCAGCTGGTGTTCAGGTAGCCGGCCAGGATGTCCTGCTTGCTCATCCGGTCGTCCAGCTTGATCGCGATGACGATCTCGCTGAGTTTGCGGGACATGTCCTGGCGCTGGTTCAGGTAGATGTTCTTGACGTACTGCTGGGTGATGGTGGAACCGCCCTGGGTGTCGCCGCCCTTGACCATCTGGACGACGGCTCGGCCGATGCCGGTCACGGAGATGCCCGGGTCGGTGTAGAAGGTCTCGTTCTCGGCCGCCAGCACTGCCCACCGCACCGGCTCCGGAACCTGGTCGAGCGGCACGTCCTGCCGGTTGGTCGGGCCGATCCGCGCCATCTCGGTGCCGTCCGCCCAGTAGTAGACGTTGTTCTGCTGGGTGGCGAAGGCGTTCAGGTCCTCCGGGACGGCGGTGGTGACGTAGAACCAGACCAGCCAGCCCGTCAGCGCCGTCGCCCCCGCCCCGACCACGAACAGCAGCTGCCGCCAGGACGGGAGCCAGCGGCGGACCCCGCGCCGGCCTCGGCGCGGGTAGTCGATCCGCGGGGAGGGGCGACGCTTCCGGCGCCGTCGGCACCCGGACCTCTCCTCCTCGGCGGCGCCGTCTTGCTGAGCACGCACAGTCCGGTCTCCGATTCGCTCGTGGGACTGATTCCTCCGTCCACGTAGACGCGATGGGAACGCCAGTACGTAAGCCTCGATTCGGTGTGATCATGGTCATACTTCGTGCGACGGAGCCGCGACGGGCACTCAGCGGACGGGCTGCGGACGGGCGGCGGGCCCACGGCGGACGGGCATCGGACGCGCGGCCACCGGCTGCCGGGCCGCCGCCGGTCGGCCGACCCGCCCCGGAGCGTGCCACGGCAGTCCCGGCGTACCGCCAGAATGGCGCCATGAGGATGATCCAGACCGCGCTCGGCGCGCTGCTGCTCCTGCTGGTCGTCGGCAGCATCCTGCGCACCCTGGTCGTTCCGCGCGGGCTCTACTCGGCACTGGTGATGCGGCTCTGGCGGGTGCTGCGCAAGCTGCTGCGGCTGTTCGCCGGGCCGTCCCGCGGCTACCACGCGCAGGACCGGGCGCTCACCTGGCTGGCGCCGCTGGTGCTGCTGGGCATGCTCGGCGTCTGGCTCAGCTGCATGCTGATCGCGTACACCCTGCTGCTGCACGGCACCTCCGAACTCAGCTGGTCGGTGGCCGTGCGCGAGGCCGGGTCCAGCCTCTTCACCCTCGGCTTCGCCAGCGGCGAGCGGCTGCACCTGTCCGCGATCGACTTCCTGGCGGCCGCCAGCGGCCCGCTGGTGATCGCCCTCCAGATCTCCTACCTGCCGACCCTCTACGCCGCCTACCAGCGCCGCGAGACCGAGGTGACGCTGCTGCAGTCCCGGGCCGGCGAGCCCGCCTGGGGCCCCGAGCTGCTCGCCCGCCAGTCCCTGGTGGACACCGAGACCGCGCTCCCCCAGCTATACCGGGACTGGGAGCGGCTGGCCGCCGACATCGGCGAGAGCCACTCCAACTACCCGGTGCTGCTCTCCTTCCGCTCCCCCCAGCCCAACCGCAGCTGGGTGGTCGGGCTGATCGCCGTGATGGACGCCGCCGCCCTGCACCTGGCGCTCTGCCCGCGCTCGGCCCCGCCCGAGGCCCGGCTGGTGCTCCGGGCCGGCTTCACCGCCCTGCGCGACATCGCCCGCTCACTGCGGTTCGACTTCGACCCGGACCCGGACCCGGACGTCCCGATCCGGCTGACCTACGCCGAGTACCTGGGCGCCGTCGCGATGATCACCGCGGCCGGCTTCCCGCGCGAGCGCCCGGCCGAGGAGGCCTGGGTGCACTTCCACGGCTGGCGGGTCAACTACGAGGCGCTGGCGTACGAGCTGGCCCGCCGCGGCGACGCCGTCCCGGCGCTGTGGACCGGCCCGCGCGACTTCCGCGCCCCGGTCATCCCGCCGGCCCGCCCCGTCGACCGCCGTCCTTCCGCCACCCCTCCGCCGCCGCTGCCGCCGGACTGACGCGCGGGTGACGCCCACGTGACGCGGTGGGGCGGGTGACGCGACGGGGCGGGTGACGCGGTGGGGCCGGATGGAACGGCGGGGCCGGGTGCGGATCTCCCTCCGCACCCGGCCCCGTCGCGTCACCCGCTCAGGCGTCCGCCGGTGCTCAGACGTCCACCGGTCCGCCGCCCGCCAGCGAGCGCTCGGCAGCGGCCAGGATCTCCACCACCCGCAGGCCGAAGTCCGCCCCGCAGGGGTGCGGCTCTCCGGAGGCCGCCGAGGCCTGCAGGGCGTCCAGCGCCCGGTGCAGCGCCGCGACCGGGCCCTCGCCGCGCGGGGGCAGCTGCACCACGCCGTGCTCGCCACGCAGCTCCATGCCCGTCCCGCCGGCCGCGAGCGGCGCGGTCAGGCTGAGCGCGAGCGTGCTGGAGGCTCCCCCGGCGTGCCGCACCACCAGGTTCACGGTGTCCAGCGGACCGGCCACCGCCGTCACCTGCGTCGCGTCACCCAGCACCGGCAGCAGTACGGACAGCGCGTGCGGGCCGACGTCCCACAGCGCGCCCTTCTCCACCCGCCACGGTGAGGCGGCGTACGGGCTGGTGCTGCCCGGTGCGAACACCGAGCCGAGCCAGTCCGAGCGGCCGGTGAACCAGCCGCCGAGCTCCGCCTGCCGCTCGATCCACGGCATCTGCTCGCCGCCGAAGCGCACGGTGAAGAAGACCACCGACGCGACCTTGTGCTCGCGCACCGCCTCGACCACGGCCTCGGCGTCCGGCACGGTCAGCGCGACCGGCTTGTCCAGCAGCAGGTGGCACCCGGCCTCGGCGGCCCGCACCGCGAGGCCCGCCTGCACGGTCGGGGGCAGCGCGATGGAGACCGCGTCCACCTCGGCCAGCAGCCGGTCGAGGTCCGCGTACCCGGGCACGCCGTACGCGGCGCCCAGCGCCTCGGCCGCCTCCGGTCGGCGGCCCCAGACGCCGGTGAACTCCAGCCCGGGGTGCTCGGCCAGGACGGGCGCGTGCACCCGTTCCGCCCAGGGGCCGGTTCCCAGCAGTCCGATCCGCACGATGTCTCCGTTCTCCGGTGGGCGAGTGACGCGCGGGCGCGCGCGGGTCAGTCGCAGATAAGCAAGTGAGTGGCAAGTGGGTGGCAGGCGAGCGAGTGGGTGCCAGGCCTGCGGTCAGCCGTCGCCCGGCCCGCGCTCAGCCGGCGCCAGGCCTGCGGTCAGCCCCGGACGCGGGCCAGCGTGAAGCCGTCGTAGCCCTTGCTGCCGACCGTCTGCACCGAGGTCGCGTCGACCCTCGGCTCGGCCGCGATCAGGTCGTGCAGCGCTCGGGTGCCGACCACCGCCGGGTCGGTGCTGGCCGCGTCGGCGACCGCGCCACCGCGCACCACGTTGTCGACGATGATCAGCGAGCCGGGCCTGGTCAGCTGGAGCGCCCGCCGGAAGTACTCCGGGTTGCTCGGCTTGTCGGCGTCGATGAAGACCAGGTCGAAGGGGTCCACGCCCTGCTCCACCAGCTCGGCCAGCGAGTCCGCGGCCCGGCCCACCCGCACCTCGGCGGTCCCGGCCAGCCCGGCGGCCGCCAGGTTGCGCCGGGCGACCTCGGCGTGCCGGGGGTCCAGCTCCAGGGTGAGCAGGGTTCCGTCCTCGGGCAGCGCCCGGGCCAGCCAGATCGCGCTGTAGCCGCCGAGCGTGCCGACCTCGAGGATCCGCTTCGCGCCCTGGGTCAGTGCCAGCAGGTGCAGCAGCTTGCCCTGGTTGGGGGCCACCGCGATCCTCGGCAGCCCGGCCTCGTCGGCGGCGGCCGTGGCGCCCTCCAGCACCGGGTCGTGCCCGACCAGCTGCTCGGAGAAGTAGGCGTCCACGGCGTCCCAGGTCGGCTGCGAAGACATCGGGCCCTCCGGAGTGCAAGATCGGCAGTACCCGGCCGATGCTACTCCGAGGGCCCGAGGCACCACGACGGTGGCTGCGGCGGAGGACCCGTCCGTGACCGGTCCTCCGCAAGGACCGGCCAGGGGACCGGACGGACGACCGATCGGTAGACCGGCCGGAGGGAGTGGTCAGTCGGCGACCGGCTCCTTGGCCGCGGCGGCGGCCTTGGCCGCCTCCTCCGCCTCGATCTTGGCATGCGTCTTGGCGGTGCGGCGCTTCATGATCCAGGCCGAGAGCAGGCCGATCAGCAGGGCCGCCCCCAGGCCCGCCCAGGAGAACCGGGCCAGCCAGGGCTCGATGCTCTTGCCGACCTTGTAGACCAGCAGCGTCGTGCCACCGGCCCAGACGACACCGCCCAGCACGTTGGCGATCAGGAACTTCCAGTACGGCATCTTCAGCGCGCCCGCGAGCGGACCGGCGAAGATGCGCAGCAGGGCGATGAAGCGGCCGAAGAAGACCGCCCACATGCCCCATTTCTGGAAGGAGCGCTCGGCGGTGGCCAGGTGGGAGGGCCCGAAGTGCTTGGGGAACTTGCGTCCCAGCTTCTCGAAGAGCGGCTTGCCGCCCTTGCGTCCGATCGAGTACCCGATCGAGTCACCGATGATCGCGCCGGCGATCGCGCAGATCGCGACGCCCCACGGGCTCACCACACCCTTGACCGCCATCAGCGACGCCGTGACCAGGGCGATCTCGCCGGGCAAGGGGATACCCAGCGACTCCAGCCCGATGATCAGACCGATTACGGCGTACACCGCCGTCGGCGGAATCCCCTCGATCCAGGCGTCGATGTGCAAGGCCAGTCCCTCCGTGGCAGGACGGGACCGGCCGCGCTCCCCCTGGAGCAGCGTGCCCGTCCCGGCAGTTCATCCGATGGCGGCACCAGGCCGCTCCCCCGGAGCGAGCCTAACGTGCCGGGCGGCCTGTCCCCCCGGCCGATCACCCGTGGTTACGACGTACGCCCCCACACCATGGTTCCAGGTTGACCTGCGTTTCCTCAAGATTCGGCAAAACGCAGTGCGACGACGGACGGGCGCTGCTTGATCCAGCGCACGAGCGGCAGCAGGGCGCTCAGTGGCAGACGCCCGCCCTCCGGATAGACCTCGCGGATGTCCGTGACCCGCGGGTGCGCGGAGGCCAGCCGGCCACGCTCGTCCGCGTCCATCCCGAACGGCATCGGCGGCGCCTGGTAGTACCGGTCCCGCAGCTTGCCCTCGACGGCCCTCCGACTGAACCAGCGCGGCACCGCGTCCAGCACCATCGCCCCACCGGGGAAGTGCTCGGCGCAGGCCGCGATCAGGGCGCGCACCTCCTGCGGCCGCAGGTACATCAGCAGCCCCTCGGTACTGATCAGCACCCCGTTCGCCGGATCCACCTCGTCCATCCAGCCCGGGTCGGTGGCCGAGCGGGCGACGATCCGGTGCCGCTCGTCCGGCGGCAGCAGCCGGCGCCGCAGCTCGGCGACCTCCGGCAGGTCCACCGACAGCCAGCTCGCCCGCCCGTTGTCGACCCGCCAGGCCTGGGTCTCCAGCCCGTCCCCGAGCCCGACCACCGTGCCGCGCGGGCAGCGGGTCAGGAAGTCCGCCACCTCCCGGTCGAAACAGGCCGCCCGCAGCGCCTGGAGCTGGCTCAGCAGCGCGCTCTCCCCGAACCGCGCCGCGAACGGATAGTCGATCCGCTCCACCAGATCCACCGCCACCGGATCCGGCAACACGGTGTCCGGCCGCCGCGCCTCCACCGCCCGGTGCCACAGCGTCCACAACGCCGTCTCCGGCACCTGCCCCAGCTCCGGCTGCTCCCCGCCGCCACTCATCGCTCGCTCCTTCGGACGTGGCGCCGCACTCCCGACGCATCCCCGCCATGGGCATGAACCCGCCGATTCTGACACCCCGTCCGCCCCACCCCTCCCGCCGACGCGCCGACCGTCGGCAGGGCGGCGGGTGCGACGACGGTTGGGGCGCGCGCAGCGCTGTGTGCGCCCGCCTCGATGCGCCGACGGCCGCCGGTGCCGTCCAACGCGTGCTCGTGGCCGTCCATCAACGCGTCCTCGATGCGTCGCCCCAGGTCGGCGCCGACCTTGGAGACGGACGCCTGGTGTGCAAGGCGGGGCATCTGCGCAACGAGAACCTGTCCGACTTCTGGTCGTACGTGGACCGCGCCCAACTCCTCCTCACGGACTCGGTCGCACAGCCGGCCGCCTACACCGAAGCGTGCATCCTCCCGACCGACCGAATGGTCACCCTCGACGCCGTCCCGGCCGACACAGATCCCGGGCGGACCGGCAGCAGCGAGCCAATGGCACATCGACAGAACCCCGGCCCCGCCCAGCCGACTTCGCTCACAACCCAGCCCGCCCGTGACCTCAGGCAATACCACTGATCCCGCCCTCCACGAGCGAGTACCCTTCGGGAGCCGCAGCATTGACAATGGCCTGGCCGTGAGAAGAGGTGACGACACCACATGAGTGCCGCCATGGACCGTCTACCGATTCGAACTGAATCAATCGGCACCCTCTGAGGAGAATCGGTGCAGGTCACGAAGCCTCGGCCCCGCGCTCGCGGGGATTGCTCCCTGCTGCCGGCCGCCCGCACCGCCCAGGTGCACTCGGCCCCGCGCTCGCGGGGATTGCTCGACGATCCAGGTGTCGTAGGGGGCGGCGATGTGCTCGGCCCCGCGCTCGCGGGGATTGCTCGAAGATGCGGGAACCCTATGAAATCCGGACAAGCTCGGCCCCGCGCTCGCGGGGATTGCTCAAGCTCCCGGTTCGCTAGAGCGAGTGCGATGGTGTCGGCCCCGCGCTCGCGGGGATCGCGCAACCACGGCCGGATCGGCTGAGGGCCGCACCGGCCAAGACCGTTCGCCGATACAGGCCCGGTGCCACGATCCCCGCATAGAATCCCGGCGACGGCAGGTCCGGGCGAGGAGGAGGGCGCCATGGGGCCCGTACCGGGCGCGCGGGAGGAGCTGGACCGGCTGGGCCAAGTGCTGCGGGCACAACTCGTCGCGCTGATCGACGAGTTGGCTCCCGGCGGCGATCTGAGCCCGCCGTTCCTCGCCGAGCCGGAGGTCGTCGACTGGCACGAGCCGCTCCGCTACCGGTACTCGGTCGGCTGCTTCACGGGAAGGCGCCCCGCGAACGTCACCGCTGCCGACGCCGCGTCCCGCGCGGCCGCCCTGCTCGAATCGGCCGGATGGAAGGTCGCGACCTCGCAGGAGGAGGCCGACGGGACGGTTCGCATCGTCGTCACCGGCCGCCGCCACGGCTGCGGCATCGAGATCCGTGCGGTCGACCACATGTCTACTCTCTGGTTCAGCGGGCAGACACCTGCGATGGCCCTGTACGAGCCAGAGGAGTTCCGACGCCCGGAGCCACTGCACACGCCCGAGACCGTCACCCCTGGATACGTACTGTGCTACGAGTGCGACGGCCTGGGCTGGTGTCACGACTGCGGAGGACGCGGCTGGCGCCCTGACGCGGCCCGCGGGCGGGTCAACTGCTCTGCCTGTCACCGGCGTCGCGTCTGCGTGATCTGCCGGGGCGCGGCGGAGCTCGCTGTGACCGATCTGTCGCCGTACCAGCGTGGCTACTACCCCGAACTGGGCCGGTGACGGGTCGTCGCGCCCCCGGAGAGACCTCGTGCAGTAGTCCTGCCACAGCCGCCCGGCCGAACCGCCTGACGTCGACTCAATCCTTGTCCTTAATGCTTGGATTGATATCTTGACTTCAACCCAAGGATTGACACCTTGGCTTCATGCCAAAACGAGAAGCCTCGCCTCATCCCGACCGGCAAGTGCTGGTGCGGCTGCGGGAAGGACGTCGGCCTGGGCAAGTTCTTCGCCGCCGGTCACGACAAGATCGCCGAAGCAGCGCTCATGGCGCTCAAGTACGACGGGTCCGTCGCTCAACTGCTCCACGCCCACGGCTACGGCTCGCACCACTCCGTCCGCCATGCCGCTGTCGCCGATCCGGACTGCTCGTGGCAGAAGTGCGCCGACTGCCACTACAGCGGCGCCCCCGCCAGCATCGTCAACCACCGCAAGAAGGACCATTCCTGACGACGTTCCGGACCGCGGCGCACCCGGTCGCCCCTACAGTGGCGCCATGGATGCCAACTGGGACGATTCGACCTGGGAACTGATGCTGGTACAGCGCCCCTCCGGTACGCACCTCTCGCAGTCGAGCACTGCTGGCGGGAAGAGCGCGCTGGCGCGGAACGACGACAACGAACTCACCACGCACGCCGTGCTGTTCCCCGGGACCAAGGTGGCCCTGGGGATCCTCGGCGCGGGCGTCGCCCTGGGGGTCGTCGCGGTGAAGGCCGCTCCGCACGTCAGGAGCGGCCTGATCAGCCTCAAGTCGAAGCTGACTCGCCGGACAGAGGAGGACGCCGAGGCCCCCGCTCCCCTGACGGTCGTCCCGGAAATCGGACCGGAGCAGCCGGACGCCTCTGCACTGCGCGCTGCCTGAGCGACGGACCAGGCGCCGGCACGGAACTCGAATCAGGCCGAGTGGATGTGACATCCGCCACATCCACTCCGCCGGGTACCGGTCGCCCGTCATTCGCAACGCCCCGACCACCCTGTCGAGTTCGCGACCGAACGAACCCGGGAGCCGGTGAAAACGATCTGGCTGTCCTCGGCGGGCTGGCCCTAGCCTGCCCGCCATGTCCCAGAACACGAACACCTCCGGTTTCCCCGGACAGGCGGCCGCTCCGTCCGGCGACGCCGCCAGGGTGCAGCGCCAGGTACAGCACCAGGCGGGCGTCGGACCCGTCTCCGGTGGCGGCGGCACCCTCTTCTCCGAGCCCGTCCTGGTGGTGAACCAGAAGGTCAAGCTGATCGAGCTGACCAACGAGTACTCGGTCTTCGACCAGCAGGGCGCCACGCTGGGCTCGGTGGTCCAGGTCGGCCAGAGCGGTCTGCGCAAGGTGCTGCGGCTGCTCTCCTCCATCGACCAGTACCTGACCCACAAGCTGGAGATCCGCGACGCGCACGGCACCCCGGTGCTGCTGCTGACCCGCCCGGCGAAGATCATCAAGTCGCGGGTGATCGTGCAGCGTCCGAACGGCCAGGAGGTCGGCCGGATCATCCAGCAGAACGTCATCGGAAAGATCGACTTCGCGCTGGAGGTCGACGGCCAGAAGGTCGGCGCCATCAAGGCCGAGAACTGGCGGGCCTGGAACTTCTCCATCGTCGACGCGACGGACACCGAGGTCGCCCGGATCACCAAGACCTGGGAAGGCCTGGCGAAGACGATGTTCACCACGGCCGACAACTACGTGCTCCAGATCCACCGCCCGCTCGCCGACCCGCTGCTCAGCCTGGTCCTGGCGACCGCGCTCACCGTGGACACCGCGCTGAAGCAGGACACCCGCGGCTTCGGATAACCGCGAACCACACGTCGCCCGGCGGCAGTTGCCGCCGGGTAGCGATGAGCATCGGCGGTCCGCGGCCGCGCGTCCGGATCGACCCCGGCCAGGGTCCGGCCGAAGTGGCCGCGACCGGACGGTAGACGGCCGCGGCGCCCGTGGTTCGGCCTCGGTCCGGGCCCACCAGCCTGCCGCCGTCAGCCGCCCACCCGGCGCACCGTCACCGCCGCCGAGTGGGTGCTCGCCGCCGCAGGTCGTCAGAGGGTGGCCGACGGAGCAGGCGAGGCCGCGGTAGTCGGCGGAGCTTGGCAGGGCAGCGTGACGACGACACCCACGCCCTGGCCGGGCTTCGCCTCGCCCGCGCGAACGGTGTAGCGGTCGGGCTCGTGGACGGCCTCGAACCCCCACGTGGACTGATCGGCCGAATCCGGCTCGTTCGAGGTGACCTTGAAGCCCTCCCCCGCGAGTTTCTCCCGCAGTGCCCGAACCACCTCGGGACGCTGGTCGTCCGTGGCCTCCAAGCGGATCGCCGAGCTGAGCTCGTACGCCTCACCCTCATCGGCGATGCCCGGCCCCCGCCCCGAGCACCTGGAGTAGGCGATGAGCCTGGTCCACGGATCCCGTTCGAGGCCCGTCAGCTCGCGCACGTGGCTCTGCACCTGGTCCGCCCGGACCAGCGCCTCCTCCCGGGACTCGACCCGCACCGGCTTGTTCGGCTTCTCCGCCCCTCCGACCAGTGGCTCCACGAGCGAGCACGAGCTCAGCACCAGGGCACTCGACACCGCCAGTACGGCCGCACGGGCGGCCCGTACGTCCGTTCCGGACAGCGCGGGCGTCGATCTCTTGAACAAGTGCGGTACTCCCCCGTGAACAGCTGTACGTCGTGCCGTCCGGATGTCACGGCACCGCAGGGGACAGTCCGCATCCGGATTTACGGGTCGCCCGGTCGGAAGGCTGCGGACGTTTCTCGTGCTTGCGGCCCTGGTCAGCGAGCGAGGTCTCCGGCGGCTCGCCCCGGTGATCCACCGAATCGAGGGGCCGCCCGGGGAACGTGATTCAAGAGAAGGACCGGCACCTTCCATCTCGACTCCGCCCCTACCCCAAGTCGGAAGGCCGCCCCGCCAGCACCGAGGAAGCCGTGGACGGGCTGACCCACGAGGTCCTGGAGCAGGGCGCGGCAAGGCCGACGTCCGGGGTTCTACGGGAACGGGTCGCGGTGCCGCTTCCGTGGGAGCTGGAGCAGCCTCACGGCAGCGACTCGCGCACGCGACTGCCTGAACAGCTCGGGTTCGGAGACATGGTCGCGCGGCTCCGAGCGCTCACACCGAACCGGTTGGTGGTCGCCGGCCCTGGCGGGGCGGGGAAGTCCTCCCTGGTCGTGCAGTGCGTGGTCGGGCCGCTGGAAGCCGGAGCAGCCCCAACGGCCCTCCTCGCGCGCGAGCTTGTCCCACAAGGCGCGCAACCAGCCTCTGACTTCCGGCGGGCACCGCTATCAGAATTCCTCGACCATCATCCCGACCCACGTGCGAGTACGCTTCGGGAGCACGGAACATGTTGGTGGCAACCCGGGTTGGGGCGACGAGAATGACGGTACGACACCACTTGCCCTCCAGGTTTCCGTCCAATCGAACTGAATCAATCGGCGCCCCCTGACGCCAACCGCCGCAGGTCAGCAAGTGTCGGCCCCGCGCTCGCGGGGGTTGCTCCTGGCTGTGGCGAAACGCGGTAAAGCCGGCGTTGTCGGCCCCGCGCTCGCGGGGGTTGCTCCCGGGCCAGTACCGGCCAGGCGAACACCGCGAGATCGGCCCCGCGCTCGCGGGTCTCTAGTAATGGCCAACAGCGACGGTCGGGCGCCAGCGCGGAGACCAATGCTGGAAGAGTGCTCAATGTGCCGCGGGCGAGGGGGTCGGGGCAGCACACCGGTGCGGGCGAAGCACGGGCCCAACCGAACTCGAGGTCGAAGGACTCGGAGGAAGTGACGCCGCTGGCGTCAGCCGAGTTGGCGGGCCCAGTCCGTCAGCCGGGCGAAGTCGTCCGCCGTCAGGCCGGTCTTCGGGTCGACGTGGTGGAGGAGGGCCGGGCCGGGGTGGTGGGCTTCGACCCAGGCCCGGTCTGCGTCGGTGATCAGGTCGTCGACCCAGGCGAGCGGGCGGCCGCGCGCCCAGGCGACGATCTGCGGGGTCTTCCAGAACACCCCGCCGTCCGGCTCGGGCCGCGGCTCGGACCAGGCGATGTGCGGCAGGGCGGGCAGTCCGAGGAGGGGGGCGATGAAGGCATCCGCTTCCTCCTGCCACGTGGTCGCCCACACCAGGTCGTACGGTAGCGCCGCGAGGACCGGGCCGTGGTCCGGGTTGAGCCAGACCCGCAGGGGCTTCGGCGCCTTGTGGAGCAGGCCCCACGCAGCGAGCCGGCGGCGCTCGGCGGCCTCCCAGCTCGGCGTCATCAGCCGATGGGTCTCGTAGCCCTCGGGCCGCCGGTACGGCTTCGCCGCGTACGGCCGGCTCGATAGAACCCGACAGTCCTGACGGCCGCCGAACGCAGCCGACCCCGGGAAGCGTGCGGGGCCGCGGCGCATGCGCCGCGGCCCCTCTCCCTCACGGCTGGATCAGCCCGCGCTTGTACGCGCGGACCCGATTGCGCGGCACCAGGTGCTCGCGCCCGTCGACGGTGATCGGCACCAGCCGTGGCGCGCTCGCCTTCCACTGGGCGCGGCGGTGGCGGGTGGCGCTGCGGGACGTCCTGCACTTGGGTACGGCCACGGGACACGCTCCTACCGGGTGGTCGAGGTGTGGGGCAGCAGCGCCATGGTGCGGGCGTTCTTGATCGCCCGTGCCATTGCCCGCTGTTGCTGGACGGTGAGCCGGGTGACCCGGCGGCTGCGGATCTTGCCGCGGTCGGAGAGGAACCTGCTCAGCAGATCGGTGTCCTTGTAGTCGATGCGGGTGATGTCCGCCTCGATCAGCGGGTTCGGGCGCGGACGGGCCGGACGTCCGGCGGTGGGGCGCTTGGCCATGTCGGTTCCTTCGTACGGTCGTTCAGGAGACGGGTTCGAGCAGGTCCTCGAAGGCGTCGGGCAGCGCCTTCCAGCCGGCTTCCCCCGCCAGCAGCTCGGCGTCGGTGAGCAGGCAGGAGTCGAGCAGTTCGGTGATCCCGCCGACGTCCAACTCCTCAGCGGTGAAGACGAGTTGCTGGACGCGGTCGCCGTGGGCGGGGTGCCAGTCGAGGGCCGCGGCGGCCCGCCGGGCGGGCGGGTACTGCTCCCAGGCGGCGTCCGGCAGCGAGGCCAGCCAGGGCCCGCACTCCTCGACCGCGAGATTGGCGCCGGCGGCGTCCCAGGCGAGCATCAGCTCGCCGCGGTTGGCCAGCCAGAACCGGCCCCGGCTGCGCTGGGCGGCCGGCACCAGCAGCTCCAGCGCCTCGTACAGCCGGCCCGGGTGTAGCGGGCGCCGCCGTTCCCACACCAGGGTGGCCACGCCCGCCTCGTCGGCCGGCTGCGGCAGCAGCGCCAGGGCCGGGTTCACCCGGTCGCGGGCCGCTGCCACGTCGAAGCCGCCGAGCGCAGCCCGCAGCAGCTCGCCGGTGCCGAGCAGGACCCGCCGGGCGGTCGGGTGCAGCTGCCGCAGCATCGCCAGCCCGGCCGCACCGCCGCGGGCGACGGCGATGGTGGTGGCGTACTCGATCTGGTGGGCGAGCGCCTCGGCACGGGTGCGGGTGTCGTCGGGCGAGGTGTGCTCGCCGTGCTCGGCCAGGGTGTCCGGGACGGAGAGCTCGCCGAGCAGCCGGTCGGGGTCGACCGCGACCACTACGCCCGCCGGCTCGATGAACTCCGCCGTCGGGCGGCCGTCCACCTCGCCGCCGGCGATCACCTCGACCGCCGGGTGCGGGTCGCTGCCGCCCCACAGCTCGACGATCGCCAGCCCGTGCTGCCCGGCCTCGGCGATCCCGGCCAGCTCGGGCAGCAGGTCCTCGCGCAGGGCGCAGCAGGCGCAGTCGTTGGTCAGCGGGACGTCGGCGGTGTCGTACGCACCGTCGCCGTCGCGCAGTTCGCGGTGGACGGTGCCGCGGCCGGCGTCGCGCAGATCGTGGTGCAGGACGACACCGTTGACGCTGCCGTCCAGCAGCTCCTGGACGGCACGGCGGCGTTCCGCGCGGTGCAGCCCGGCCACCACGACGACGGGGAGCCTGACGTGTTCGGGCACCGCGCTCACCAGCTCGACTTCCGCACGCCGGGGAGCTGCCCGGCGTGCGCCATGGTGCGCAGGTTGAGCCGGGAGAGGCCGAAGGCGCGCTGGTAGCCGCGCGGGCGGCCGTCCACGCTGTCGCGGTTGCGGATCCGGGTGGCGCTGGCGTCCCTGGGCTGGCGGTCCAGCTCCCGCCGGGCGGCCGCTCGTTCGTCGGGCGTGCTGGACGGGTGGGCGATGACCCGCTTCAGCTCGGCCCGGCGCTCGGCGTACCGGGCGACGGTCGCCCGCCGCTGCTCGTTCTTGGCGATCTTGCTCTGCTTGGCCATCAGGCCTTCTCCCCCCGGGCGCGGATGCGGGCGACGGCGGCCTCGATGCCGATGGCGTCCACGGTCTTCAGGCCCTTGGCGCTGAGCGTCAGGCGCACGAACCGGCCCTCGCTGGGCAGCCAGTAGCGCTTGCGCTGGATGTTGGGGTCGAACCGGCGGCGGGTACGGCGGTGCGAGTGGGAGATCGCGTTGCCGAAGGACGGCTTGCGGCCGGTCAGTTGGCAGTGAGCGGACATGTGGGGGCGACTCCGTTGCGGATCGGGCGGGCAGGCGGTCGGTCTCGCTCCCGGGGTCGGCACGACGCCCCGGGGAAGCGCGACTCACCCTAGCCTAAATGAAAACGGATTTCATTTCACTCCAGGGGCGTAGCGTCCATTCGCCGCGGGGGCGGGGGCGCCGATGTAGGAGTGGTCGGCGAGGATGCGGCCGAGCGTCGGCTCGTCGGCGTTGACCCACCCGGCCTGGCCGTACTGGCGGCGGTTGCGTCCAGATCCCCGCCGCCTCGGTCGATGCGGCCAGCGCCTCCAGCAGGGCGCGGGCGACACCCCTGCCGCGCGCGTCGGGGTGGACGTAGACGGAGTGCGGCGGCGCTGCACGCCAACGGCGTCGACCACCGCGCGGCCTTGGCCTCCGCTCGGCGGCCGTGGCCGACGGTGAGTTGGGAACTCCAGCCTCGCCCTGCCCGAGCTGGTCGAAGCAGCCGTCCGATGCGGCGAGGAGGACGCCGCCCGGGAGGCGTTCGCGCGGCTGTCGCGGCACGCGACGGCCGCGGGCACCGACCGCATCCGACTCTCCCGGCATCAGCCGCCGCTCGGCCCCGGGGCCCGCCATCCGCACCCGTGGAGCGGCAACTGACATCTCGACACCTTCGTAGCGTCGATCAGCCCCGAGCATGCCCGCTGGTCAACGGGCATGCTCGGGAAAGCTCCGAGGTCCCCGACAGAGTCGTGCTCCATGCGTGTCTTCGAGGGCGCACAGGAACGTCGTGGCTGATGGACGTCGTGACTGATGGAAGCCGCCCGTTCGCCCTCCAGCACGCCGGCCGCAAGCTGGCCCACGTCGAGATGCGGGGCGTCGGTCCGATCGCGTGGGTGGCCGCGTACGAGGAGGCGTACGGGCCACTGCCGGAGGTGTGCTTCACCAACGCCGACGGCACCGTGAACACCGAAGCCCTCGCGCAGTACCGCGAGACCGGGACCGTCACCACCGAGTGGGACTGCGGGCCCGTGGGCGGTGACGACGGCGACGACGTCGTGCCGGAGAAGTCCAACCGGTGATCACAGCGCCATTCGACGGAGCGTCCCGGCCCACCGCCGGGGCGCTCCGCCTCACCGGGCCTCGCACGGTAAACCCCGTCAGCGTGGACGTGAACGGATACCTGGCCGGGCTGTACGAGCACACCCTCGGGGGCAAGGTGTAAGGGTGGTGGGTTCTCCCAGGTCGTCGCCCACGCCAGGTCGAGGGGCAGCGCGGCGAGGGCCGGGCCATGGGCCGGGTCGAGCCAGACCCGCAGGGGCTTGGGCTGCTTGTGGGGAAGGCCCCAGGCCGTGAGCCGGCAGCGTTCGGCCGCCGCCCAGCGGGGTGTCATCAGCCGGTGGGTCCGGTAACCGTCGGGCCGGCGGGAGGGCTTCGCCGCGCACGGGTTCAGCGGGCCGTCGACGTCCACCAGCAGGAGCGGCCGCATCGTCTCGCCTCGTCCGGACCGTCCCCGCACGCTACCCGGGGCGGCGGGGACGGACCAGCGGACTTCCGGCGGCAGGGCCGCAGGGGTGGGGCCACAGGGGCGGGGCGTCAGCCGATGCTGAAGGCGCCGTCCGGCGGGGGCGGGGAGTCGGTGGCCTCGGCGTCGGTGACCGGGGCGGTGCGGCCGACCAGGGCCGCCAGGTCGTCCCCCTCGGTGAGGCGGGCCGGGAAGATGTCGCCCGCGAGCAGCCGGGTCAGCTCGGCCACCGGCAGCGGCGCCGTCGAGCCGGCCAGCAGGATGTTGCCGTACCGGCGGCCGCGCAGCACCGGCGCCTCCGCCACCAGGCAGACGTACGGGAACACCGCCCGCACCGTCGCCGCCTGCGCCTTGGCGAAGGCCAGTGGCGGGCCGTCCGCCAGGTTCGCCGCGTAGCAGCCACCGGGGCGCAGCGCGGCCGCCGCCAGCCGCAGGAACTCCACCGACGTGAGGTGGGCGGGGGTGCGCGAGCCGTGGAAGACGTCGGCGATCACCAGGTCCTGCGAGCCGGCCGGGGTCTCGGCGAGGGCCGCCCGGGCGTCGCCGACGGTCGCGGTGATGTCCGCGCCGGGGCCCTGCCAGGGCAGCTGTTCGGCGACCAGCTCCAGCAGCGGCCCGTCCACCTCGACCACCCGCTGCCGCGAGCCGGGCCGGGTGGCGGCCAGGTAGCGGGGCAGGGTGAGGGCGCCGCCGCCGAGGTGCAGCGCGTCCAGCGGCCGGCCGGCGGGGGCGAGGGCGTCGGCGAGGTGGCCGAGGCGCCGGGTGTACTCGAACTCGAGGTGGGTCGGGTCGGCGAGGTCGACGTACGACTGCGGGGTGCCGTCCAGGGTGAGCAGCCAGCCGCCGTCGCGGTCGAGGTCGGGCATGAGCTTGGCGAAGCCCAGGTCGGTGCGCCGCCCGACCGGCACGGGCTCGTCGTGCGGGTCGTGCCCGCCCGCGTGGTCGTCCGAGTCGTGCGGGTCGTGCTCGGAGGTCACGCGTGCTCCCCGACGGGCTTGACGTCGAGGTAGGCGGCGAGCCAGTGGTCCAGCTCGGTGAACACCTCGGTGCGGGCCGCCTCGCCGGAGAGGATCAGGTCGTGCATGCCGCCCTTGATCCGGACGACGGTGACGTGCCGGCCCAGCCGCGGTCCCTGCGCGGCGATGTCGTCGGCGCGCAGCACGGCGTCGGCGTGGTGCAGCGCGTTGTGCCACTTGGTGGTCGAGATGGAGCGGGTCGAGGCCATCAGCAGCACGGGCACGTCGATGCCCAGCCCGCGCTGCAGTCGCCGGTGGCCCTGGTGGATCGCCGACAGCCACCCCGCGTACAGCGGGAAGCTCTGGGGACGCTTGAGCGTGAGGTCGAAGTCCCACTCGCCCTGGTGGTCCTTGTGCAGGCTGTGGGTGTAGTGGGGGTTGAGCGCGGACGGCAGGACGCGGGTCGGCGCCAGCCGCCCGAGCGCCGTCACGGCGGGCCCGCCGAGCGTGCGGACCGCGGGCGCGGCGGGCATCGACAGGAACGGCGAGTTGAGGAACAGCCCGTCCACGACTCCGCGTCCGGCCCGACGCCCGGCCCACAGGGCCCCGATCAGCCCGCCGGTGGAGTGCCCGTTCAGCAGCAGCTGCCGGTGCCCGTCCACCTCGCGGATGATCCGGACCGCCTCGTCGATCTCCTCGTCGTACTCGGCGAGGTCGCGGACGAAGTTCGGCGACTGGTGCGGGCGCAGGGAGCGGCCGTACTTGCGCAGGTCGAGGGCGTAGAAGGAGAACCCGAGCGCGGTGTAGTGGTCCGCGAGGTTGGTCTGGAAGAAGTAGTCGTTGTAGCCGTGGATGTACAGCACGGCCCGTTCCGACCCGGGCACCGGCCGACGGACGAGCGTCGCGCACACGGCCCCTTCGTCGTCGGGCCGCAGCGTCAGCTCGGCCGCCTCGTAGGGGGCACCCAGGATGTCTTCACGGAACTCCATCTGCCGCCGCACCCGTCCTCTGTTCCGCCTGCCCTCTCGGCAGGTGACCACCTGTTTCCGCCCCCGACCATACCGGCCGGTAGCTGCGGGGCGCTCGGCGGCGGGGTGTCACCAGGTGATCTGCCCGGCGGCCCCAAGGGTGGCACGGGTGGTACTGGGCTCATCGCCGTCCCGGGAATCCGCTCCCTCCACGCCCAGGGTCAGGAGGATGGCGCGGGCACGCTCCCGGGCCTGGGCCGCCTCGTCGTTCCGGCCCAGCACACGAAGCGCCGATTCCGCGCTCTCCCAGGCGATGACCTCGCACTTCCGGTCGCCACACTCCCGGCAGAGCGCGCGGACATGTTCGAGCAGCTCAAGGGCTTCCCCGGGGCGACCGGCCGTCCGCAGCACCTCGCCCAGATTGATCAACGCAATCATCTGACTCACCGAGCCGTGGCGGTCGGGCGAGATGGCGAGAGCGCGTCGATAGGCTTCGACCGATTCTTCGAAGCGTCCCGCGAGGCGGAGCGAAGTGCCGTAGTTGTTCCACGCATTCGCTTCGTCGGCTTCGTCCGCATCCGAATCGACCGAACCTGTAGCCCTCAGTGCCGCCTCCGATACGGCCATCGCCATCTCGGCGCTACCACTGTGGATCAAGCCGGGCATCACGACGGAGGAGAGGCGGACCACCCCTCTGTGGATTCCGGCCTGCGCCATGGCCAACGTCATGGCCACCATGTTCGCCCGCTCGTCGTCCAACCACGCCAGAGCGGCGGCCCGTTCCGGAAAGAGATCACCACCGGAGCGATCGGGCCTCGACATGACCCGCCGGTTGGCAGCATGAGCGGTCATCACGTAGTACTCCGTGAAGCGGCTCAGACCGAGTGCGCCCAGCTCCGGATCCTCCACCAGTCGTTCCAAGGCGTACGACCGGACGAGGTCGTGCATGTACCACCGACCGCCTCCCGGGCTCTGCTCGATCAGCGCAGTACCGGCCAGTTGGGCGAACAGGGCACGGGCCGCTCGGACCTTCCTGCCGATGAGCGCCGCCCCGGCTTGGGTCGGAACATCGCGTCCGACGCAGATCGAGAGGAAGCGAAAGAGCTCGGCCTGCTCGGGGGTGAGACGACGGTAGGAGCGCTCGAAGGTGAGACGGATGCCGATGTCGCCGTCGCACAGCAGGTCGAGGCAGTCCGTACCGACGACCAAGTCGTCGGCGAGTTCTTCCGGGCGCAGGTGCGGGTCCAGGACGAGCTGGGCGGCGGCGAGGCGCAGGGCGAGCGGGAGGTGACCGCACAGCTTCGCGATCCGCTGGGCGGCTGCCGGGTCGGCCGCGACGCGGTCGTCGTCCGCCCGGGCGGCGCGCAACGCGGTGTCGAGGAGGGCCGTGGCCGCCTCGGGGGCGAGGACGCCGAGGCGGTGGAGGCGGGCGCCGAGGCTGGGGAGGGTTTCGCGAGAGGTGACCAGGAGGCGGTGGCGGGTGGACGGGGGTTGCAGGAGACGGACCTGCTCCGCGGCGGAGGCGTTGTCGGCGACGACGAGGACGCAGGCGTGCCGTTCCAGCTGGGCGCGGTAGAGGGCGGCGCGGGTCTGCGGCTCCGGGGGGATGTGGTCGGCGGGGACGCCGAGGGCTCGGAGCAGGGCGTCGAGGGCTCGCCCCACCTCCACCGGGGTCTCGTCATAACCGCGGAGGTCGACGAAGATGGCCAGGGAGAAGCGGCCGGCGTCGAGCAGTGCGTGGCCGGCCGCGATCGCCAGCGTCGTCTTGCCGATGCCTCCGAGGCCGGTGACCGTGACCGTCGGCGGGCCGTCCGACGCCAACAGGGTCTGCAGTTCGGCGAGGTCCTGGTCACGCCCGGTGAAGGCGGAGGTGAGCGGTGGCAGCCCCGAGATGGTCGGCGGCCGGGCGGGGACGGTCACGTGTGCGGTGTCCGCCTGGACGACCGGGGCGTGGAAATCGCCCCCGCGAATGCTGTTGTGCACCCGGCCGAGGGTAGCCGCCCGCACGTCCCGACCGCGTCCGGACCGCCACCCGCCGCCTCCGGACCACCACCCGACCGGACCGCCACCCCGGCCGCCTCCGTACCGCCCCCGTCCGCCCCTCGTGCGCCTGCTGTGCGCCGGTGTCTCTGTGGAACGCTTCCCGGACGGACACGGCGAGTTGGGGAGTTTGCATGCAGCACGGGCATACCGATCCGTCGCTCTACCGTTCGGCCGCCGAGGCGATCGCCGCTCCGCCGGAGAAGCTGGCGTACGTGGCCGGATTCGACCGGTCGGGGCGGCAGCCGGACGCGTTGCTGAGCGTCGACACCGATCCGGACTCGGCGAGCTACGGGAAGGTCCTGAACTTCGCCGAACTGCCCACGCTCGGCGACGAGTTGCACCACTTCGGCTGGAACGCCTGCTCCAGCGCCCTCGCCCACGCCTGCCACGAGAACCCGGAGCGGCGCTACCTGCTGCTGCCCGGGCTGCGCTCCTCGCGGCTGCACGTGCTGGACACCCGGCCCGACCCGGTCCGCCCGCGGCTGGTGAAGACGATCGAGGCCGAGGAGCTCGCCGCCAAGGCCGGCTACTCGCGTCCGCACACCCTGCACTGCGGCCCCGACGGCGTCTTCCTCTCCTGCCTCGGCAGCGGCGAGGGCGACGACGGCCCGGGCGGGGTGGCGCTGCTCGACCACACGACCTTCGACGTGCTGCGCGCCTGGGAGACCGAGCGCGGGCCGCAGCAGTTCGCGTACGACGTCTGGTGGCACCTGGGCACCAACGTGGGCATCACCAGCGAGTGGGGCACCCCGCGGATGGTCGAGGACGGGGTGGTGCCGGACCTCCTGCTCGGGCGCAAGTACGGCCACGCGCTGCACTTCTGGGAGCTGGACTCCGGCCGTCACCTGCAGCGGGTGGACCTCGGCGACCAGTACCAGATGGTGCTGGAGCTGCGTCCGGCGCACGACCCGCAGGCGGAGTGGGGGTTCGTCGGGGTGGTCACCAACGTCGAGGACCTGTCCTCCTCGATCTGGCTCTGGTACCGGGAGGGGCCGGCGTTCACCGCGCGCAAGGTGATCGAGATCCCCGCCCAGCCGGCCAAGGCCGAGGACCTGCCGCCCGCGCTGCAGCCGTTCGGCGCGGTGCCGCCGCTGGTCACCGACATCAACCTGTCGGTGGACGACCGCTGGCTGTACGTCTCCGCCTGGGGCACCGGCGAGTTGTTCCAGTACGACGTCTCGGACCCGTTCCACCCCCGGCTGACGGACTCGGTGCGGCTCGGCGGGATCGCCGCCCGCACCCCGCACCCGGCCGAGCCCGGCCGTCCGCTGAGCGGGGCGCCGCAGATGGTGGAGATCAGCCGGGACGGCCGGCGGCTCTACCTCACCAACTCGCTCTACGGCGCCTGGGACGACCAGTTCTACCCGGACGGCATCGAGCCCTGGATGGTCAAGCTGGACGCCGATCCGGAGGCCGGCGGGCTGAGCATGGACGAGCGCTTCTTCCCGCACGGCGCCGACTTCCGGGGTCTGCGCGTCCACCAGACCCATCTGGCGGGCGGCGACGCCTCCTCCGACTCCTACTGCTTCCGCTGACCCGGACGTCGCCCCGGACGTTGACGCCGACACCGGCGCCGAAGCCAATCCGGCGCCGACCGGTCCTCAGCGGAAGAGCGCCTGGTCGAACCGCACCTGCGTCGACGGCATCCCGACTTCCGCCAGCCGGGTGCGGACGGAGCCGACCATGCCCACAGGGCCGGTGACGCAGGCCAGGTGCTCGCGCCAGTCGCCGGCCGCCGCGACGGCGTCGGCGAGTTCGCCGACGGTGACCGGGGTGACGGTCAACCACGGCTTGTGCAGGCCGAGTTCGGACAGCGCCTGCCAGTCGTAGAGGTCGCCGCGGTCCCGGGCGCCGACGAACAGGTGGACCCTTCGGCCGGTCGGCCGCTGGGTGGTCTGCTGCTCGACGATCGCCTTCATCGGGGCGAGGCCGGTACCTCCCGCGATCAGCAGCAGGTCTCGGGAGTCGCCGTCGGGCAGCAGGCTGCCGCGCGGCGGGCCGAGGCGCAGCCGGTCGCCGATGGCGGTGTGGTCGACCAGGGCGGCGCTGACCCCGCCGAGGCCGGTGCGGCGGACGTGGAACTCCAGCTCGTTGTCGGACCGCGGGGCGCAGCCCATCGAGTACTGCCGCCAGGTGTGCGGCAGCGCCGGGTGTTCGACGGTGCCGTACTGCCCGGCCCGGTACGGGTAGGGCTCGCCGGTGCGCACCCGCAGCACGGCGAGGTCGGGGCGGCGGCGCTCGTGCCCGGTCACCACGGCGTGCCAGTACGGCGGTTCGGTGAGCGCGGAGTCGGCGCCGGCCACCATCGCGCCGACGGCGAAGCGCAGCATCCGCACCCAGGCGCCCTCCAGGTCCTCGGTCCAGCGCTCGCCGGCCCGGTGCCGGACGGCCGCGCACAGGGCCTCCTCGAAGGCCTCGTAGTGCACCGGCCGGACGCCCAGCTTCCGGTGGTCGCGGCCGAGTTGGCGTAGCGTCTGCTCCAGCTCGGCCGGGCGGTCGAGGTGGTCGATCAGGTGGTGGAAGATCCGTTCCAGGTGGAGCTGCTGGAACTCCATCGAGGCGGGGAAGATCGGTCGCAGGTAGGGGCGGTGGCTGAACATCACCGCGTAGAGGTGGTCGATCAGGTCCGAGAGCGGGGAAATCAGGTCGAGGTCGCGCCGGATCAGGTGCTGGTCGGCGGCGCCGTCGTAGCCGCCGTCCTCGCCGTAGGCGCCGTACCCGAAGTCGCCGCCGCCCGAGGAGGACGGGGCGAGGAGTTGGCGTCGCAGGCGCATCGCGTGATGGCGCGCGATCAGGCGGTCGTACTCGGCGGTGGCGGCGGTGCCAGTGCTCATGCTGCTGCTGTGGTCCATGTCGTGTCCAGTCAACTGCCCGGCCGCCGAACGCGAGAAGGGCCGATCGCCCCGGAGAGACCCGGGACCTTCGGCCCATTGCCTCGGTGCGTGCGGTCCGGGATGGTTTCGGCCACCCCGGACCACCCCGCCCCCGGACCCCGGACCACCCTGGACCACTGCGGGCGCAGCGCCCGCGTCGGGCGCGTCGACGGCGGGGTGCCCCACGCCCTGGTGCTCTCCCACCACCAGGACCCGGGGCACCGCCGTCAGACCGCCGCCCGGCGGGCCTCCCGGCGCTCCAGCCGCCGCTGCCGGCCCTGGCGCAGCGGCTGCTCGGGCAGCCACCCGAAGGTGAGGCAGGCGCCGACCACCCCGAGCATCATCCCGACCACGAAGCCGCCCAGGTTGGACGTGACCCAGGTGGCCAGCGAGGCCAGCACGGCGAGGATGGAGTAGAACAGCCGCTGTGCCGGGTTGAACAGGATCAGCAGGCCGCACAGCACCATCACCGCGGGCACCAGGTACCCGGCCAGCCCCTCCATCCCGATGTGCAGGAGGACGGGCAGCGGGGCCTTCAGGGTGAACAGGATCTCGGCGCCGCCGAGCGTCACCAGCAGCCCGCCCCAGAACGGTCGCCGCCCCCGCCAGTCCTTCTTGACCGGGTGTGCGGCGGGCTCGGCGACGGGGGCCGCCACGGCCTGGGCGGGCGTGGCCGCCGTCCCCTCGGCGGCCACCCCCTCGGCCCGTGCCGCGGTGCCCTCGCCGGTGCCGGCCGGCTCCGGTACGGACTCCGTCATGGTCAGCAGCCCGTGGAGCTGAAGCTCAGCCGCAGGTTGGGCAGCTTGAACCCGGCGGCGGTGCTCGCGTAGTTGTGCTGGTTCAGGTGGGTCAGCTTGACGGTGTCGGCCTGCTGGCCGAACACGCCGGGGCCGCCCTTGCCGATCGGACCGGCCTTGGTGTACGTGCTGGCGTCGCCGCCGATCTCGATGTTGGTGAACTCCGCGTCGCCGGAGAGCAGGTCGGAGTCGGTGGTGAGGTTGCTGGCGGAGACGGGGGTGCCGCCGTCGCCCGCGTGGATCACCAGGTTGATGCCGCCGAGGTCGACGCTCTGGCAGAGGTTGGTGATCTCGGCCTTCTTGATCGCCGACACCGCGACCAGCACCTGGCCGCCGGTGGAGCCGGCGTTGGGGCTGTCGGGGATCATCGAGTCCAGCGCGCCGAACTGGGCGAAGCCCTCGCCCTCCAGCTTGTCGGCGGTGATGGTGAACGGCATGCCGGAGATGGAGAACTGGGCGGCGAGCACGCCCTGGGCGGTGAGCGCCATCAGGACGCCACCGGCCGCGATGGCCGGGACGGCCATCAGGGCGGTGCGCTTGAGGCGGACCCGGCCTCTTCTCGGCGTGCCCGGCGTCTGCGGGGCCTCGGCCGCCGTGGCGGCGTCCTCGGACATGGCCATGTGTGTGCTCCCTGTGGGTGGATGGGTGTGCAGGCACTTGGCACGTTGTCCTGGCGCGGACAGCGTTCTTCGGCGTGACCGGGTCGTCAACCCCTCGGCAGCGGGGTCCTTCCGGTCAGCACGCGGTAAGTAACTGGGAAGCTACTGCCCGGTATTGGTCGGGTCAATACGGGTGCACGAAGGTTCTTCACCAATCCGCGACCCGCTTCGGCCAGTCCCGCACCCCCAGCCGCTCGGCCGCCTCCGCCGGGCCGAGGAACGGCGACAGGCAGAACATGCTCAACACCGGCAGGATCTCCAGCAGTTGTTCGGTCCTTCCGGAGTCGATCCGCCGGTAGACGGCGCTGTAGACGCCGCCCACCACGGCGTCCACCATCTCCTTGGACTCCACCCCGCCCGGGAGTTGGGGCACCTCGGAGAAGAACGTGCGGAACCTGGTGAGCAGTTGGGCCCGCTCCCGGCGCCCGGCCGGGCCGACCGCCTCGACCTCGATCACCGCCATCTTCGCGAACGCCGGTGTCCCCGAGAGGAGTTGGAGCATCACTCCGAGCCCCTTGCGGATGCCCCGGCACCAGTCGGTTTCGGCCGCGTAGGCCTCCACCATCCGGCGGATCACCACGCCCGTGCCGTACCGGTGCGCGGCCAGGAAGGCGTCCTCCTTTCCGCTGAACAGCTCGTAGAAGACCGGCCTGGTCACGCCCGCCGCACGGCAGATGTCGCTGATCGTGGCGTGCTGGTAGCCGCGTTCGGCCACGGTCCGCACCAGCCCGTCCAGCAACCGTTCGCGCTGGGTCGCGGCGATCACGCCGGCGGGCAGTCGGCGCGGCCCCGGCTTGATCGAGCGGGCCGGATCGCGGCCGGTCCTGGCACCCGGCAGCAGGACCACGTCGGCTTCGCGGAGGTAGTTCCGATCCATCACCAACTCCTGTGTCCTGTATTGACATTGACGATACGCCGGGTTTACAACACTGACAGGTTTCCAACCGGTGGGCCAGCAGGCCACCACCGGACGGACCTTCCGGGGATCCGACGGCCCGGGCGAACGCCCAGGCCACGGGACCACGGCGGAGGCGGGGACGCGACGGTGGCAGCCGTCCACGTGCCCCACGGCACCGCACGTCCCCGACCGAACGGCGCAGTGCCGCTGGTGTCCACGCCGCCGCCCGTACGCACGTCAGCACCACCGCACCGCAGTTCCACCGCAAGGTCGCACCACCGCACCACCGCACTGTCGTACCACCGCACCGCCGTACGCGCCCACCCTCGCGTACGTCCGCACCGCCGTACCACACGGACGGGCCCGTGGCGCCGGGCCCGCCCGCCCCTCGGCCTGTGCCGAAGCCCATCGGACGACGCCCGCAACTCCGGTCCTCCGAAGCGGTGTTCGGCACCGGCCGCCGGTACGAAGCCCCCGGTACGCCATGCACCTCCCCCGCCGTGCACACCACCACACCCGCACGCGGGGATTCCCCCACCCGTCCACCGGACGGAGAGAGGCACCCTCATGCGCATCAGCCGCACCCTCGCCACCGCAGCACTCGCCTCGCTCGCCCTCACCGGCGCGGCCGTCGCCCCCGCCCAGGCCGCCGGCGCGGTCCTGACCACCGGCAGCCCGAGCGGCCCGGCCGTCGCCGTCGGCGACGTACTGACCGCCAACCTGGTCTCCGGCACCTACGCGACCTTCTACAACAGCGCCACCGGGACGACCGGCGTCAAGTGTGCCGCCTCCTCCTTCTCGGCGACCGTCACCTCCAACCCGGCCGCGCCGGGCAGCGCCGTCGAGCGGCTCGACACCCAGACCTTCGGGTCCTGCACCTCCAACGTCGTCGGCGTCACCGGCGTCAAGAGCATCAGCGTCACCAGCCTGCCGTTCACCAACACGGTCAGCGACGCGCCCGGCAACCCGGTCAAGCTCACCCCCGGCGCGGCCGGCGTGATGGGCACCACGGTGGTGCTCAACACCATCCTGGGCAGCATCAACTGCAACTACCAGAACAGCACCGGGATCAACGGCACCACCTCGAACACCGGCAACACCATCGGCTTCTCCGGCCAGCCGTTCACGCTGGTCTCCGGCCCGAGCCTGTGCTTCTCGACCGGCTTCTTCAGCGCGACCTACGGCCAGGTCATCGACATCACCGCCCCCGGCCAGCCGGTCCTCTTCGTCAACTGACACCAGGGCCCACCCGGCCCGTCGTGACGACGGCGGCGTACGGCACCCTCACCGGAGCCGTACGCCGCCGCACCGCCTTGCCCCGGCACCGCACCGAAGCCACCGCGCCATCCGACGCCCACGAACCCGAGACAACGAACGCCGAACCCACGACCCCGAGCCAACGGACGCCGAGCCGACGAACCCGAGACAGCGAAGTGACCGGCCGGTAGGGTGGCGCCGCACGGAGACGGCGAACCGGAACGGGGCAGACGGATGAGCGACAACGGCACGGGCTTCTTCACCTCGGTGGCGGACGCCGCCGAACAGCTGGCCGCCACCGGCTACCTGGCCTCCACCTCCGTGGCCACCACCGTGTTCCTCGCCGACCGGCTCGGCAAGCCGCTGCTGGTCGAGGGCCCGGCCGGGGTCGGCAAGACCGAACTCGCCAAGGCCGTCGCCGATATCGGCCGCGCCCGGCTGGTCCGGCTCCAGTGCTACGAGGGCATCGACGAGGCCCGCGCGCTCTACGAGTGGAACCACGCCAAGCAGCTGCTGCGGATCACCGCCGGCCGCGACGAGGGCTGGCAGGACGCCCGCACCGACATCTTCGGCGAGGAGTTCCTGCTCACCCGCCCGCTGCTCACCGCGATCCGCGGCGAGGAGCCGACCGTGCTGCTGATCGACGAGATGGACAAGGCCGACGTCGAGGTGGAGGCGCTGCTGCTGGAGGTGCTCAGCGACTTCCAGGTCACCGTCCCCGAGCTCGGCACCATCACCGCGAGCCGCCGCCCCTTCGTCCTGCTCACCTCGAACGCCACCCGCGAGCTCTCCGAGGCGCTGCGCCGCCGCTGCCTCTTCCTCCACCTCGCCTACCCCGAGGCCGAGTTGGAGCGCCAGATCGTCCGGCTCAAGGTGCCCGGGCTGGACGAGACGCTGGCCGAGTCGCTGGTCCGGGTGGTCGGCGCGCTGCGCGCGATGGAGCTGCGCAAGGCGCCGTCCGTCGCCGAGACCATCGACTGGGCCCGCACCCTGCTGGCCCTCGGCGCCGACACCCTGGACGACGCCGTCGTACGGGACACCCTCGGGGTGATCCTCAAGCACCAGGACGACGTCCGCACGGCCGCCCAGAAGCTCACCCTCGCGTGACGACGCCGCCCCCGGAAGCCGACACCGCCGCCCGCCTCACCGGCCTGGTCCGCGCCCTGCGCGGCCACGGCCTGCCGATCGGCCCGGCCGAGACGGTGGACGCCGCCGCCGTCCTGGACGTCCTCGGCTTCACCGACCGCGAGCCGATGCGGGCCGGCCTGGCCGCCGCCCTGCTGCGCTCGCAGAGCCAGCGGGCGGTCTTCGACGCCACCTTCGACCTGTTCTTCCCGCTCGGCGTCGGCACCCCGGAGGCCGTGCGGGCCGACCCGCCGCCGATCCCGGACGACCCGGAGCCGCCGCGCTTCGGCCGCCCCGATCCGCTGCGCGATCAACTGCGCGACCGGCTCGCCGCCGCGCTGGCCGCCGACGACCGCGCCGCCCAGGCCCGGCTGGCCGGCGAGGTGCTGGAGGCCTTCGGCCGGTACGGCGTCGGCAGCTCGCCCGGCTCCGACGGCTGGTCCGCCCAGCAGGCGCTCGGCCGGCTCGCCCCCGACACCCTGCTCGCCCGCGTCCTCGCCGCCCTGCGCGAGGGGCAGAACACCCGGGACCTCTCCGACCGGGTGCTCGCCGACGAGATCCGCCGCCGCATCCGGGACTTCCGCGCCATGGCCGCCGGCGAGGCCCGCCGCCGGGTCGCCGAGCTGCGCGGCCCCGAGCGGATCGCCGAACGCGCCGTCGCCCCGACCACCGACCTGGTCGACTTCCTCTACGCCGGCCGCACCCAGCTCGCGGAACTGCGCCGCACCGTCCACCCCCTGGCCCGCAAGCTGGCCACCCGGCTGGCCGCCCGGCGCCGCCGCGCCGCCCGCGGCGAGATCGACCTGCGCCGCACCCTGCGCCGTTCGCTGACCACCGGCGGGGTGCCGCTGCGCCCCGCCTACCGGCTGCGCCGCCCGGCCCGGCCGGAGCTGGTGCTGCTGTGCGACGTCTCCGGTTCGGTGGCCGGCTTCGCCGACTTCACCATGCTGCTGGTGCAGGCGATGAGCGAACAGTTCAGCAAGGTCCGGGTGTTCGCCTTCGTCAACCGCACCGCCGAGGTCACCGGACTGCTGCGCGGCGGCGACGACCCGGCGCGGCTGGCCGCCCGGATCCTCGCCGAGGCCAAGGTGACGGGCTACCACGGCAACAGCGACTACGGCGCCGCGTTCGGGGAGTTCGCCGAGCGGCACCTGGACGCCGTCGGCCCGCGCACCTGCGTGCTGGTCCTCGGCGACGCCAGGAACAACCAGCGCGACCCCAACCTGGACGCGCTGCGCCGGATCGCCGGCCGGGCGCGCCGGGTGTTCTGGCTCAACCCGGAGCAGCCCTCGCTCTGGCCGACCGGCGACTCCGCCGCGCTCGCCTACGCGGGCGTGGTGGAGATGCACTCCTGCCGCAACGCCCGCCGCCTCGGCGAACTGATCGCCCGCCTGCTGCCGGTCTGACGCCGTCCGCGGCTGTCCGCAGTCGTCGGCCGCGGCCGACGACTGCGGACGGCGCCCGGCCCGACTACTTGTCCAGGTGCGCCAGGAAGTCCAGCAGCGCCTCGGTGACCTCGGCCGGGCGCTCCTGCTGCGTCCAGTGCCCGGTGTCCGGCAGCCGGACGTGGCCGTGCAGCCTGGGCAGCCGGCCCAACAGGTGGTCCAGCACCGGGCGCGGGACCAGCGCGTTGACCAGGTCCTGCTCGCCCACCACGAACAGCGCGGGCACCTCGACCGTCACCCCGCTGAAGGCGGCCAGGAGTTCGGCGCTGCGGTCGAGGTTGCGGTACCAGTTGAGGCCGCCGGTGAAGGCGCGCTCACCGTGGGCGGCGTAGTCGGCCGTGAAGACGTCCAGGTCCTCGTCGGTGAGCCAGCCGGGCAGCCGCTCCGGCTCCGGGACGGTGTCCAGCAGCTTCCCGCCCTCGGGGACGATCCACGGCCGCGGCACGCCGTCCGGCTGCTTGCCGCAGAGGATGCGCCGCAGGCTGGACTTGACGTCCGCGGCCAGCTCGGCGTCGGCCTTGCCGGGCTCCTGGAAGTAGACCTGGTAGAAGCCCTCCCCGAAGGCCGCCCGGGCGGCCTCGAGCGGCCGCGGCCCGCCCACCGGCAGCGGCGGCACGCTCAGTCCGGCCACCCCGCGCACCAGGTCGGGCCGCAGCGCCGCGGTGGTCCAGGCCACCGGCGCGCCCCAGTCGTGGCCGACCACGACGGCGCGCTCCTCGCCCAGTGCGCCGATCAGCGCGGTCACGTCGCCGACCAGGTGCAGCAGGGTGTAGGCGTCCACCTGCTCGGGCTGGGAGCTGCGGGCGTAGCCGCGCTGGTCCGGCGCGACGACCCGGTACCCGGCCTCGGCGAGCGGCGCGAACTGGTGCCGCCAGGAGTACCAGCTCTCCGGGAAGCCGTGCAGCAGCAGGACCAGCGGCCCCTCGCCCTGCTCCGCGTAGTGCAGCCGTACGCCGTTGACCTCGACCTCGCCGTGCTTGATCGCGTCGTTCAACTCCCGCTCCCTGGTCGGTCGGTCGGGCCGCAACGGCCCCTGCCCGGCCCAACGACCGGCGGCACCCGAAGGTTTCCGCGGAACCCGGCCCACCGGAACCGGCCGAGGCCGCCCCGGAACTCCGGGACGGCCTCGGTCTCAGTCGAGTTGACGTTTCGTCAGTTCACGGTGTAGCTGTACGGGATCGCCGCGAGCACCGAACCGGTGGTGTTCAGGACGTTGTTGGCGGTGGCCACGCCGGTCGGGCCGGACACCAGGTACAGCACGCCCTTGACGGTGCTGCCCTTCGGGCCGGTCGGGGTCAGCGTCACCTGGAGCGAACCGGTGGCGCCGGGGGCGACGGTCACCGGGGTGGCGGCCGCGGCCGAGGCGTTCACCGAGGCGGCGTACGGGTCACCGGTGCTGGAGGTCAGCGCCGGGTCGAAGGCCTGGGTGTGCGCGGTGGCCGTGATGGTGGAGGTGCCGGCCGGCGCGGAGCCGCTGCCGAACGGGCCGATCTGCTGGACGAAGGTGCCCCAGGTGCCGGGGACGACCGGCTGCTCGGGGGTGCCGTTGTCGGTCACCACCGAGACGGTCGAGCCGTCCTGGGCCTTCTTCAGGTCGCCGAACAGGTCCGGCGAGCCGGTGGTGGCGCTCAGCTCGATCTGCGCCGGCGTCGAGGACGCCGCCACAGCCTTGAGCCGGTCGGTGCCCGGGGGCACCAGGAAGGACGGCACGGCGGAGCTGAGGCTCAGCGGCAGGCTGACGGTCGCCGAGGAGCCCTGGGGCACCAGCGGCACGTCCACCCGGCGGTCCAGTCGGCCGTCGGCCGCGATCCGCTGGGTCGCGACGGTGTTGTTGGTGTAGTTCACCTGGACGGTGACCGGCTTGCCGGCCGCCAGCCCGGTGCGCGGGTCGTTCGGCAGACCGGCCGCGGTGGCCTGGTTCTGGTTGAACGCGACGGTGCCGGTGAAGTCCTGGGCGAGTTCCTGGCCGCTGACCGGGCCGAGCACGTTCAGGACGAACCGCCAGCGGCCGGCGGCCGGGTTGACGGCGGTGGCCGAGACGCCGTTGCCGGTGCCGGCCAGGTTGCCCTGGGCGTCGAACTGCCCGTTGCCCTCGATGTCGACCGGGGTGCCGTTCGGGCTGATCAGCGCGCCCTGCATGAGCAGCTTCGGGTCCTTGGCGACGGTCAGGCCGACCCGCAGGTCCCGCTGGCCCTTCGGGACGTCGAAGGCGTACGAGAAGCTCTGCGTCGGCGAGGCGCTGCGGCCGTTGCCACCGGTGATGGTGCCGGTGAACGTGCCCTTGCCCTGGTTGACCGGCACCAGGCTGCGCAGCACGACCGGGACGCTGGTGGTGTTCCCGTTGGAGCCGGAGACCAGGACGGCCTCGCTGGAGTCGCCGCTGGTGGCCGGGGTGGTGAGCTGGACCTTGAGGGTCTTGGTCTGGCCCGGCTTCAGGTCGGTGGTGTTCGGGCTCACGGCGCCGGCCGGCACCGCGCGCTGGGTGGCGGTGCCGAGTTGGACGGCGCCGCTGTAGCCGGCCTTGCCGGCCGGGGTGTAGAGGATCGCGGTCCACTCGCCGGCCACCGGGTGCGGGACGTCCACCAGGCCGTAGTTCGCCGGGGTGGCGCCGCCCTGCGGACGGGTGTTGGTCTCGAAGCGGCCCGAGGGGTCGAGCAGCGTCATGCGGACCACCGGGCCGTTGGTGACCGGGTTGGGGGCGCCCTGCCAGGCGATCGAGGCCGCAAGGCGGTCGGCGCCGGCCGGGACTGTGAACTTGACCTGCTTCTGCACCCAGTCCGCGCCGTTGGTCGCGTACTTGAAGGTGTCCTTCGAGGACGGGTCCAGCTGGACGGTCTGCCGGCTGCCCGACTGCGGGACGAAGCTGCGGGTCGCGGCGCTCACCGTCTGGGTGCTGTCACCGGTGTTGGTGACGGTCACGTCGGCGGTGTGGGTCGAGCCGGGGGTGCCGGCGATGTCGATCTGGCCGGTGTCGACCACGACGGTCCTGGCGCCGTCGGTGCCGTCCCCGTCGTCGTAGCCGCGGGCGGCCTCGACGGCGGCGCGGACGTTCAGCAGGCCGGCGCCCTCCTCCTCGGCCGGCACGCCGAGGTCGGTGGCGGTGCCGGTGAGGAACTTCTTCACCAGTGCCGGGGACGGCGAGTCGCCGCCGTGGGTGTCGCGGTAGGCCTGGATGACCAGGGCCGCGGCGCCGGTGACGAACGGGGCCGACTGGCTGGTGCCGCCGAACGGCTGGATCGGCGAGGGCTGGCCGTTGTAGCCGGTGCAGTCGGTGTACTTGGCGGTGTCGGGCGTGCACAGCGCCCAGTCCGACTCGCCGGGCGCGACCAGGTCGACGGTCCGGCCGGCCTGGGTGAAGCCGCCCGAGGAGAGCGCGGAGATGCGGTTGTCGCTCCAGGTCCCGTTGGAGAACTTGGAGGCCGCGTAACCGGTCTGCTGGTAGTTCTGGTTGTCGGTGGAGGCGCCGACCGCGATCACGTACGGGTCGGTGGCCGGGGTGCCGACGGTCCCGCTGAGCCCGGCGTCACCGCTGGAGACGGCGACGGTGACACCGGCCTTGACGGCCTGCTCGTTGAAGAGCGAGATGGTGTCGTGCGCGCCGCTGTCCGGGGTGACGTTGCCGCCGAAGGACTCGTTCAGCACGTCGACGTGGGCGACCCGCACCGCGTAGTCGATCGACTGCAGGATCGAGGAGTTGGACATCATCTCGCCGCCGGCCTTCAGCGCGACCAGGTCGGCGTCCGGGGCGAGGCCGCGGATGCGGATGTTGCAGCCGGCCGGCAGCGGGTGCGAGGAGTTGACGAACTTGGAGACGTCGTAGACCTGGCGGCCCTGGGCGATGACCGCCGAGGCGTCGCCGAAGGCCTCGGCCGCGCCGGTCGGCGCGTCCCAGCCGTCGCCCGCGAAGTCCTGGTAGTCGACCACGGCGTGCGAGCCGTCGGCCCGGATGAAGTCCGGGTTGTTCGGGTCGAGGCCGTCCGCGATGTAGGCGACCTTGACGCCCTTGCCGGTGGCCAGGTCCTCCACGCCGGGCTTGCCGTTGCCGGTGACGGCCCGGGTGGAGTACAGGCCCTCGGGCTCCAGCAGCGGCTTGCCCGGGTCGGAGGGGCAGACCGTGTTGGTCGCGTTCTCCTCGGCGCCCTGACCGTTGCTGCCCGTAACGGCCTGCGCGGCGGCGTCGGCCTTGGGGGCCTTGGCGCCGGCACCGGCGGCGGCGTCCTTGGCCGCCTTCGCCTTGGTGGCGGCCGGTGGGGCGACCTGGACCTGGGTGTCCGCCACCACGGAGGAGACGGCCGGGTCCGCCTGGAGCTGGGCGCGCAGAGCGGGGCTGACCGTGGCCGAGAAAGCGTTGCCGACCACGAAGCTCTTGATGTCGGTGCCGCCGCCCGCCCTGACCTTGTTCAGCAGCGGCGCCTGCGCGGAGGCGGTCTTCTGCTGCCGGGCGCCCAGGTGGCCGTGGTCGGCCGGGGCGTCCGCGACCTGGTCCTTCAGGATCACGATCACCGGCACCGGTGCCCCGTCCGCGGACGCCGCCCGGGTGTTCTGCGGGTCGGGGGCCGGGGCCGCGCTCGCGATGGTCCCGAGGCTCAGGACCATGGACGCGGCGGTGACCGTGACGGCGGCTGATAGCTGGGTTTTGCGCCAGCCGATCATATAAATCCTCTCGTCAGATGGGCAGTCGAATGGATAGCTGACGCATTCCAACGCACCTGAGAGGATCACGACAAGGGGGTAAATCCCCATCAGAAAGTAAAGTTGACCATCAATCAGTAAAATTCAGGGAGGAAATCGGGCCGAATCCGCATCTTTCAGCCGATCGGCCCCGAGCGGATCCGGTCCCGTTCCCCCTGGTCAGTACCCGGCCGCCCGCTCCTGAGCGTCCGCCAGGTCCTCGGCGGTCGGCGCGTCGTCCTGGGTCAGCCGGTGGCGCCAGTAGCCGGTGAAGTCGATGTTCTCCTTCTGCACCCCCTCCCGCTCGACCAGGTGCCGCCGGATCGCCCGGACCGCCCCCGCCTCCCCGGCCAGCCAGACGAAGGGTTCGCCGGCCGGCAGCACACCGCCCAGGAACGCCTCGGCCAGCGCGGCGCCCGGAGCCGCCCCGTCGCGGTACAGCCACACCACCTCCAGCTCGGCCCGGCTCGCCAGCTCCTGACGCTCCGCCCGGTCGGCGACCTCGATCCACGCGTACGCCCGCACCCCCTCGGGCAGCGCCCCGACCAGCGTCGCGAGCGCCGGCAGCGCGGTCTCGTCCCCGGCCAGCAGCACCCAGTCGGCGGCCGCCGCGACCTCGGCGAACGGCACCGACGGGGCGTACAACGCGGAGGGGCCCACCATCCCGAGCCGGTCCCCCGGCGCGGCGCGCAGGGCCCAGGCGGCGGCCGGGCCGGTGTCGCCGTGCAGCGCGAAGTCGATCTCGACCAGCCGGGTGCCGGGGCGGCGGCCGCGCAGGGTGAAGCTGCGCAGCAGCGGGCGCTGCTCCTCGGGGATCGCCAGGTAGGCCCGGTACCAGTCCGTCGGGTCGTCCTGCCGGACGGGCAGCAGCGGCTCGCGCTGCCCGGGGCGCGGGAAGCAGAGCTTGAGCTGCTGGTCGGGGGCGGTGCCGACGGCGTCGGGCAGTTCCTCGGCGGCGAAGGTGATCCGGGCGGTGCGGGGCGTGATCCGGCGGACCTCGACGACCTCGACGAAGGTGACGGGCAATGTCATCGCGAAACCCCTTCGGTTGGTAACCTTACGGCATAAAGAGTTGACGTCGCGACGATACTTTACGCCATAAGGAGATGCCGGATGACCGTCTATGCCGGGCAGGGCGACGCCCACCGCTCGCTCGCCCTGCTCTGGGGCGCACCCGAGGAACCGCGCGCCGGGCGCAGCGGCCCCAAGCCGGGCCTGAGCGTGGACGCGATCGTGTCCGCCGGAATCGCGGTCGCCGACGCCGAGGGCATGGCCGCGCTCTCGATGCGCGCCGTGGGCGAACGGCTCGGCCGGACCGCGATGGCGCTCTACACCTACGTGCCCGGCAAGGCCGAACTCCTGGACCTGATGCACGACCGGGCGCTCGCCGAAATCCCCACCGGGCGGCGGGCGTCGGACAGTTGGCGGGATGCCGTCACCGCCTGGGCCGAGGACTTGTACGCCTGCTACCTGCGCCACCCCTGGGTGCTCCAGGTCTCGCAGGCCCGCCCGGTCCTCGGCCCGGCCGAACTGGCGGCGATGGAAGCGCTGTTGGGCGCGCTGCGACCGGCCGGGCTGTCGCCGCTGCGGCTGCGCGGGGCGGTCGCCGCGCTCTGGCAGTTCGTCCGCGGCCTGGCCGCCGCCACCGCCGACGCGCGCGGCGCGGCGGCCGCGACCGGGGTCGCCGACGAGGAGTGGTGGGCCGACCGTTCCGCCAGACTCGCCGAGCTGGCACCGGACTTCGCGGAACGCTTCCCGCTGCTCGTGGCCCTGCAGAGCACGGGCGGCGGCGCCCCGCAGGACAGCCACCGGGAGGCCTTCCGCAGCGGGCTCGCCGTGCTCCTCGACGGCATCGCGGTGCGACAGTCATCGGCGGAGGAACCGGCAGTGGGGGAACCGTCAGCGCGGCAGCCGTCGGCGGAGGCCCCTTCGGAGACCCCCTAACCCCGCCGGGCGGCGGGGATCGCCAGCAGGACGCCGAGCGCCACCAGGACGGCGTACCCGGCGGTCTCGTGGCCCTCCGGTACCAGGAACCGGACGAAACCGAACAGCCGGAAGCCGGCGACCCAGCCGGACACCAGGCCGGAGGCGCCGCCGACGATCAACACGAAACCGAGGTAGCCGAGCAGGGTCTTCATGCCCCCGAGCCTAGGAAGCCGCCCACGGCCGGACATCCGACTTTCGGTGCGGTCCTGCGCCACCAAAGTCGTCCCCGCCCCGAGTGGCTCCGGACGGAGCAGCAGGCCCGGCGCCCCGGCGGCGGCCCGGGTTACGTTCGCCGTGTGCTCCCCACCCACGCGGCGCAGAAGAAACGTTCCGTCACCAGGGTCGCGGTCGGCGCCACCGCCTCCGCCCTGGTGCTCACGGCCGTCGCCCCGTCCGCCCTCGCCCGGGACGCCGTCCCCGCCGTGGGCGGGGAGCGGCTCGGCCGCCCGGCCGTCCAGGTCGCGCTGCTGGCCGGGGCACCCGCGCTGCCGTCCCAGCTGACCGGCCGCTCCTGGCTGGTCGCCGACGCGTCCACCGGCGAGGTGCTCGCCGCCCGCGACGCCCACCTGCCGCTGCCTCCGGCCAGCACCCTCAAGATGCTGTTCGCGGACACCGTGCTGCCCAAGTTCGACCGGGCGCTGGAGCACCAGGTCACCCCGGCCGAGCTCGCCAGCCTCGGCGTCGGCAGCAGCCTGGTCGGGGTCAAGGAGAACCTGCCGTACCGGGTCGAGGACCTCTGGCGGGGCGTGTTCCTCAGCTCCGGCAACGACGCCGTCCACGTGCTCGCCCACATGAACGGCGGCATCGAGCAGACCGTCGCCGAGATGCAGGAGCGCGCCCGGACGCTCCAGGCCGGCGACACCAAGGTGCTCTCCCCCGACGGCTACGACATGGACGGCCAGGTCTCCTCCGCCTACGACCTCACGCTCTTCGCCCGGGCCGGGCTGCGCAACGCCGACTTCCGGTCCTACTGCTCCACCCGCACCGCACGCTTCCCCGGCGGGCTGGACAAGGTCACCGGCCAGCGCATCAGCTTCGACATCGCCAACACCGACCGGCTGCTCGGCAAGTACCCCGGCCTGATCGGCGTCAAGAACGGCTACACCACCAAGGCGGGCGCCACCTTCACCGGCGCCGCCACCCGCGGCGGCCGCACCCTGCTGGTGACGGTGATGCACCCCGACGCACAGGGCAGGGTGTACGACGAGGCCGCCAGCCTGCTCGACTGGGGCTTCGCGGCCGCCGGGAAGGTCCAGCCGGTCGGCAAGCTGGTCGACGACACCGCCGCGTCCTCCCCCAGTGCCACGGCCCGGGTCCGGTCCGAGGCCGACGAGCAGCTGCCGCCCGGGTCCCGCCCGCCGGCGGCCGACGGATCCGGCTTCGGCCTCGCCCCCGCCGTCTGGACCGCCGCCATCCTGGGCACCGCCCTCGCCGCCTGGGCCATCTCCTGGGTCGCCGCCCGCCGCCGCACAGCGCCGGGCGAACCCGCGGCCGCCCCGGGGTCCGGCGGCGGCAGGACCGCCCTCCGCGGCGTCGGCGGGCGCGGCTGGCGCGGCCTCACCCGCCGGGCCCGCGCCCTGGTCCGCTCCGCCCGTACCGCCCGTGGCCGCGGACCCCGGTGACCGAGGCCGACTTCCCGGCCGGGCGGGCCGCACCGGTGGCCGTCGTTCGCCGGACGTCCCCGCCGGACGTCCCCGCCGGGTGTCCCGCGCCGCCCGGCCCCAGGGCGTGTCCGACGATTCGCGCCAGGCGCGCATTGTCGGACACGCCCTAGACTTCCGGCCATGACCACGCCCGACTCCTCCCCCGCGGCCCGGCTCGACCGGATCGTCCGGCTCTCCGCCGGGAGCTACCTGCTCGTCACCACCTACAAGAAGGACGGCACCGCCGTACCGACCCCGGTGTGGGTGGTGCGTGACGGGGAGGCGCTGGGCGTCTGGACGGTCGCGGACTCCTGGAAGGTCAAGCGGATCCGCAACCGCGCCGACGTGCTGGTCGGCCCGTGCGACGTCAAGGGCCGCCCGACCGGCGAGCAGTACCCCGCCACCGCCGAGATCCTCGGCCCCGAGCGCACCTCCGCCTACCGCACCCTGTTGCGTCAGAAGTACGGCCTGCTCGGCGTGCTCACCCTGCTCGGCAGCCGGCTGCGGCGCGGCGAGCGCGGCACCGTCGGCATCCGGATCACGCTCACGGACTGAGCCCGCCCGGGGACCGGCTCGGGCGGACGGGCGAGCGGGCGGGGGCCGGGTTCGCTAGTGCCGCATCAGGCAACGTTCGCCCTGGTGACGACTTCGCGTAGCCGCTGATCGGCGGCGTGCTTGTTCCGCCAGATGATGTAGCGGCGGAT
>NZ_JBSFKQ010000041.1:0-72262 GCF_053598615.1 Kitasatospora sp. NPDC001095 | reverse complement strand
GGGGGGGCTGTGGGCGTGGGCCGCGGGGGCGGCGGGGTGGTGGCGCGGGGGGGGGGGCCCCCCTCCCCGGTGGGGGGAGGGGCGCCGGCCCGTTCTGTTCGTGGCGCCGGCCCGGAGCTACCTGAGCCCGGTGTCCAGCGCGGACATCAGGGTGCCGGACGGGGTGTCGCCGGACATCTCCCAGATCATGCCGCCGAGCAGGTTCTTCGACTTGAGGTAGGCGGTCTTCTGCGTGATCGACCAGGCGTCGTCGAAGCTCCACCACTGCCCGCCGGATCCCGTATAGCCGTACGTCGCAACGGACTTGGGATCGTGGTAGACCTTGAGGCCGGAGAGGCCGGTGATCAGGTTGTGGTACCCGCGCGTCCCGGCCTCGTCGCTGAACTGCCCCGGTGCGGCTCCGTTCGCGGACTGCCAGGCGCCGTTCGCGCCGCCGTCCGCGACGCTCTGCCAGCCGCGCCCGTAGAACGGGAAGCCGATGGTCAGCTTGCGCGGGTTGACACCGGCGTTCAGGTACGTCTGGACGGCCGCGTCGATGCTGAAGTGGGTGGCGTAGGGGTCGTTCGGGTCCTGGTAGAGGTTGGAGGCGTGGCCGGTGCGGTTCGGCTCCCAGGAGTTGTCGCTGCCCGAGCCGTGGAAGTCGTAGCCCTGGACGTTGGCGATGTCCAGCGAGCCGAAGATCTTCGAGAGGTCCCAGCCGGCGGCGACCTTCGCCGGGTCGGCCGGGGTGAAGGCGGTGAGCAGCTTGTGCGGGCCGCCCAACGCGTCCAACTGCTTGCGGAATTCGGCCAGCAGCAGGGTCAGGTTGTTCTTGTCGTTGGCGCTCCAGTGGTTGCCCGGGTGGCCGTCGCCGGAACCGGGCCACTCCCAGTCGAGGTCGATGCCGTCGAAGATGCCCGCGGCCACGCCGTCGCCGCCGGCGCCGTTGTAGGCCGGAAGGTTGCCCTTGATCCAGGTGTCGACGCAGGACTTGACGAACTTCTGGCGGGACGCGTCGGTGGCGGCGGCGTCGGAGAAGTACTTGGAGTAGGTCCAGCCGCCGAGCGAGACGACCACCTTCAGGTTCGGGTACTTGGCCTTGAGCTTCTTCAACTGGTTGAAGTTGCCGCGGAGTTTGCCCCAGCCGTCGTCGGCCACGCCGTCCACCGACTGGTCGGCGCTCATCGCCCGGCCGTAGTCCGCGTCGGCGTCACCGGCGCCGGTGCCCTGGTCCGGGTCCTCCGGGTTGCCGGTGGTGCCCTTGGTGACGCCCGCCATGCAGGTCAGGTTGACCGGATCGATGTTCTCGAAGGCGTAGTTGACGACGTCGAGCTTGGCGGCGGCGCCCGAGGTGTCCAGGTTCTTGACGAAGTACTGGCGGCCGTAGATGCCCCACTGGACGAAGTAGCCGACCCGGGCGTACTTCCCGGCGCCGACCAGGTCCGAGGTGGTCACGGTGAGCGGGGCGGAGGCGGGCGAGGCGTTGTCGGCGGCGTCCCGGGCCTTCACGGTGAACGTGTAGGTGGTCGACGGCGAGAGGCCGCCGACGGTCGCGCCGAGCGTGCCGCCGGTGACCGTCGCGACCGGGGTGCCACCCTGGTAGACGTCGTACGCGGCGACCCGGACGTTGTCGGTGGCGGCGTTCCAGGCGAGCGTCACGTCCGTCGAACCGACCGTCGTGGCCCGGAGGTTGGCCGGTGCGGTGGGCGGCGAGGTGTCGGTCGAGGGGTCGAAGGTGGACGCGGTGACGGACGCGCTGAGCGGGCCGGTGTTGCCGCGGCTGTCCTTGGCCTGGACGCTCAGGGTGTACGAGGTGGCCGGGGTGAGGCCGCCGACCAGCACGCTGGTGGACGGGCTGGAGGCGAGCACGGCGCCGCCGCTCAGCACGTCGTAGGAGACGACCGGGAAGTCCCCGCCGGTGGCCGCCGGCCAGCTCAGCGCGAGCGTGTGCGCGGTGGACTCGGTGACCGTCGGGGTGCCCGGCGCGGACGGCGGGACGTCCGCCGTGCCGTCGCACTTGTCGCCGTTGACACGGCAGTTGAGCGGGGTGGAGACCGGGCCGTTGCCGACGAACCAGAAGCTGTACGGCTCGGTGGTGCTGTGGGCGTTGACGGTGGAGTTGTAGAATGCGGCCGTGGCGGTGACGTGCCGGCCGTTGACGGTCGCCGTGCCGTTGTAGCTGTTGCCGATGGTGACGCCGGCCGGGAGGTCGAACTCCAGGGTCCAGCCGCTCACCGCGGTCGCGTTGTCGTTGTGGACGATGTAGGTGCCCTGCCACCAGGAGCCGTTGTCGGCGGTGGTGAAGGTGGCGGTGAGCTTCCCGGCGGCGTTCGCCGGGGCGGCCAGCGCGGTGAGCGCGGCGAGGGGCAGGAGCAGGACGGAGAGCAGTGCGAGCAGTCTGCTGCGCACGCGCGGGCGCCCGGCCCGGGATCGAGCGGACATGGTTCTCCCTGTGGCTGTGGGGGTTGAACAGGGTGACGTAGAACCTTGGTTGATCCGTGATTGGCCCGTGTGCGATCGATGCCTGTGCCGTGGGGAGGCAAGGCATGGGAACTGTAGGAGGACTGGACCAATGCGTCAACAGGTCTGTACCACTGGGGAGAGGGTGCGCGGCGCCTGCGCCGGCTAGTCCCGGACGATCGCCATCGCCTCGATCTCGATCAGTACCTCGGGCAGGAACAGCGCCGCCACCTGCATGGCGGAGGAGGCGGGCAGCGGGCCGGAGCCCAGGCACTCGTCGCGGGCCTCGCGGATGGCCGAGATGTAGGAGATGTCGGTCATGAAGTAGGTGAGCTTCACGACGTCGTCGAAGCCGGCTCCGGCGGCGGCCAGGCAACGGCGCAGGTTCTCGAAGATCTGCCGTGCCTGCGCCTTCGGGTCACCCGCGCCGACCAGGTTCCGGTGCTCGTCGAACGCGACCTGGCCGGACACCTGGACGATTCGGCCGCTGCCGTGGACGACCTGGGTGTAGCCGGTGCCGGGGGCGACACCGGGCGGTTCGGTGATGTGGGTGAGGTGGGAGGCGGTCATGACGCGGATCCTGATCCATGATCCCTCGTGTCCGCAAGCCCGGCCCCGCGGCCTGGCGCTCCGCGGCCCGGCGCCGAGCCGCCCGGCGCCCCGGCGGCTCGGCGCTCCACCTCCGGCAGTTCGCGCAGGAACGGCAGGTCGGCGGAGGGGAATCGGGCGGCCGGGGCGGCCGTCGGACGGGTTGGCTCTGGCCGAGCGGCGGGTGGGCGTGCCAGAGTCGTCCGGGCGTCGTCCGGGCAGCCCCCGGGCCGCGTCCGCAGTCCGACCCACCCTCAGCCGGAAGGCAGGCCCGCCGATGACCAGCGCAGCGCCCCTCGTCCACGTCAGCACCGCCGACGCCGTCACCACGCTCACCCTCGACTCGCCGCACAACCGCAACGCGCTCTCCACCCGGCTGATGGCCGAGCTGCACGCCGGGCTGGCCACCGCCGCGGCCGACCCGGAGGTCCGCGCTGTGGTGCTCGGGCACACCGGCAAGGTGTTCTGCGCGGGCGCGGACCTCTCCGAGGCGACCGGCGCCGACCCGACGGTCGGCCCGCGCGGCCTGGTCGAGCTCCAGCGGGCGATCGTGGACTGCGCCAAGCCGGTGATCGCCGTCATCGACGGGCACGTCCGGGCCGGCGGCCTCGGCCTGGTCGGTGCGGCGGACCTCGCCGTCGCCGGACCGGCCTCGACCTTCGCCTTCACCGAGGTGCGGCTCGGTCTCGCGCCCGCCGTCATCTCGCTGCCGCTGCGCCCGAAGCTGGACCCGCGCGCCGCCTCCCGCTACTACCTCACCGGCGAGGTCTTCGACGCCACCGAGGCCGCCCGGATCGGGCTGATCACCAGCGCCACCGACTCCGCCGAGTCCACCGGCGTGGTCCTGAAGGGCCTGCTGGACGCGCTGCGCCTGGGCTCCCCGCAGGGCCTGGCGGAGTCCAAGCGGCTGGCCAACGCCGAGGTGGTGCGCTCCTTCGAGCGGGACGCGGACGAGCTGGTGGAGCTGTCGGCGCGGCTGTTCGGCTCGGAGGAGGCGCAGGAGGGGATGCGGTCGTTCCTGGAGAAGCGGCCCGCGCGCTGGGTGCGCTGACGGCGGGTCCCCGGGCGGGCCGGCGCCACACCCGGGGGAACGGCCGTCGCGATCAGATCGCGGCGTCCCGCCAGAGGTCGAGCAGGCTCTCGTCGCCGATCGCCCGGACCTTCCCGGCCCGCCGGGCGGGCAGCCGGTTCCACAGCAGCACGTAGAGCTCGTCGGCGGGGCCGGTGAGGGTCAGGTCGGCCGGCTCGGAGCCCCCGTCGGTGGTGACGGCCGGCGGCTCCTGGGTGATCGTCAGGTGCCAGGAGCCGGCGCCGTCAGTGGCCCGGACCCGGAGGGTGCGCGGCCGGTCGCTGCGCAGCTTGGACCGGCCGCCGGCCATGAGGCCGCGCAGCAGCTCGTCGATGCCGTCCAGGGCGAGCGCGGTGTCCACGGTCGGTCCGGGCACCCCGGCGGCCGCGTCGGCGTCGTGGCGGTGGATGGCGGTCTCGTGGGCCTGGCGCCGGGCCCAGAACGCCAGCGGGCTGGGCGAGGGGAGGAAGCTCCAGCACTCCACGTCGGCGGGCGCCGTGGTGAGCGTGTCCAGCAGGGCGGCATGGCCCTCGCGGTACCAGTCGAGCAGTGCGGCGTCCGAGGGCAGCGGCCCGATGGCGGCCTGCGCGTCCGCCTCGCCCAGCGGCGCCCGCAGGCCCCGGGAGGGGAACGCGGCGGCCCAGCGGTGCACGGAGCCGATGTGCCGCAGCAGGTCCGTCAGCCGCCACTCGGGACAGGTCGGAACGGGGGCGGACAGTTCGGTGCGGGCCGCGGCCTCGGCGAGCCGGATGCCCTCGTGGCGCAGCGCGTCGATGTGCTCGGTGATCTCCATGGGACGGAGTCTTCCACCGCGGTCGGCCGAGGGTCGCGGATTCCGGACATTCCTTCGGACCTTCCGGACGGCTCCCGGCGGACGGGCGGATGCTACGGGCCGGTAACGTGAGCGCATGCCGATAACCCGTTCCCTTTTCTCAGCCGTCCGGACCGGTGGCCGCCGCGCCGCCGGACGCCTCGTCCACCGGGGCTGGCGCTGGGCGCAGCGGACCGGCGCGGTCACCAACCGCAACCCCGGCCCGTACCGGTTCGGCGAGCTGGGGGACGGCACGACGCTCACCTTCCCGCTCGGGGCGGTGTTCAACGAGCAGTGGATCACCATCGGGCCGTTCTCGATCATCGGCGAGCGGGTCACCATCAGCGCCGGGTTCCTGCCCGGGCTCGACCTCGGACCGGAGCCGATCGTGCGGATCGGCGGCGGCTGCGTGATCGGCCGGGACAGCCATGTCGTCGGCCACCAGTCGATCGTCATCGGTGACGACGTGTGGACCGGTCCCGGCGTGTACATCAGCGACCAGGCACACGAGTACCGGGACACCGAGCTGCCGATCGGCAAGCAGTGGCCGCGCAACGAACCGGTGGAGATCGGCGCGGGCAGCTGGATCGGCACCGGCGCGGTGATCCTCCCGGGGGCGCGGATCGGCCGCAACGTGGTGGTCGCGGCGGGCGCCGTGGTGCGCGGCGAGGTGCCCGACCACAGCGTGGTCGCGGGCGCGCCGGCCAAGGTGGTGCGCCGCTGGACCGAGGAGGAGGGCTGGCAACCGCCGCTGCGCCACGACGCTCCGCAGCCGGTGCCGGACGGTGTGACCGCGGAGCAGCTGCGTGCCCTGGTCGGCTGGGACCTGCGGCTGCCGGGGGAGCAGGGCTGACATCGTCGGCCGGGTGCCATGGACGGGTCTGGGTGTCATGGACGGGTCTGGGGGCCTTGGCGTCGGGCTGACTTGGGGGCCCTGAGGGCCTTGGTCTGCTGTGGGTGGCCCTGAGGGTCTTGGTCTGCCTTGGGTGGTTCATGGGCGGGCGGCTTCGAACTAGCTGCTGAGGGAGGACTGTTCGGCGGTGCGGGCGGCGATGGCGGCGGTGATCCGCGGGACGTCGGCGGGGCGGCTCGGATCCAGACCGGTCAGCGCGGCGATCCGGCGCAGCCGGTAGTCGACCGTGTTCGGATGCAGGTGCAGGGCGCTCGCGGTGTGCCGGCGGTTCAGACCCCCGGCCAGATGGGTGTGCAGGGTGATGAGCAACTCCCCGGCCCCGGCCAGCGGTTCGAGCAGCGCGGCGAGCCGGGAGCGGGCCTGGCTGGGCCGGGTGAGCTGGTACTCCAGCAGGACGTCGTCCAGCCGGTGCAGCCCCGGAGGTCGGCCGAACGCCCGTGCCACGTCCAGGACTTCGTGGGCGAGGGCGGCCGCTGCGGGCACGTCGGCGGGGCCGGCCGAGGCGGCTCCGGCCAGTACGGGAGCGCCGGCCGCCCTGGCGGCCGCGGCGAGGGCGGCGGCGAGCAGTGGCCAGGGCGGCTCGTCGGTGTCGCCTACGCCGGTGTCGCCTACGCCGGTGTCGCCTACGCCGGTGCCGTCCTCGCCGGTGCCCTCCTTGTCCGGGCCGGGTGACGGGCCGAAGGGGATGAGCACCATGCCGCCCGTGGGGGTGAGTGCGGTGAGTGCCGACTGCCGGGTGCGGTGGTCGAGTTCGGCTTCGAACCGGTGGAGCTTGCGGCGGGCGGCGATACCCCGGTCGACGCCGGGGGCGTGTTCGTCGGGGTGGTCGGCGACGGACAGGCAGAGCACGGCGTACCCGGCGGGCAGCCGGAGTCCGGCGTGGTCGGCGGCTTCGTCGTAGGAAGTGCCCGCGAGCAGCGCGCCGAGCAGGGAGCGCCGGGCCGCGCCCCGCCGGTCGGCGGCCGGACGCCGGCCCTCCAGGAAGCCCGCACCGGCGGCGGTGGTCGCCTGGCGGAGCTGGTCGAGCAGCAGCCGGTTGAGGACGAGCAGGTCGGCGGTGTCGCCGTCCCGGGCGCACCGGGTGGCGAACTCCCAGCAGACCTCCAGCCCGAGATGGTGGGCGAGCAGGACGGCGTCCAGTGGCAGGCCCTCCTCGGCGCGCCGGGCGGCTGACTCCCGGACGGCGGCGAACTCCTCGGCGGAGGCCGGGAGTCCGGTCCGTACGGTGTGGGCGAGGGCGCGGATGCGGCGCTCGGTGTCCCTGGTCAGTTCGCCGGCAAGTTGTTCGCGGGGCAGTCGGCGGTAGACCGGTACCCTCTCCAGCAGGGCGGAGACCACGGTCTCGGCCAACTCCCGTGAGCCGCCGAGCAGCCGCTGGTCGGCGGGGAGTCCGCCGATCACGGGGACGCGCCAGTGCGGAGTCCGGCCGGTGGCGTTCGGGGGCGTGCAGTCGGGTGCGTTGTGACCGGTCACAGAGAACACCGTCCAGGTCTGGGGGGCGCCCAAGGGCCGGGCCGGAGGGGCGACCGCATGATGGAGCCCTCGGGTTACCTGTTGGTAACAAACTTCCGCTGTGGAGGCAACAGTTGAGAACCCCACTTCTCCGCTTCTCCGCAATTCCCGTGCGTGGCAGGGGCGGTGGTGTGCTGCGCGGGCTGCTGCTGGCGGTGGCGCTGCTGGTCGGTGCGGCGGTGTCGCCGACCGGCGCGGCCGCTGTGGCTGCTTCGCCTGCCGCGTCACCCGCCGGTTCGCCCGCTGCTTCGGCGGCCGCTCCGCCCGCTGCTTCGGCCGCCGCTTCGGCCGAACTTCCGCCGGACGGTGACACGGTGGCTTCGCCGCCGGGCGCGAACGACTGGACCTGCCGGCCGAGCGCGGCGCACCCCGACCCGGTGGTCCTGGTGCACGGCACCTTCGCCAACCGCTACGAGAACTGGCTGGCGCTCTCCCCGCTGCTGAAGAGCCTCGGGTACTGCGTCTTCGCGCTCGACTACGGGACCGTCCCCGGTGTCACCTCCAGCGGCAGCGGCCTGCTGCTGCCGATCGGCGGCCTCGGGCCGGTCCCGGAGTCGGCGGACCAACTCGCCCGGTTCGTGGACCTGGTGAGGAACGCGACCAGTGCGGCCAAGGTCGACATCGTCGGGCACTCGCAGGGCGGCATGATGCCGAACTACTACCTCAAGTTCCTCGGCGGCGGGTCCAAGGTCGGCAAGATGGTCGGGCTGGCACCGTCCAACCACGGCACGACGCTCGACGGGATCGTCAACCTGACGTCGTTCTTCCCGGGCGTCACGGACCTGGTCTACTCGCTCTGCCAGGCCTGCCGGGACCAGGCGGTGGGCTCCGACTTCAACCGGCTGATGGCCTCCCGGCCGGACACCGTCCCGGGCGTGAGCTACACGGTGGTCTCGACGGTCTTCGACCTGGTCGTCACCCCGTGGCAGACCCAGTTCCTGAACGGTCCGGACGTCGACAACCAGGTGGTGCAGGCGCACTGCCCGGTCTCGCTGGTGGAGCACGTCGCGATCGCGTTCTCGCCGACGGCGCTGCACCTGGTGACCAACGCCCTGGACCCGGCGCACGCCACGCCGGTGCTCTGCGGGTGATGCGATGGTGGCGCTCCCGCCTCCGGGAAGGTCCGGGAGGTGGGAGCACCGGCCTTCGCCGGTGTGCCGGTCTTCGCTTCTTCCGGGGTGTCGGTCGGTCGGCTGTCAGGGGGTGGCGCGGAAGGTGACGATGGCGGTGGTGCCGTCCGGGTTCAGCTCGTACGCGTCCGGGGTGTCGAGCAACGCGGCGTCGTGGCGGGTGAGTTCGACGCCGTCGACGGTCGCCGTGCCGGCGAGGCAGACCAGGAGGACGGTGCTCCCGTCCGGGACGCCGACCGTGGTGGCCGCCGTCGCCATGCTCACCGTCGCCTCGATCCGCCCGCGACGCGTCATCACGTTGAAGTCCACCACCGGGCCGGCCGGCAGTCGGCAGTCGGTGGTGGCGTCGCCGGAGAAGGCGAACGGCCGGAACGGTGCGTCGACCAGCTGCTCGGCGCCGTCGACGGTGAGCACCATGCCGGCGCCCTCCACCAGGGTGATCACCCGGTCGATCCCGGGGAACGGGGAGAACGGTCCGGCCGTGGCGACGTCGGCGAGGCTGACCCGCCAGTCGAAGGCGTCCAGCCCGGCTCCGGCCGGGAACCCGGCGATCTCCCTGGTCACCCCGCCCCCGTTGAGCCACGCCGTCGCCGGGCGCTCGCTCGCCCGCAGTACCTGGAAGCGTTCGCTGGTCGTCATGGCCCCGCATCCTGTCACATGGCGGATGACCGCTGACAGGTGACAGATTTCATCAGCTGTTATCTGTTAGCTGTCATCCGTCGTCCGTCAGCTCTCGGGTGCCACCCGGACATCCCGTCGCCCGTCGCCCGCCGTCCGACCGACAGTGGCAGGAGCGCAGCCACCGTGGCCGCGAGCGCGACCGTGGTGAGGGCCAGCGGCAGTCCGGCCGCGTCCGCCAGGAAGCCGATCACCACCGGGCCGATCAGCATCCCCCCGTAGCCGAGTGAGGAGGCGAACGCGACGCCCTGCGGTCCGCCCGCCGCGCCGGCCCGGGCGAGGGCGAGCGGGAAGAGGTTGGCCAGGCCGAGGCCGACCAGCACGAAACCGCAGATCGCCACCGGCACCACCGGCGCCAGGGCGGCGACCAGCATGCCGGCCGCCGCCGTCAGCCCGCCGAACAGCATCAGCCGGGTCTGGCCGAGCCTGATGGACAGCCAGGTGCCGCCGACCCGTCCGCCGGCCATCGCGAACGCGTACGCGCCGTAGCCGGTGGCGGCCACCACGGAACTCGCATGGACGTCGTCGGACAGGTGCAGCGTGGTCCAGTCGGCGATCGCGCCCTCGCCGTACGCGGTGCAGAGCGCGGTGAGGCCGAGCAGCAGGACGAGCAGCCGGGTGCGGCCACCGGCGGAGCCCGCGTCCGCCCCCGCGCGGCCCGCGCCGCCCGTACGGCTCGCCCGGTCCGGCGCGACCTGCTCCGCCGCCGGGCTGCGTAGCAGGACGATGCCCGCGGCGATGGTGACGGCCATGCCCACCACCGCGCTGAGGGCGAGCGCCCACGCGGTGCTCAGCGGTCCGGCGACCAGTCCGCTGACCCCGGTGCCGGCCAGCCCGCCGAAGCTGTACCCGGCGTGGAAGCTGGGCATCACGGGCCGCCGCAGCTGCGCGACCAGGTCGACGGCGGCGCTGTTCATCGCGACGTTGGCCCCGCCGTACCCCGCGCCGAACAGCAGCAGCACCCCGCCGAGCGCCGTGACCGAGTGGGCGTGCGCCGGCAGCGGGACGGCGAGGCTGAGCAGGGCGAGCGAGCCGACGGTGACCGGGCGCGGCCCGTACCGCAGGCAGAGCCGGCCGACCATCGGCATGGTGAGGACGGCGCCGATGGACAGGCAGAGCAGGGCGAGCCCGAGGGCGCTGTGCGAGGCGCTGACCTGGCTGCGGACGTCCGGGATGCGGACGACCCAGGCGGCGAAGAGGAAGCCGTCGATGGCGAAGAACGCGGTGAGGGCGACACGTGCGGGGCCCCAGGGGCTGTCGGTCGCCGGGGGTGTGCTGCGAGACTGGGAGGAGGGGGCGTCGGGTCCGGTGCGTGAACCGATTTTGTTTCGAAGCGACACAAAGTCACAATAGAGGCGTGCAGCTCTCACCATCAAGCCCGAGGCCCGGTACCGGGAACGACTCCGACGCGCAGCGCGACAGCCACCGCCGCGCGGCTCCCGACCGGGGCCGGACGCTGCTCGGCCCCGCGCTCTCCCTGATCCACACCGGCCAGGCGCCGACCCGCTCGGCGCTCACCCGCGCGCTGGACGTCACCCGGGCCACCGCCGGCGCGGTCACCGCCGAGCTGGAGGCGCTCGGGCTGATCACCGTCGACTCGCGCCCGGCGGGCGGCGGCCGGGGCCGCCCCTCGCACCGGCTCGCGATCGACCCGCAGGGCCCGGTCGTGGTCGCCGGGCAGATCCACGCCGACGGACTGAGCGTCACCCTGGCCGGCCTCGGCGGGCTGCTCGACCCGCCCGTCCACCTGCCGCTGCCCACCGCCACCGACCCGGTCCGGATGCTGCGCGCCGTCGCCGTGGCCGGCGCCGAACTCGCCCGCGCGACCGACCGCCGCTGCCTGGGCGCCGCGCTCGCGCTGCCCAACCCGGTCACCGAGCCGGACGGCACCGCCCTCGCCGCGCTGCACTTCGCCTGGCCCAGCGGCACCCCGGTCGCCGACCTGTACGACGTCGAGGTCGGACGCGCCGACCACGGCCCGAACGCGCTGCGCCCGCTACCCGCCGCGGTCGCGAACGACGCCAACCTGGCCGCGCTCGCCGAGTACCGGCACGGCGCCGGCCGGGGCGCCCGCCACCTGCTCTTCGTCACCTCCGGCCACCGCGGCGTCGGCGGCGCGCTGGTCATCGACGGCCACCTGCACACCGGCAGCGCGGGTCTCGCCCTGGAGGTCGGCCACCTGACGGTCGACCCGCAGGGCCGGCCCTGCATGTGCGGCAACCGGGGCTGCCTCAACTCGGAGACCGACCCCGACGCGCTGTTCGCCGCCGCCGGACTCGCCCCGGAACCGGGGCGCCCGCTGCTCGACCAGGCGCGCGAGCTGTGCCGCGCGGCCACGACGGAGGATCGGGCGCGGGCAGCGGTGGAGCACGTCATCGACCGGCTCGGACTGGGCCTGGCGGGCGTTGCCAACATCCTCAATCCGGACCGGGTGGTCCTCAGCGGGCTGCACCTCCACCTGCTGGAGGCCGCGCCCGACCGGCTGCGGTCGGTGGTCGCCGAGCGCAGTCTGTGGGGGCGCAGCGGGCGGGTGCCGATCGTCGGCGCGGAGCTGGCGCACGGTGCGCTCGCGGGCGCGGCCGAGCTGGGCTGGGGGCCGTACCTGGCGGACCCGCAGTCGGTGCCGGTTCAGTTCTGAGAGCGATAAGCGGAAGCTGACCCTTCGAAAATGGTTACTTATCGTGACTCTCATACACTCGTAGTGAGCAATTTGGGGGGTCACGCGAGGGAGACAGCAACCATGAGCACCCAGCCCGGCATCGAGCCGACCGCCGACGTCGACCGCTCCGACCCGGAGTACCGGGCCTGGCTCAAGGAGGCGGTGCGCAAGGTCCAGGCCGACGCCAACCGTTCCGCCGACACCCACCTGCTGCGCTTCCCGCTGCCGGCGGAGTGGGGGATCGACCTCTACCTCAAGGACGAGTCCACCCACCCGACCGGCTCGCTCAAGCACCGACTGGCCCGCTCGCTCTTCCTCTACGGGCTCTGCAACGGCTGGATCCGGCCCGGCAAGCCGGTGATCGAGGCCTCCAGCGGCTCCACCGCCGTCTCCGAGGCGTACTTCGCCCAACTCGTCGGCGTGCCGTTCATCGCCGTGATGGCCAAGAGCACCAGCCAGGCCAAGATCGACCTGATCCAGTTCCACGGCGGCGAGTGCCACCTGGTCGAGCGCTCGGACGAGGTCTACGAGGCCTCCGCCCGCCTCGCCGAGGAGACCGGCGGGCACTACATGGACCAGTTCACCTACGCCGAGCGGGCCACCGACTGGCGCGGCAACAACAACATCGCCGAGTCGGTCTTCGCCCAGCTGCGTCTGGAGCCGCACCCCGAGCCGGCCTGGATCGTGGCCACCGCCGGGACGGGCGGCACCTCGGCGACCATCGCCCGGTACGTCCACTACATGCAGTACGACACCCGGATCTGCGTCGCGGACCCGGAGAACTCCTGCTTCTACTACGGCTGGGTGCGCCACGACCCGGACGCCGTCTGCGAGAGTGGCTCGCGGATCGAGGGCATCGGACGGCCGCGGATGGAGCCGAGCTTCGTTCCGGGGGCGATCGACCGGATGATGAAGGTGCCAGACGCCGCGTCGATCGCCGCCGTGCGGGTACTGGAGCAGGTGCTCGGCAAGAAGGCGGGGGCCTCCACGGGGACGGGCCTCTGGAGCGCGCTGCGGATCGTCGCCGAGATGCGGGAGGCCGGGCGGACGGGCAGCGTGGTCGGGTTGATCTGCGATCCCGGGGACCGCTACCTGGACAAGTACTACTCGGACGACTGGCTGGCCGGCGAGCGGATCGACATCGCGCCCTACCGGGCGGCGCTGGAGTCCTTCCTGGCCGACGGCATCTGGACGGCGTGACGCGAGGGGCGGGCTGCGAACAGGTGCCGACTGACAGATGACAGCGGACGGATGACAGCCGACAGATAACAGATAACAGCTGACGGATGACAGATTTCAGATTCTGTCAGCTGTCATCCGTCGGCTGTTCGTTGTTCGCCGTCACCCGTCACCCGTCACCCGTCACCCGTCACCCGTCACCCGTCACCCGTCACCCCGTTACCCCAGCCACCCGCCGGATCACCGCCCGGCAGCGGTGCCGCCGGCAGGTCGGCCGGAACGAGCAACTGGAGCTCCTCCGTCGACGGGTCCGTGAGGTGGGCGATGCGCACCGCGTGCCGCTCGACCATGGTCTCGAAGACCTGCCGCGCGGTGCGACCGTTGCCGAAGTTGGATCCGCGCTCCAGCCCCCCGAAGTGCTCCAGCAGCGCCTGCTCCGTCTCCTCGGACAGCGCGTACTCGTGCTCGGCGCACTGCGCCCGGGCGATCTCCAGCAGCTCGTCCGCCGTGTAGTCGGGGAAGCCGATGGTGCGTGAGAAGCGGGACGAGACACCGGGGTTGGCGGAGAGGAAGCGCTCCATCTCGGCGGTGTAGCCCGCCACGATGACGACCACCTCGTCCCGGTGGTCCTCCATCAGCTTGACCAGGGTGTCGATCGCCTCGCGCCCGAAGTCCCGGGCCCCGTCCTCGGGCGCGAGCGCGTACGCCTCGTCGATGAAGAGCACCCCGCCGCGCGCCCGGTCGAAGGCGGCCGCGGTGCGGATCGCGGTGGAGCCGATGTGTTCGCCGACCAGGTCCACCCGGGCCACCTCGACCAGGTGCCCGCGCTGCAGAACCCCGAGCGAGGCGAGGATCTCGCCGTACAGCCGGGCGACGGTGGTCTTGCCCGTGCCCGGTGCCCCGGTGAAGACCAGGTGCCGGCGCAGCGAGGGTGCTTTGAGCCCGGCCTGGCGGCGGCGCCGGCCGACCGAGATCAGGTCGATCAGCGTGCGCACCTCCTGCTTCACGGTGGCCAGCCCGACCAGCGAGTCCAGCTCGGCGAGCGCCTCCTCGGCCGGGCGGCAGTCCGGGATCGGTGAGATCGCCGACGCGGCCCCGGACGTCGCCAACGCCGAGACCGCCGCGGTCAGTTGGGCCGTCCGCGGCGCCGGCACGTCGGTGGACCCGTACGGCGCCCCCAGCCCCGGGCCGCGTCCGGACGCCGCTCCGGCCCCCAGCCCGGGCCCCGCCCCGCCACCGGGAGCGGCGGGGGCGGCCGGCACCGGAGCGGCCGCGACGTCGTCCGAGATGCACCCCTCCGTGACCGGACCGGGCTCGGAGAACTCGAACCCGGCCCGCTGGTTGTGCTCCGCGCGGCACCGGGTGAGCTGGGTCCGGCAGCCGTCGATGATGTGGAAGCCGAAGCCCTTGCCCTGGGAGACCCGGCAGTCCTCGAAGGTGCCCCGTCCCTGGGCCGAGACGTACACCCCGGCGTCCGTGCTGGCCCGTACGGTGCAGTCGCGCAGCACCGGGTCGGCGCCCTTGGTGACGATCACGCCGGTGGCCACGTCGGAGATCTCGCAGTCGGTGAGCAGTCCGCCGCTGCCGTGGTCGCGGAACCAGAGCCCGGTGCCCGCCTCCTGCACCCGGCAGGAGGCCAGGGCGACGGTGGCCCCGCCGCTGACGGAGACCGCCGAGCTGCGGATCCGGCTGAACGAGCAGCCCTTGGCGGTGGCGGCGGAGTCCCGGTCGAGGACGAACAGGGCGTCCGGCAGGTCGTGCAGCGAGCAGTCGGTGAGGGTCAGCCGGGCGCCGTCGCTGACCCACAGCGCCGGGTACTCGCCGGTCGAGCCGTGGATCTGGCAGGACTCGGCGACGGCCTCGGTGCCCTGGTCCCAGACGGACAGCGCCCCGCGCCCGAAGTCCCTGACGGTGCTGTGCGCGAGGCTCAGCCGGGCGCGTCCGCGCAGGTCGGCGCCGTTCTCGGGCAGGTCGTGCACCCGGCAGCCGGTGAGCACCAGCTCGGCCTCGCCGTCCAGGGTCAGACCGTTGCCGGTGACCCGGTGGATCTCGCAGTCGATCAGCCGGCCGCCCGCCTGCGCGTCGGCCTGCACGCCGCTGCCGCGGATCTCGTAGATCTCGCAGCCGGTCAGCTCGGCCGCGCTGCCCGGGTCGGAGAGCAGGACTCCGGCGCCGGAGGCGTGGTGGATGCGGCAGCGGTCCAGGGCCGCGGTGGCGCCGCCGAGGACGGCCAGTCCGGCCTGGCCGGCGGCGGCGACCTCGCAGTCCTCGAAGGCGGCGGCGGTGTCCGCGCCGCGCAGTCGCAGTCCGAGCCCGCCCGGGTTGGTGACCACGCAGCCGCGCAGGGTCGGCCGGGCGCCGCCGGCGACCTCGATCCCGGTGGCCGAGCGGGTCTCGATCCGGCAGCCGCTGAAGGCGGGGGCCGCCTCCGGTCCGGTGACCAGGACGGCCGGGGTGGAGCTGTCGCCGCCCTCGACCACCAGGTCGCGTACGGTCGCGGCGGCGGTCACGGTGAGGGCCACCCCGGAGGGCGGGTCGATCCGGACCGTCCCCGGGCCCTGGGCGGGCACGATCGTCACCGGTTTGTCCAGCAGCACGTTCTCCCGGAACGTGCCCGGCCGGACGGTCACGGTGTCGCCCGGTTCGGCGGCGGCCAGGGCCTCCGCGAGCGTGTCGTACTCGCCCGCGCGGCGACGCCAGCGGGATGCGCTGTCCTGGGTGACCCGGACCCTGTGCTCAGCCATGACGGTCTGTCGTCCCCACCTTCGTCGAGCCGGCGATCATCGGGCCGAACGCGCGGGTGTGCGCGGGCCGCCCGCCCACCGTAGCGCGCCCACGTGGGTGGTCCGGCCGCCCGCGGTCGCGCGGACACCGGTAGCGCTCAGCGCCGCCACAGGTTCCGACCACTTGTTTCAACGAGCGCGCACAGCGGTGGTTCCGTCCGGGACACGCCGGTTCCGGAGCACGGCACGCGCCCGGTGCCCGCCCGTGCGCCCGGCGTCCGCCCGTGTCTTCGGCGTTCAGCCATGCCCTCAGCGTTCAGCCATGCCCTCAGCGTCCGCCGATGCCCTCAGCGTCCGTCGGCGGGCCAGTGCGCCCCGTCCTCCAGCACCTCGACCTCGTCGCCCAGCCGCAGCGTGCCGAGCGCGTCGCCCTCGACCCCGGCCGGCCGCTCGGGGATCAGGTTCTGGCCGAACGCGGCCTTGTTCATCAGCCGGTGGTGCTTGGCCAGGGTGCGCAGCGGTTCCTTGCCGCGCCGCTCGCCGGTCTCCTGGTCGGTGGTGGTGACCACACAGCGGCCGCAGGGCTTGACCACCTTGAAGGTGACCGAGCCGATCCGGATCCGGCGCCAGGTGTCCTCGGCCCACGGCTCGGCGCCGCCGACCACCACGCTCGGGCGGAAGCGCTCCATCGGCAGGGTCTCGTGGCCGTCGGGGTGCTCGGCGGCGATCAGTTCGTTGAGCCGGTCCAGCGAGGCGGTGGTGGTGAGCAGCAGCGGGAAGCCGTCGGCCATCGAGACCCGGTCGCCGGCCGCGCCGTACTCGGGGTCGACCGGCCGGGCGCGCGGGTCGTCCAGGTACACCAGGCGGTAGTCGCCGAGGTGCTCGGCGATCCACCGGTGTGCTTCCTCGGCGGCCTGCGCGGCATGGAAGCGGGTGCCCCAGACCTCGACGTCGGCGAGCGCGTCGCCGGACGCGACGGCGGGGGCGGGGACCTCGATCCGGGAGCCGTCGGGGGCGGTCAGGGTGAGGACGCCGTCGGGCAGCAGTGCGGCCCGGATCTGTCCGAGGGTCGGGTGCTCGCGCTGGCTGACGAACCGTCCGGTCGCGTCGGCGAGCATCCAGCGGCGGTCTCCGGCCAGACCCCAGGGGTGGACCACGGCGCTTTCCGGGCTCAGGCGGTACATCGACTTGACGGGATAGACGTGGAGTCCGGTGAGGTGCATTCCTCCATCCTGCCAGCCGGCCGGCCCGGGCCCGCAGGTCAGGGGCCCCGTATGCGCACGGACCGCCCGGGACGCCGTGGGGGGCGTGCCGGGCGGTCCGTGGATGACCCGTTTCTCCGTTCGCCCGGCGTACGGGGGGCGCCGGGTGCTGCTCAGGTGGTGCGGGTGCGGGCCGCGTGGGGGACGGCCTCGGGGCGTCAGCCGCGGTTCAGTAGCCCTGGCCCTGCGGCTGGTAGCCACCCTGGAACTGGCCGGGCTCGTTGTACCCGCCCGGGCGCTGCGGCTGCATCGGGCGGACCGGCGCGACCGGCGCCATGGCCGGGCGCAGCTGGGCGCCGCCGAAGGACTGCTCGCCGCCCTGGCCCTGGAAGCCGGGGCCGCCGGCGGTCGGGCCGCCGAAGGACTGGTGGCCGCCGAAGCCCTGCTGAGCGGCGGGCTGGCCCTGGCCGAAACCGCCCGGGCCGCCGGCCGGCTGCGCGCCGAAGGACTGCTGGCCGCCCTGGGCGCCGATGAAGGTGTTCTGGCCTCCGAAGCTCTGGCCGCCGGTCGGCTGGTAGCCGCTGCCGGTGGACTGGGTGAAGGCCGGGGTGCCGGTCTGCGGTCGCTGGTACGGCTGGGGGGAGCCGTAGCCGGGGACCGGCGGCTGCGGGGCGGCGTACGCCGGCGCGGGCTGCGCGGGGATGTACGCCGTGGCGGGGCCGGCGGAGGGACCGCTGCTCGGGCCGGGGCCCAGGGCGAGGCGGGCGGGCGGCAGCGCGGGGAGGTTGCTGCCGGCACTTTCGTACCCGTTGCCGTACCGGTGCTCGGGGGACTGGCCGAGGCCGGATCCGTAACCGGAGGACAGTGCCGGCGGGAGGGCGGCCGGCACGTTGATGGGCGCGATCTGGGGGACGCCGCGCTCAGCCACGAGGCTGTCGTAGATCGGCGTTCCGGAGGAGAAGGACGGAGAGGGGTAGCCGACTCCGTCGTAGGAGCGGGGCGAGGTCATGGGGCATACGGTAAGCCCACAACGCGCCTGCTGAGGAGAGCGGGAGGGGGAGCAGTTCGAGTGTTTACACAGTCTTCGCTCGCACAAAGGTTTCGAAAGTAGGAAAGCCGGACATTCCGGCGTCCGGTTCCGGACAACCTTGGCGCCCCGTCAGTGATCGAACAGTGGCCGGACGGAGGCTGCGGAAGGCCTTGTGGTGACCGGCCGGTGGACGGTCGGGGGGCCTGCGGAGAAACTTTTCCGGACAGGCGTGCGCGGGCGCGTTAGAGCCCCCGCCGTGGGGGCGACGGGGGCTCGTGAATGTTTCGGGAATAAAGTCCCCGTCAGTTTCCCCGGGAGGTTCGATCAGGGCCCGCGGCCTGCGCAGTCGGCCCGGTGCGGGTCGGTGCCGACCGGGCGGCGGCCCGGCGTCCGTCCGGTTCCGTGGTCAGTGCGACTGCAGCGCCTGGGCCTGTGCGGGCAGACCCGGCTTGGCGACCTCGGAGGTGCAGAAGGAGCACCGGGACGCGGCGGCCGGGATGGAGCTCAGGCACTCCGGGCAGTCCACCTTCACGGCCGGGGCGGGCTTGGCCGATTCGAAGCGGGCCTGGAGCTTGCCGACCGGCAGCACCACGGCGAAGTAGATGACGGCGGCGGTCAGGACGAAGCCGATGACCGCGTTGACGAAGAGGCCGTACGGGAACCGGGTGCCGGCCACGTCGAAGGTCTTCTGGGTGAAGTCGCCGACGGCACCGGACGCGACGCCGACCAGCGGGGTGAGGAAGGCGCTGACGAACCCGGTGACGACGGCGGTGAAGGCCGCGCCGATCACGATGCCGACCGCGAGGTCCACCACGTTTCCGCGCAGCAGGAAGCTACGGAATCCCTTGAACACCGGGCGACTCCAAATCAGTACGGGGCAGGGGGAGATGGGGCGGCACGGCGGGTGCCGCCCCGGCCGGACATCCTGCCGACCGGCCCGGGCCGAGGTCCAACCGCGTTCACCCGAAACGGGTAACGGCCGCCGGGCCCCGCCGTCACGGGCCGGGCGGGGCGGGGGCGCTCCGCGTACCGGCCTTTCGCCCGTCGAACAGCCGACCCAAGTCGACGGAGCGACGCGGCATTTGACACCGGCACACGACGATCCCGGACGGCGCCGACCCGGCGCGACGGGGTGAAACGGAGCGCGGCAGGGGGTGAGACGGGGCGCGCGACGGTCGCGTCCGGCGCACGACGGCGGCCCTGTGGCGCACATCGGGTGTACAAGCGCGGGCGGATGGGCCACCATCAGGTTGCGCGAAGGGGATGTACCGGGCGGGGCACTGTGCCAAGGTCGGTCCATGCCCGACCACTCGTCGGCCGATCCGGCCGGAAACCGTCCGCGTGTCCTGCATCTGATCAGCGACTCACGCCGTGGCGGCGCACAGAACTTCGCCCGTGACCTCCACCGGGAACTGAGTCGTCGGGGGCAGTCCTCCGAACTGTGCGCCCTCGCCCCGCACCCGGCCAACCACGTCTGCCCCGCCGGGGCGGCCCGGGATTCCGGAGGTCGGGATTTCGGGCGCCGGGATTTCGGGCGCCGGGATCACGCGGGCCGGGGCTCCGGAGGCCACGACTCCGCAGACCAGGGCGCGGAGTCCGCCGATCGGGCCCCCGGGGCCGCGGACTTGGCCGCCGCCGACTGCTCCGCCGCCGCCGCGCTGCGCTCCGCCGCCGTACTGGGCCCCGGCCGGCTGCACCCGAGCACCCTGCGGGCGCTGCGCGCCGCCGCGCGCGCCGCCGACGTGGTGCTCGCCCACGGCTCGGACACCCTGGCCGCCTGCGCCCTCGCGCTGGCCGGAACCCGTACGCCCTTCGTCTACGTTTCGGTCGGCCACCCGCGCTACTGGACCGCCAACCGGCTGCGCCGGGTGCGCGGCGGCGCGCTGATGCACCGCGCGGCCGCCGTCACCACCCTGACCGACGAGGCGCGCGTCGTCCTGGAGGAGCAGTTCCGGCTGCCCGAGGGCAAAGTGCACGTGATCCCCAACTCCCGTGCCGCAGAGAGCTATCCGCCCGCCGACGGCCGGGACGACCGGCGGGCCGCGCGGCACGCGCTGGGCCTGCCGGCCGACGTGCTGCTGGTCGCCTGGATCGGGGCGATAGCTCCGGAGAAGCGACTCGACCTCGCCCTCGACGTGCTCGACCGGCTGCCCGACGTCCGCCTGGCCGTCGCCGGGGACGGACCGCTGCGCGAGACGCTGGCCCGCCACCCGGCCGCCGCGCGCGCCCACTTCCTCGGCCCGCTTCCCGACCCGGCCCCGCTCTACCGGGCCGCCGACGCGCTGCTGCTGACGAGCGACAGCGAGGGCGTACCCGGTGCCCTGATCGAGGCGGCGCTGGCCGGGGTACCCGCCGTGGCCACCGACGTCGGCTGGGTGCGCGAGGTGGTCCGGGACGGGGCGACCGGCGCGCTGGTCGCCCCCGGGGACCCGCTCGCCCTCGCCGAGGCACTGGGCAAGGTGCTGGCGGTCAACCGGGCGGGCCTCGGCGCGGCGGCCCGGGCGCACGCGCTGGAACACTTCGAGCTGGGCGCCGTCGTGGACGCCTGGCAGCAACTGGTCGCCGAGGTGTGGACGGCCGGACCGGAAGGCACCCGCTGACCAGTGCCGCCACCTTGCCCCGTCAGGTGGTCCGCCCCGCGTCAACAGGCTCGGCGCGGGTGCGCCGTTCGGGCGAATCCGGCGCGGCCCGTACCGCGGGAACCGGCCGGTAACGGACCGCCGCCAGCACACTGCCCGGTGTGATGAACTCGAAGTCGCTGCTGCGGTCCACCGTCCTGCTCGCCGTCGCCGTGGGGATCGCCGCGTCCCCCGTCCAGGCCGGCGCGATGACCCACCAATTCCCCCACAAGGGCGCCAAGTTCGTCAGGCTCGACCACCCGCAACCGGTCCGCGACAGCACCCGGATCGAGGCGGCCGAGTTCTTCTGGTACGACTGCGGCCACTCCCAGGCGCTCGAACAGCCCTTGCAGACCTGGGCGGAGAAGCACCGCGCCGATGTCGCGCTGCGCCGCATCCCGGCCATCTGGCCCGGCAGTCGGGACGAGGCCGTGCAACGCGGCCACGCCCGGCTGTACTTCACGCTGGAGCGCCTCGGCCTGGTCGACCGCCTGCAGGCCGGCGCCTTCCGCGCCGTGCACAACGAGGGGCGCGACGTCACCAGCGAGGCCACCGCCACCGACTGGGCCGTGACCCAGGGCGTCGATGCCGAGGCGTTCGGCCGGGCGTACCGCTCCGCCGAGGTGACGGGGTCGGTCGACGAGGCCGCCGCCGCCTTCACCCGTTACGGCGTCGCCGAGTTGCCGACGGTCGTCATCCAGGGCGAGTACCGCACCTCGCCGACCCAGGCCGGCGGCGTCGCGGCGATGCCCGAGGTGCTCGACCAGCTGGTGCAGAAGGAGCAGGCGAAGAACCACCACTGAGCTCTCGCGCCGACTCGCTCGCGTCGGCTTCCTCGCTCCGCTTCCTCGCGCCGAACGGGAAGTGGCCGGTCACCGCAGGGCGTTCACTCGCCTCGGTCGCGGCGCAGCAGATAGGTGACGAAGCCGAGCGTCCCCCGGTAGCCGTGGAGCCATCCGGTGCGGTGCCGGTCCGCGGCCTCGCGGGCGGCCGCCGCACCGGGGTGGTCCGGGTGGTCCAGGGCCCACTCGGCCAGCGAGCCCGTCCAGGAGAACTCGTAGTCGTCCCACTCCTGTTCGGTGCTGACGTGCCCGAACAGCGGCGTCCAGCCGTCGGCCAGCACCCGGTCGGTGGTCGTCGCCAGATCCGCGAAGTCCTCCCGTTCCGCGCCCAGCCCGTCCAGCGCCGCCCGCGACGGTTCGCGCTGCCAGAACCCCTCGCCGACCAGCAACCTCCCGCCTGGGCAAAGGAGTTCGCGGGCCGCGGCGAGCGTCGCCGGCAGACCGTCGAACGCGTGGGTGGCGCCGACGCACAGCACCAGGTCGAAGCGCTCCTTCGAGGAGAACTCCCGGGCGTCCAGGTGGTGCAGGCCGATCCGGCGGACCACGCCGAGCGCGGTGGCGACCTCCCGGGCCCGGGTCAGCGCCGCCGCGTCCAGGTCCACGCCCACCGCCCGCCAGCCCGGTCCGGCGGCCAGCGCCCGGAGCAGCCAGGCACCCTCGCCGCAGCCGAGGTCCAGCGCCAAGCCCTGCTCCGTCCCGGCCATGGCGCGGTCCAGCAGCCGGGCCACCGACTCGTCCGCCAGCGGAGCCGCGATCGGGTGACGGGCGTGGGCGAGGCGGGAGATCTGCTGACGGTCCATTCGAGCAGTATGGATCGGGGCGGCCCGCCCCGCAGCGGGTTCCGTAGGCGGGTTCTCGGGAGGATCCCCGGGGTTCCTCAGGCCCGGGAGTAGGTCCGGCCCTTCCACGCCGCGCCGCGGCCGCGCCAGTGCTGCACCGCCGAGTCCACCGTCATCAGCAGGTACAGCGCCGCGGTGAACGGCAGCAGCAGCACGGCCGCGGCCAGCTGCCCGTAGTACCGGACCATCGGCAGGTACGTGCCCGCCATCAGCGCCCACGCCGCCACGCCCGCCGCGGCCACCGCGGGTGCTCCCGCCACCAGCCCGGCCACCGTCGCCACCGGCGGCACCAGGTACACCAGGGCCAGCCCCGACACCGTCCCGAGCAGCAGCAGCGGCGAGTGCCTGAGCTGGGCGTACGCGCTGCGCGACACCATCCGCCACAGCTGCTCCAGCCGCGGGTACGGGCGCACGCTGTCCACCCCGTCGGCCAGGCCGAGCCAGGTCCGACCGCCGGTGGACTTCACCGCCCGGGCCAGCGACACGTCGTCGATCACCGCACCGCGGATCGCCGCCACCCCGCCCGCCCGCTCCAGCGCCTCGCGCCGCACCAGCGAGCAGCCACCGGCCGCGGCCGCCGTCCGGGTGCCCGGACGGTTGCTCCGGCGGAACGGGTACAGCTGGGCGAAGAAGTACACGAAGGCCGGCACGATCAGCCGCTCCCAGCCGGTCTCCACCCGCAGCCGGGCCATCTGGGACACCAGGTCCAGCCCGTTGCTCTCGGCGGCGGACACCAGCTCGGCCAGCGAATCCGGGCCGTGCGCGATGTCGGCGTCCGTCAGCAGCAGGTACTCGACGTCCGGACCGGCCAGGGCCACGCCGTGCCGCAGCGCCCACAGCTTGCCGGTCCAGCCCGGCGGCAGCGGGGGAGGGGAGGTGACGGTCAGCTCCAGGCCGTCGATCGTCCGCAGCTGCGCCGCGAGTGCGCCGGTGCCGTCCGAACTGTGGTCGTCGACCAGGATCACCCGGGCCCGCCCCGGGTACTTCTGCGCGAGCAGCGTCGGCAGGCTCACCGGGAGCACCGACGCCTCGTCCCGGGCCGGCACCACGATCGCCGCCTGCGGCCAGCGGACCGGCGGGCGGCGCGGCGGCAGCCGAACGTCCGTGCGCCAGAACGAGCCGTGGCAGCACGCCAGCCAGAGCCAGACCAGCAGGGAGAACGCGGCGATCCACAGCAGGACGGTCACCCCGGCAGTCTGCCGCAGAACGGGGCCCGGCGGGCGGATCGACTAAAGTCTTGACCCGTGAAGATCGCACTGATGGACTCCGGAATCGGCCTGCTGGCCGCCGCCGCCGCCCTTCGGAAGCTGCGCCCGGACGTGGATCTGGTGCTCTCTTCCAACCCGGCCTCGATGCCGTGGGGGCCTCGTACACCGGAAGAGGTCACCGAGCTGGCCCTCGGCTGCTGCCGGGCCGCTGCCGCCCTCGAGCCCGACGCGCTGGTGATCGCCTGCAACACCGCGTCCGTCCACGCGCTCGCCACCCTGCGGGACGAACTGGAGCCCGGGCTGCCGGTCATCGGCACCGTTCCGGCGATCAAGCCCGCCGCAGCGCGGGGTGGTCGGGTCGCGATCTGGGCCACCCCGGCCACCACCGGAAGCGCCTACCAGCGCGGGCTGATCCGTGACTTCGGCGGTTCGGCGGACATCACCGAGGTCGCCTGCCCGGGCCTCGCGGACGCTGTCGAGCACGGCGACGACGAGGCCGTCACGGCCGCCATCGCCGACGCCGCCTCCCGTACGCCGGCCGGTACCGACGTGATCGTGCTCGGCTGCACCCACTACGAGCTCGTCGACGACCGCATCCGCGCCGCCGTGGCCCCGACCGCCTCCCCGGCGCTCACCCTGTACGGGTCCGCCGACGCCGTCGCCGCCCAGGCCCTCCGCCGCGTCGCCGACCCCACCCGCACCGGCACCGGCACCCTCACCGTCCTCCACGCCGGCGCCCCCGCCACCCTCCCCCCGGCCGCCGCCCTCTACCCCCAGGGCAGCGCCCTCGCCACCCTCATCGGCTGACCCGCCACAGAGGCCGACCAGCACGGGCCCGGGTGTTGCACAGCAAGTCGACTTGGCCGACTTCCCGCGCAGCCGGCGATCCGGCCTCTCCGGCTGGGGTAACCGTGACGGACGGACTCTATGCGCGTAGATCAGCGCGCCTGTGGGGCGGTGGCGCCACCGCGTACAGGAAGTCGAACGGGTCGACTTCCTGTACGGCGGGGGGCGTCAGGCGACGGCTTGGCGGCGCCAGCGGCGGTAGGCGGGTTCCAGGCCGGAGAGGATCGTGTCGAAGCGGCGGGTGCTGGTGGTGGAGTCGACCTGGAGGCGGCTGATCTGGAGGGGGTGTGAGGGGAGGCGGGGGCCCAGGCGGTGGTCGGAGAGGAATCCGAGGCGGTAGCCGAGTTCCTGCAGGACGGTTTCAGCGCGGACGTCGTGGCCGCCGTCCGGGTAGGCGAAGGCGATCGGCGGTTCGCCCAGCCAGCGGGTGAGGGCCTCGTGGGCGCCGGTGATCTCGGTGCGCACGGTGTCGTCGTCGCAGCGCCCGAGGCAGGGGTGCCCCTGGGTGTGGTTGCCGATCGCGACGCCCCCGTCCCGTAGGGCGAGCAGGTCGGCCGGGGTCAGCTGTTCCTGTCGGGGCGGCCGGCGTTCGGCGCTGACCCGTAGCTCGTGCAGGCTGCGTCGGCGGTCCGGGTCCGGCATGGCCTTGAGTCGCGGGAGCAGCTGGGACGGGTGTCCGCAGTCGAGCGAGCGGGCCCGGCCCCCGTGCCGGGCGAGGAAGTCGGCCTCGTGCCACCAGAACGGCCGTTCGGTGCCGATGAGCTCCGAGATGACGAACGCGGTGGCCGGAATCCCCCGGGCGTCGAGGGCCGGCAGGGCGTGGGTGAGCACGCTCCGGTCGGCGTCGTCGAAGGTGACCAGGACGCTCCGGGGCGGCAGGGGCCGCCGCTCGGTCACGGCCTGGAGGACCGCGCCGAGCGAGACGGGTGTGGCGAGCCGCTGGAGGCGGTCGAGCTGGGCGCCGAAGGAGCGGTGGTCGGTCACCCCGTGGTACGCGAGTACGGCCAGCCGTTGGGCGGCCCGGGCCCGGAACAGCGGCTGGACGGGGGCGAACCGCAGCCATTCGCCCCGAGCGTCCTGCTGTTCCGTGTCGACGGCCGTCCGGGGGCGGCCCCCGCCGTCCCCGTGCGCGCCGTCCCGATGCGTGCCGTCCCCGTGTGCGCCGTCCCGGTGCGCGCCATGGCGATGCTCGCCGTGGAGAAGCTCGCTGCGTGGATGCCCTCCGCGCGGATGCCCGCCGTGCGGGCGGTCCGCCGTGCAGGCGACGGGTGGAGGCAGCGCGCGCACGCCGGGTGCCGGCCGGGCGCGGGCCATGGAGATCGATGTAGTGGACTGGGACTGCGGCACGGTTCCCCCTCGTTCGCCGAGCGGCGTGGCGGTACCGCCGGAGGACGGAGCCCGGCCTCCGACTCCAGGGGCGGCGGCTCCGCTCCTGGACTTTCCTGTTCTCGGTGGGGGGTTCACACCCGTCCCTCGAACGGCTCCTGGATCACTCGATGCCATTGAGACCGCTGCGCCGGACGGATGGTTGTGCCGGGGGGACGAGGATTTTTCGTGGACTGATTGTGGAGCTGGAATGCCCGTGCAGACGTCTCGGACACACTTCGCGGTGGCCTCGGCGAGCCCCTGACCTGCCCGGATCATCCGGTCGCACAGCGCGTTCGAATGACCACTCCCTGCGGGCTGCCGCCCGCGCCGCCCCGGGGTACCTTGGGCTCATGGCAGATGCGGACCGTGACCCCTTCCACCTTCACGGGGCCTCCCGGATGGCTCGCGTGTGCAGTGGCGGAGCCCTGGTCACCTACCAGCTCCCGTTGACCCTGGTGGGCCTGGCCTGCCTGGCGCTCGGTATCGTCGTGGCCGTGTTCGTGCCGGACAGTGACGGGCCGGCCTGGGCGATGGCGGTGGCCGGCTGTCTGGCCGCCGGAGTCCTGCTGCTCGGCCGGATCGCCTTCGGCGTGTTGCGTGGCCGGCGCCGCGCCGCGCTCTGAGAACGCCCCGGCCGGGTACCGGCCGTTCGTTGGGCTGGTTCCCGGCCGTCGCCCCACCCCGTAGCGTCGATCGCCCTCGGCATTCCGAAACGGCGAATCGAGCGAAATTGGTCAGACCGACTGAATATCGTCCAGTCGGACAATCATGACCCCTCTTCTTTCCCCGTTCCCGGAACGGCGGCCACGTCCCGCCTCTACTGTGAATGCGTTCTTCCGGCTCGAGGCGCCGCGGAGGGGGAGCGATGGGCGGTGGACCGGACCGTGCCGTGGCCACCTCATGAGACGCGTCGGCGACCTCGCCGTCATCGCCCTGACCGCGATCGTCGCGCTGCCACTGGCCCTGCTGATCGCCGTCCTGCTCCGCCGCACCACCGGCGGCCCGGTCCTCCAGCGCCAGACCAGGACCGGCCGGCACGGCCGCGAGTTCCAGATCCTGCGCTTCCGGACCGACGGGGACGACCGGCTCGCCGTCCTGCTGCGCCGCACCGGCCTGGACGAGCTGCCGCGGCTGTGGAACGTGGCGCGCGGCGAGATGGGGGTCATCGGGCCGTGGCCGGCCGGCCCCGAGCAGGTGGTGCGCTACTCCCGCCGCGAGCGCGGCCGACTCGCGGTCCGGCCCGGTCTCACCGGCTGGGCCCAGCTGCACGCGTTGAGTCGCAGCCGGACACCCCGCCCGCTCAGCCGCCCCGAGTGGGCCGAGCTCGACCTCTGGTACGTGGAGCACCGCTCGCTCGGGCTCGACCTCCACATCCTCGGGCTCACCGTGCTCGCCCTGCTGCGGCCCGATACCGGCCGGGCGCTCCGGGTCGGCCCTGAGCCGCCCCGCTAGGCTGCGGCCCATGGCCATTCCCCCCTTCCTCGCCGAACTCCGCGCCGTCGTGGGCACCCGTCCGCTCTGGCTGAGCGCCGTCGTCGCCGTCGTGCTGGACGACCGTGACCGGGTGCTGCTCGCCCGCCGAGCCGACGACGGCCGGTGGGCTCCGGTCGGCGGCATCCTCGACCCCGGCGAGCAGCCCGCCGACGGTGTGGTGCGCGAGTGCGAGGAGGAGACCGGGGTGGTGGTCGTGCCCGAGCTGCTCGCCTCCGTCACGGTCTCGCCGCAGGTCACGTACCCGAACGGCGATGTGACGCAGTACCTGGTGCTGACCTTCCGCTGCCGCGCGGTCGGCGGCGAGGCGCGGGTGAACGACGACGAGTCGCTGGAGGTCGGCTGGTTCGGGCTGGACGAGCTGCCGCCGATGATCGAGAGCGAGCACGAGCGGCTGCGCCACGCGCTGGAGTGCGAGGGCCCGGTGGTCTTCACCTGGGAGGGCAAGGAGCGCCCCTGAGCCCGCGCCCCGCGCCACACCTGCCCGCCCACGGCCCCGAGCCCGCCCACGGCCCTGAGCCTGCCCACACCCCCCCGAGCCCGCCTACGCCGTTCAGCCCTTGTACTGCCGGTAGGCCTCCTCCGCTGCGTCCAGCACCGCGGCCAGGTCCCCGCCCGCGGTGGCGGTCGCGGCGGCGGCCACCGCGCCCTCGACGAACGGCGCGTTGGCGAACCGGACCGGGAACGGCAGCCCGTGCTCGTCCGCCTCGGACAGCAGCGCGCGGACGGTGGTGACCGCCCGACCGAGGTCCGCGAGCACCACCACGCCGTGGCCCTGGTCCACCCGGCGGGTCGCGGCGGCGACCAGGACCGCGCTGATGCCCGGCCCGTCCGACGGGTCGCCGCCGGTCGCCGCGATCGGCGCGGGGGAGTCGGATCCGGTCAACACCAGCGCGAGGGAACGTACGGCGGTGGCCAGTTCCTGGCTGTGCGAGACCAGGACGATCCCGACCCGCCCGTGCGCGGCGGGCCGGGCGGGGGTCGGCCGGGGCAGCGGGGTGCGCGAGTGGGGCGTGCGGGGTGCCGGGGGATGGGCCGAGGGGGCGTCGGAGATGGGGATGACGTCGGCGCGGGTGCCGTCCCGGCGGCTCATCGGCTGCTCCCTTGAGCGGATCGGTGGGTGGAACGTTCGGACCGTCAGACAGTTCGGACCATCAGACAAAGCGTTCGAATCCAGTATTCGGGCCCGACGGCTCGGTGGGGCAGCACGGCGGCGGCCAGGCCTCCGCGGAACCGCCGACGGCCTCCGGGTTCCCCGGGGCCCCGGGTCGGGAAGGCCGTCGGGCGGCGCCCTGGCAGCACTCTGGCAGCTGCCCGCCGCCCCCGCCGGTCGGGACACGCCTCGACCCCTCCTCCGGCCGTGCCCGTCCCCGCTCGTGGGAGTCCTCGTCAACCCGCTGACCGGGGCCGGGCGGTGTGGCTAGGCTGGCCCCGGAATGCCGTCGGGAGGAGATCGGTCAAGTGGGATCCAACAGCGGGACGGACACGGAGGCCGGCGTGGCGCAGCCGGAGCTGGCGCGGAACGGGAAGCCCAAGGTGGACTTCACCGGCGCGGAGTGGCTGTGCAGCAGTCAGGGCGTCGGAGACGTGCAGATCGCCTTCGTGGACGGATACATCGGGATGCGGGACGGCCGCCAGGAGGACGGGCCGGTCCTGGTCTTCACGCCGGGCGAGTGGCGGGCCTTCGTGCTCGGCGCCCGGGACGGCGAGTTCGACCTCACCTGAGGCGGCGCGCCGGGCCGTTCACGGCGGGAGCGGACCCCCGACCGACGGGGGTCCGCTCCGCAGGCGATCTTTCGGGTCCGAACATCACAAGTGATGATCCATTGAGCGTGCCACGTCAGAATTTCTGTTGACTGTTAGACAAACGCAGCTCAGAGTAAGAGCACGGGCAGACGCCGTGCCCACCGCCCCCACGCGGCCAGACACGGCGCCTGCTGTGCGGCCCGGCAGTTGCCAGGCCATCCTCCCAGTCATCCCCTGCGCACCGGGGGTGCGTCGGCCGGTCCCGGCCCCACGAGGGGGCCGGCAGTCGCCGGGAGGTTTGGCGCCGAACCCGAGAGCGACTCGGATGACGGCACCGGTGCTCGGGACCCGCACGCCCCCACGCGGCGGCGTCCCGAGCAGATCCACGGAGCGACGGGCCGGGGCCCCGCGGATCTGGCTTGTGGTGCATGGAACTGTTGGCTTGTGTTTGTGCTGTGTGCGACGACGAAGCTGGGTGCTCGGCAGTTCGGCACGACAAGTGCACGGTGAGGGAAACGCGTGTAGGGCCGCGTTGCGACATGCCGTCCCCCCGGAGGGTGAAACCCAGAACGGCTGTCGTGCTGAACCGAACGTAGCCCGGACGGTTGCTCAGAGTCAACATTGGTCTCTGAGCGTCGATCTCCCGGCCGTCCCTCGGCGGTGCCCCACCCACCTCGCGAGCGTGGTGTGCCGGGCACGTACGATGTTCCCATGTCTTTTCTCCGCCGTCGCTCCGGACAGCCCGCCGGCCCGGACTTCGACGTGCTCGCGATGGACCCGGGCGACTGGCCCGGTGACTTCGGTGCGGCCATGATGACCGGCCCGGACGGCTCCTGCCAGGGGATCTTCCTGCGCTACGACCTGTTCGGCGGCAGAGGCCCGGCGATGTTCATCGGCAACCTCCCCGAGGGTTCGCCCGCCCGGGAGACCGGCGACGACGTGCCGTTCGAGGTGCGTCAGCTGCTCGCGGCGCTGGAGAACGACGAGCCGGTCGAGTTCGTCTCGGCCGAGGACTTCCCGGTCATGCTCGGGGACGACCTGCTGATCGTGAAGAAGGTCAAGGTCAGCGAGGAACGCGTGTTCTGCGCCCAGTTCGGCCGCAGCGACGGCGTCCTGGTCACCATCGCCTCCTGGGACCGACCGATTTCGGACGACCTGTATCAGCTGCTGAAGCCGCTCCCGGCGGACATGTTCCAGCAGGGCTGATCCCGGCGGAGCCGCCCGGCTCCAGCCGACTCCGGCCGGCTCCGTCCGGGGGTCGGGCGCCGCTTGACGGTATCGATCAACGGTTCGTACAGTCGCGAACATGCCGTGCCGTCTTCCGCTGCTGACCCGTCGCAGGCATCTGGACCTGCGGCGGACCGCCAGTGCGGCGTGTCCGGGCCGCTGAGGGGGATCCCTTCCCCGGCGGCGGGCGGTCGGCCGGGTTGTCCGGTCGGCGCCGAAACCAGGGGCGGCCGTGAGTCGGCCTCCGGGGCCGCCCACCGGTACCGCGCGCCCGTACGGCGTGCCGCCCGCATTCGCCGAGCCCACGCTGCCCGCCCGGAGGCACAGCACCATGACGACCCGCGCCGCCAACCGTTCGACCGTCGATCGTTCGTCCGAGGACCGCGTGTCCGCGGAGCGCTCCGCCGACGACCGCTCCGACCGCTCCGCCGCCGATCGTTCGCCCGGGAGCGCTCCGGCCACGACGGCCTCCGCCGGGCGCCGCTCCCGGACCGCCGCTCCGTCGGCGGATTCCGACGGGTCCGAATCCGGCCATCTCGAACCCACCGGTTCCACGCCCACCCGTTCCGCATCCGGCGGTTCCGCGTCCGCCGGCACCGCCGACCGCGTGCCCGACCGCACCGCGATCCGGGCCGCCCTCGCCGGGCTGCCCCGGGTGGTCGACCTGCTGGCGGCCCGCGCCGAGGAGCACGACCGCGACGCGACCTTCCCGTACCAGGGGATCGAGGCGGTCCACGAGGCCGGACTGCTCACCCTCACCGTCTCCGCGCGGTACGGCGGTCCGGGCGGAACGCTCGCCGACACCGTCCGGGTGCTTTCCCAACTCGGCCGCGGCGACGCCTCGGTGGCCGTGGTCACCGCCTTCACCCTGCTCCGGCACGCCGAGCAGGCCCGCCGCGCCGACTGGCCGGCGGCCGGCTACCGGCGGCTGCTCGCCGAGTCCCGGCGCGGCCCGGTCCTGGTCAACACGCTGCGGGCCGAGCCCGGCACCGGGGCGGGCGAACTGCCCGCGACGGTCGCCCGCCGGGACGGTGACGACTGGCTGCTGACGGGCCGTAAGACGTACTGCGCCGGCGCCGAGGCGCTCGCCTGGATGGCGGTCACCGCACGGACCGACGAGGAGGAGCCGAGGATCGGCACCTTCCTGGTCCGCGGCGAGAGCGAGGGCCTGGAGATCGACCCGACCTGGGACCAGCTCGGCCTGCGGGCCAGCGCCAGTCACGACGTCGTGCTGGACGAGGTCCGGGTGCCGGGCGACCTCGCGCTCGGCCTGACGGCCGGTCGTCGGACGGGCCGTCAGGGAGCCGACTCCGGGGCCGAATCGCCCCGGGCCTCCGAATCGTCCCGGGCCTCCGAGCCCTCCGAGGCCGAACTCTCCCGCGCCTGGCACGACCTGGCCCTCTCCGCGGTGGCGATCGGCGTCGCCCGGGCCGCCGAGGCCTGGCTCGTCCGCTTCCTCAGCCAGCGCACCCCGGCCAACCTGACCGAGCCGCTCGGCACCCTGCCCCGCTACCGGACCGCCCTCGGCGAGATCGAGGCCCAGCTGATCGGTGCCGAGGAACTGGTCGAGGGCCTGGCCCCCCGGGTGGACCTGGGTGAGCCGGAGGCCGTCGCCCGCACCGGACCGGCCCAGCTGCTGGCCACCCGGGCCGCGACGGCGGTGGTCCAGCAGGCCGTCGCCCTCACCGGCAGCCCCGGCCTGAGCCGGCGCCACCCGCTGGAGCGCTACCTGCGGGACGTGCTCAGCAGCCGGGTGCACCTGGCACCGGACGAGACCGTGCTGGAGGCCGCCGGCCGGGCCGCCCTGGAACGGGGCGCCCGGCCGTGAGGCCCTGAGCCGCGGGCCCGTCGTCGGACCCCCGCGGCTCAGCGGGTCCCGACCGCGGCGCGGACGGCGCGGCGGGCGAGCGCCGCGTCGTCGTAGAGCCGGCGGATCATGATCCGCTGCTCCTCGCCTGCGCCCGGCACGTCGTACAGCCGGATCTCCCGCATCAGCACCAGCACCAGGTTCACCAGGAAGGCGTCCCGGGCCATCGTGCCGCCGCTCTGGGCGAGTTGGCTGATCTGGCGCCGCGCCGCGGTGTCCCCGGACAGGACGCTCCAGAGCACCGCCAAGTCGTAGCCGGGCAGGTACCAGCCGGCCTGCTCCCAGTCGACCAGCACCGGTCCTGACGGCGCCAGCAGCATGTTGCTGAGCAGGGCGTCGCCGTGGCAGAGCTGGAGCGGGGTGTTGCCGAGGCCGTGCAGCAGGCCGCGCAGGTCGCCGGCGTCCCGGTCGGTGAGCTGGCCCACCGAGTGGTAGCGGGCGATCTCCAACTGGTAGTCCAGGCGCGGCTGGAAGACGTCGGTCGGCGGCCGCCACAGGTTGAGCGTGCGGACCGCGGTGAGCAGTGCCCGCACCTCGCCCGGGGTCGGCGCGTTGACCGGGTGGCGCTCGCGGGCCGCCGGGCGCCCCGGGACGCGCTCCATGACCAGCACGCACCGGTCGTGGTCGGCCGCCACCAGCCGGGGCAGCCGCACCGGCGGGCGGTGCCGGACGAACGCCCGGTAGACCGCCACCTCGTGGTGGAAGTCGGCCACCAGCTGCTCGAAGTACTCACTCCGCACCGCCTGCGGCGCCAGGCACTTGGCGACCACCGGGGCCCGCCCGATGGTGCCCGCCACCAGGATGTGGCGGCTGCCCTCGCGCAGGACCTGGCGCGGGGTGAACGCGGGACATATCCGCGCGACACTGGCGAGCGCCGCCCGGACGGCCGGGGTCTGGAGCGCCGAGGGGTCGATCCGCTCCGGGCCGCCGGGCTGGACGGGCCGCCGGGCCCGCAGCACCTGGCCGTCGGCCTGCCGGGCCAGCGGCATCCGGCCACCGGCCGGCATGCCCGTGTCGGGGCCGCGCAGGCCCAGCGCGGTGCGGCCGGCGGGGCCCAGCGCCGTACGGCCGGTCGGGACGACCCGGGTGTCCGTGGCCCGGCCCTCGGTGCCGCGCGGAGCCGAGGGGCGGCTCGCCGGGGGCACCGCCCTGGGGCCGGTGCGGCCGACGGCTGCGGCGGGGGGGCGCAGCGCGGGGCGGGCCGCGGCGGGCGTGGGGGTCGTCGCTGAGGAGTACATGGGGTGAGGGTGGTCCCTTCCGGTCCGTCGGCGGGTGCTGCCCCGCGGGGGCGGGGGAGGGCCGGTGCCGTGTGCTTCCTGGCGTGACGGCGGCCCTGCGGGTGGTGCGGTACGTCGTGGGGTGCGGTGCTTCACGCGTACGTCGTGCGGTGGGGTGGGTGGTGCGCGGGCGCCGGGCACGGACGCGGGGTGGGAACCCCTGTTCGGCGGTGTTGTTCCGGCCGTCCGCACCCTGGGGAATGCGGTCGGCCGGACTGCCGTGGCCGTGCCCGGCGCTCCCGCGCCACCCGGCCGCGCCACCCCCTCGGGTGAGGACCGGGAGCGCCCCGTACCACCGTCGGGGGACAGTCCCGACGCTGGTGGGACGCCGCCCGACCCGGGGGGCGAGGTGGCGCACCCCTACAACACACCCGTCGGGCACTGGCTTTGTAGTCTGGCGGGCCCTGGCGAACGGTGGCGAATGCTCGCCCGGTGCTCGCCGGAGCCTCTAGCCTCGGATCAGCCGAGGAACCTGGGGGCTTCGTTGAGTAGGGAACCCAACACCCGACTGGCCGATCTGTTCGTCCTGACCGGATGGTCGAAGGGCGAGCTGGCGCGGCTGGTCAACCGTCGGGGTGCCGCGATGGGGCAGCTGCAGCTGTCCACCGACACGTCGAGGGTACGGCGTTGGATCGAGCAGGGGGAGATCCCGCGCGATCCGGTGCCGAGGGTGCTGGCGGCCGTGTTCACGGAGCGGCTCGGCCGTGTCGTCACCACTGAGGACCTCGGTCTGGAACGACACCGGCCCACCAGGTCCGGGGCGGACGCGTCCGCAGCAGTGCCATGGTCGCCGGATCGAACAGCCGCGGTCCTCACCGAGTTCACGGGAATGGACCTCATGCTGAACCGACGTGGATTGGTGGGTGCCGGAGCGGCGCTCACGGCCGGGGCGGTCATCGCCGACTCGCTGAAGGGCTGGTTGTCCGGGGACGCGGTCGCGTACGCGGCCTCCGTCCCCGGGCCACGACAGGTGGTCACCGGGAGCGGAGCGCACCCGGCGGTGGACGTGTACGACGCGGGCCCGGTCGGGCTCGACGAGGTGGAGTCGCTGGAGCACTCGGTACAGGTGTTCCGGGCCTGGGACGCGGCCCGCGGCGGCGGCTTGCAGCGCAAGGCGGTGGTCGGTCAACTGAACGAGGTCGGCGGCCTGTTGACGCACCGGCACGAGCCCGCCGTGGAGCAGCGGTTGTGGCTGGTCGCGGCCAACCTGGCGGTGCTGGCGGGCTGGATGTCGCACGACGTGGGCCTGGAGCCCACCGCCCAGAAGTACTTCATGATCGCGGCCGACGCGGCCAAGGAAGCCGGCGACCGGCCGAGGGCCGGCGAGGCGATCTCCCGGGCCGCGCGGCAGATGGTGCACCTGGGCCGGGCCGACGACGCGCTCGAGCTGATGGCGGCGGCCAAGGCGACCGGTGGGCGGACGGCGCCCAGAACGCGCGCCATGCTCAACACCGTCGAGGCGTGGGCGCACGCCTCGATCGGGCACTCCCAGGACACCTACCGGCTGCTCGGGGAGGCCGAGGAGCTGTTCGGCGAGGAGGCGCCGGAGCCACCGCCCTCGTGGATGCAGGTGTTCGACGAGGCGGAACTGCGCGGCATGCAGGCCCTGGTGCTGCGCACGCTCTCCGAGCACGACCCGGGGGCGGCTCCCGAGGCCCGCCGGCACGCGGAGCGGGTGATCACCCTGCGGGAGGGCACCGGGCAGTTGCGGTCGGCGCTGTTCGACCGGATCACCCTGGCCTCGGTGCACCTGATCACCGGCGAGCCGGACGCGGCGCAGTTCCAGGCCAAGATGGTGATGAACCTGATCGGCCAGAACTCCTCGCACCGGACCTGGGACCGGCTGCGCGAGATGTACCGGCTGACCGCGCAGTACCGGGGGCTGCCGGTGGTGGACGAGCTGCGGGAGGAGCTGGGCCGTGCGCTGCGGACGGCGGACGCCAAGAACCGGCCGCGGTTGACCTGACGGGCCGCGGGGGAAGCCCCGGGCGTGCGGGCCCGGGAGCGAGTGGCTCCGGGGGCGCCTGCCTGGGGGTGCGTGCCCGGGGTGCTGCCCGGGACGGGGCGTCGGCTCAGGCCGGCGGGGCCGGGCGGAGCAGCATGTGCAGCGCGATGACGGTGCCGTCCGTGCCGAGGACGGGCTCGCCCGCGCACTCGACGCCGTCGTGCCGCCCGTCGGGGCGGCGGATCCGCAGGGTGCCGGCGGCGTGGCGGCCGTGCACCAGGGCGTCGGTCATCATCCGCCGCAGCAGCGGCCGGTCCGCCTCGGGGAGGCGGTCGGGCAGCCGGTCGAGGCTGAGCGGGCCGCGGGCCGGATCGCAGCCGAGGAGGAGGTACGTCTCCTGGCTCCAGCGGACCCCGTCGGTCAGCAGGTCCCATTCGGCGGAGCCGAGCAGGCCGTCGTCGATCCCGTGGTGGTCGCCGCCGTCGCCGAGGTACGGGCCGGACGGCTCCTGTGCCGTGCCGTCCACTCTGCCGTCCGTTCCGCTGTCGGTGTCATCCGTGCCGTCGCCGCCCCCCGTGTCGGCCGCGGTGCCGCGGCCGACGCCCGGCGCGCCGCTCCCGCCCGTCGGGGCGCCGTCCACCGTGGTGGCCCCCGGCGGGCGGGTGGCGCCTAAGGGGGGCATGGTCATGGCGGGCCCATCGCTCGGGTGCGGCCCGCGGCGGGCGGGTCGTTCGGACAGTGAGGAAACTGTCGCACAGCGTCGTCACCCGTGTGGGCGATTTGGACAGAACGCAGGCAAAGTTCCACTGGCATATGCCACTGTGGCCGGAGCCTCCGTCGCCCTGTGTGCGGAAGGGGTCCCGAGGCGGTAACCTTCGGTGATTCCGGCGCCCGGGCGCCCACCGCAGTACCGACCAGAGACCCCGGCGACGGAAATCCCGTTGCCACTACGACCGCCGCAACGGATGCTGACCTCATGTTCGAGCCAGTGATAGCACCCAGTGCCAGCCTCCTAGGCCTCCTTCAGAGAGGTCGCGGAGACGGGCAGCTCCACGCGCTGGCCGCCGATCGTGCCGAGGCCATCGCCGCGCTGGAGGAGTGCGTCACCAGGGACCCGCGAGCCGACTGGCAGGTCGAGAGCCGGTCCCTCTACTACGCGCGCCTCTACATGGAGCTGGAAGCCCCCCTCGAAGGCATCGAGGACCACCTCCACTCCGCCGAGGACCTGATCACCGACGACGAGAGCCGCACCGGCCTCGCCCTTTCCGTCCTGGGCCACCTCGCCGCGTACGGCCGGCGCGACGCGCTGCTGATGCTGCGCGAGTACGCCGCCACGGGCGCCAACTGGTCCTGGGCCCTCGACGAACTCGCCCTGCGCGACGACGACCGCGGCCTGCTGCTGCTCGGCACCGCCGTGCTCGACCGCTTCGCGCCGGGCCCCGAGGGCGACGCCGAGCTGCGCGAGTTCATCCGCAACGCCTACGAGCCCCGGCCCTGGCGGCTGTGGGCGGCCTACCACCCCAGAGTGGCGGCGGCCAGCGACCAGTCACCCTTCGACCTGTGGCAGCGCCAGGTCAACCGCAGCGGCGTCACCCCCGGGTGGTCCACCGCCGACGTGCTGGCCTGGGCCGACCAGGGCGAACTCGGCGGCCTCGGCGTGGGCGCCTTCCTGGGCCGGCCCGACGCCCGCCCGGAGCCCGCCCGCGGCACCGACGCGCAGTCCGGCCCCGACGCGGTGGACCGCCGCGCCGCCGCGGCCGCCCGCTGCCTGACCGCCGTGGTCCGGCCGGAGGACCGCCCGCTGCTGCTGGAAGCGGCCCGCGACGGCCTGCCGGGCGCCCGCCGGGCCGCCCTGCGCTACCTGGTCGACCAACGCGACCCGGCCGCCGTCGAGCTGATCGAGGCCGCCGCCGCGGACGTGGACGACCGGATCGTCCGGGCCGCCCTGGAACTGCTCGGCCGCATGCGCGGCCCGGAGGTGCTGGCACACGCCCGCCGCTGGGCCGACCCGGCCGGCGGCGGCGCCGACAGCGCGCTCGGTGAGGCCGCCGTCCAGCTGCTCGCCGACGTCGGCGAACCGGCCGACGCGCCGCTGGTGGTGGCCGGGCTGCGCCGCTGGATCTCCGTGCGCGGGGTCAGCGGCACCGGGCTCGGGTCGCTGGTGGACGGCGCGGGGCGGCTGGCCGCCGCCGACGCCGTACCGGTCCTGCGCCACATCTACGGGGAGGCCGCCTCCTCCGAACTGCGCCGACGCGCCGCCCAGGCGCTGGCCGCGACCGACGTGCACTTTCCCGAGGGGCCCGCCGTCGAGTGCCTCTGGGACTGCGAGGAGTCCACGCGTGAGCTCGCCGCGCGCCATGTCGCCACCACGGGCGACGCGCGTGTGCTGGAGCGGTTGCGCAGGCTCGCCGCCGACCCGGCCGAGGAGGCCGAGGTCCACGCCGCCGTACGCGGCCGACTGACCGCCGCCCGGGAGTTCGGGCGTTAGGGCCTGTCGTCGCGTCGACAGGCCGGGTCCTCAACGTTCGGTGGGCCGGGACACCGTGTCGGTGTCCCGGCCCACTCGCTTTCCGCGGGTCCGTGTTTCTGGAACCGGGTTCTCGTTCGGCCCGATCCTGGACCGAGCGGATTCCGGTTCGACCCGGTTTCTGCTTCGTCCTACTTCACCGCGCCCGCGTCCGGAGCCAGCACGCCGCCGAAGACCAGCCCGATGATCAGAATGCCGAGCAGCACCCGGTAGACCACGAACGGCATGAAGCTGTTGTTCGAGATGTACTTCAGGAACCAGGCGATCGCCGCGTAGCCGACCACGAAGGCGATCAGGGTGGCCAGGACGGTCGGTCCCCAGGCCGGGGCCGGGCCCTCGCCGATCTTGAACAGCTCCAGCGCGCCCGAGGCGAGCACCGCCGGGATGGCGAGCAGGAACGAGTAGCGGGCCGCGGCCTCCCGGCTGTAGCCGAGCAGCAGGCCCGCGCTGATCGTGCCGCCGGAGCGGGACACGCCCGGGATCAGCGCCAGCGCCTGGGCGAGGCCGTAGACGCCCGCGTGCGGCAGAGTCAGGTCGGTGATCGGACGGGCGTGGCGGACGGCCCGGGTGCGGTCGGCGAAGGCCAGGATCAGGCCGAAGACGATCAGTGTGGTGCCGATGATCCGCAGGTCGCGCAGGTGGGTCTCGATGGTGTCCTGGAACAGCTTGCCCAGGATGCCGATCGGCAGGGTGCCGATGATCACGAACCAGCCCATCCGCGCGTCCGGGTCCGAGCGCAGGGCCGGGCGGAACAGGGACAGCACCCAGGTCCTGATGATCGAGGCGATGTCCTTGCGGAAGTAGATCAGCACCGCCGTCTCGGTGCCGAGCTGGGTGACGGCCGTGAACGCCGCCCCCGGGTCGTCCCAGCCGAACAGGGCGGAGAAGACCCGCAGGTGGGCGCTGGAGGAGATCGGCAGGAACTCGGTGAGCCCCTGGATCAGGCCGAGGACGGCCCCGTGGAACCAGTCGATCACCGGGCACCCGCCGGGGATATCGGTCGGGCGTGGGGCAGGGGCGGCATGGGCGGGTCCTTGCGGGTCGGAAGGGCGTTCGGGACCGCCATGACCCGCCGGGCCCGCGGGCCGCGCGCGAGCCAGGCGCGCGGCTGATGGTACGGGGTGAAGGTAACGGTTCTTTGTTCACCCTTTGTTCCGGCTTTGCGCACAGGTGCACCGCCGGGCTCGGAGGGCGTCGGAGGGTGCCGGTCGCCGGAACGCCGGTCGCTAGAGCACCGGTCGTTAGAGCACCGGCCGCGCCCGGACCCAGGTGCGGTCCGCGGTCAGGTAGCGCTCGACCACCAGACCGGCCTCCGCGAGCGCCCCTTCGAAGGCCTCGGTGCTGAGCGGGCGGGACAGGAAGGTCTGCGACCAGGTTCCGTCCGGGAATTCGTACTCGAAGCGGACCGAGTTGACGCCGTCTCCGACCGGCGTGGCCGAGACCAGCCGGGCCCGGGCGTCCGGGCCGATCGAGTTCTCCCGCGGCACGTTCAGGTGCCAGTCCTCGCCCTCGCGCTGCACCAGCACGCAGCCGTCCTCGGTGACGTGCCGGCGGCAGGTCTCCAGCAGGCCCCGGCGGACCGTCACGTCACCGGCGTGCACCAGGAAGGAGGCGAGCATGACGACGTCGAAGTGCTCGCCGAGGTCCAGCCCCTCGATCGGGCTGCGCACCGTGCGGACGTCGGAGCGGACCCGGGCCAGCATGTCGGCGGACTCGTCCACGGCGGTCACGGTGAAGCCGCGGTCGACCAGCGGGTGCGTCATCCGGCCGACGCCGCAGCCGAGTTCGAGGATGCGCGCGCCGGGCGGTACGGCCGCCTCGATCACGTCCGGGGCGTCACCCACGGGCAGGCGGCTCCAGACCTCGACGGCGCAGCCGTCCGGGGTGATCGGGCCCGCGCCCGTTCCGTCGTAACCCTCACGTCGCTCAGATGCCATGCCGTTCATCGGAACACGGACCGGTGTGCGGGGGGAAGAGGGCGTCGAGAAGGGGGTCCTGTATACCCCGAGGGGGTATGTGTTCTGCGTTGACGGAGCGAGAGAAGCGGGCGCCCCTGCGGCCCGTGCCGACCGTTCGACGGTCGGTGCGGGCCGCGGCGCGTTGTGGGCGCGGCCCGTTCGGCCGGCGCGCCCGCCGCGTTCGGGTCGCGGTGTGTTCGGGTCGCGGTGTGTTCGGGGGTCCGGTCTACGGTGCGTCCGGCCGCCCGTCGCCCTCCAGCTCGGCCAGGGTCGTGTGCAGCCAGGCGAGTTCGGCCTCGGTGGTGGCGCGGGCGACCAGCAGCAGCCCGCGCCGGAACGGGTCGGTGAACTCCTCGGCGCCGACGGGGCGGTCGCCCTCGTAGAAGAAGCTGGCCGGTTCGGCGAGGAAGGCCAGCCGGCGCCGGAGCACGGCGGCCTGGGCGGCGGGGTCGGCGAGGTGCCGCAGGAAGGCGAGCAGGGTGAACCAGCGGTTCTCGTCGCTGACGTCGAGCGCCTCGGGTTCGCGGAGCCGGTCGAGCAGTGCGGCGCGGCCGGCCTCGGTGAGGTGCAGGGTGTGCCGGGGCGCGGCGGCGCTGCCCGGCTCGGTCTCGCGGACCAGCAGGCCGTCGGCCTCCAGGCGCTTGATCGCGGGGTAGAGCGTGCCGTCGCTGATCGGGCGGACGTGGCCGGTGAGCGCGGCGAGGTGGCGGCGCAGCTCGTAGCCGTGCAGGGGGCGGTCGTACAGGAACCCGAGGATCGCGAGCTTCAGCATGGGGCCACTTTCTCAGATCCCCTCCCTCGGGGCATGGGTATCTCGCTACCGCTATACCTCGACATCGATGTATCGTCCTGGTCGTCCGCCGGACTCCGCAGGGACCGGCACCCGCCTGGAACAGGCGGCACCCGTCTGGAACAGGAGCGAGCGAGCGTGCGCGAAACCCCCGTCACCCCGAACGGTGACCGGATCCGCTGGGTCGAGCTGCCCGGTGCCGAGCCGGCCCGGCTCTACCTGCACGGGCTCGGCGCCAGCTCGCCGGCCTACTTCGCGGCCGCGGCGACCCACCCGCTGCTCGCCGGTCGGCGCTCACTGCTGCTGGACCTGCTGGGCTTCGGCCTCAGCGACCGGCCGACGGACTTCGGCTACACGCTGGAGGAGCACGCGGACGCGGTCGCGGCGGCGGTGGCGGCCGCCGGGGCGGACCGGGTCGAGGTGGTCGGCCACAGCATGGGCGGGGCGGTGGCGATCGTCCTCGCCCAGCGGCACCCGCGGCTGGTCGAGCGGCTGCTGCTGGTGGACGCCAACCTGGACCGGATCGACCCCGACCGGAGCCACCCCGGCAGCAGCGGCATCGCGGCCTACACCGAGGAGGAGTTCCTGGCCGGAGGCCGGGACGAAGTCGCCGAGCGGGTCGGCCCGTTCTGGTGGTCCACCATGCGGCTGGCCGGGCCGGAGGCGCTCCACCGCAGCGCCCGCTACCTCGCGCGGGCGACCGTGCCGGCCATGCGCGAGCTGCTGCTCGGGCTCGACCTCCCGCGCACCTTCCTCCACCCGGCGGCGGACGGCGAGCCGGCGGGTGCCGACGCCCTGCGCGCGGCGGGCGTACGGGTGGTCGCGGTGCCGGACTGCGGACACAACATCATGCTCGACAACCCGGAAGGCTTCGCGTCCGCCGCGGCCGCCGCGCTCGGGCAGGGCTGAGCGCGGGGCGGGCGCGGGAGGGCCGAACGTGAGCGATGCGGGCGGCCCGCCGCCCGCCCGCCGTAGGCTGGGGTAACCCGTCCGAGAGGAGCCCGCCCCGATGCCCGTCGAGGTGCCGCCCGCGCTGGCCGCGTCCCTGGAGGAGTTCCTCGGCGTCGAGGGACGTGCCTGGGTGGCCCGACTGCCTGCTCTGGCCGAGGAGTTGCTCGACCGCTGGGAGCTGCGCCCGGACGGCCCGGTCGCGCACGGCGTGGTCGGGCTGGTGCTGCCGGTCCTTCGCGTCGACGGGTCGCCGGCCGTGCTCAAGCTCCAGCCCGTCGACGAGGAGACGGTGGGTGAACCGCTCGCGCTGCGGACCTGGGACGGCCGCGGCGCCGTCCGGCTGCTCGACCACGAACCGGCCACCGGCTCCCTGTTGTTGGAGCGGCTGGACCCGGCGCGCTCGCTGCTCGCTCTGCCCGACGATCTCGCGGCGCTGGCCGTGATCGCCGGACTGCTCAGGGAGTTGACGCAGCATCGGGCTCCGTCCGGGCTAAGGACCTTGGCGGGTACGGCGAGTGACCTGCTGGACCGCGCCCCGGCGGCCGTCGCCGCCCTCGCCGACCCGGCGGAGCGGCGCCTGCTCGCCGACTGCGCGGCCGCCCTGTGCGAGGTCTGCGCCGACCCCGGCGACCGGCTGCTGCACTGGGACCTGCACTACGGCAATGTGCTGGCCCCGCTCCCGGGCAGCGGCCGGGCGCCCTGGCTGGCCATCGACCCCAAGCCGCTGGCCGGCCACCCGGGCTTCGAGCTGCTCCCGGCGCTGCGCAACCGATGGGCGGACCTGGTGGCCACCGGGGACCCGGCCCGGGCGCTGCGGCGGCGCTTCGACCTGCTCACGGAGGTGCTGGAGCTGGACCGAGGGGTGGCGGCGGCCTGGACGCTCGCACGGGTGCTGCAGAACGCGGTCTGGGCGGTCGAGGAGGGCGCGGCGCGACTGGACCCGGGCCGACGGGTCGTCGCCGAGGTGTTGTCGGGGCGCTGAGCGCGGAGCCTTCGCGTCGTTCGGCGTTCCCGCTCAGCGCTCCCGCAGGGGCACGAAGCGCACCGGCGTCCCCGGCCGGGCCTGTGCGGCGGCCGCGAGGTCGCCGGTCGGCACGACGCCGACCACCGGGTAGCCGCCGGTGGTCGGGTGGTCGGCCAGGAACACCACCGGCTGCCCGTCCGGCGGGATCTGCACCGCGCCCAACACCATGCCCTCGCTGGGCAGTTCACCGTACCGGGCGCGGGCGACCGGCGGGCCCACGGTGCGCAGCCCGATCCGGTTGCCGGTCGGCGAGACCAGGTACCGGTCGCGGCCGAGGCGGGCCAGCGCCTCCGGGGTGAACCAGTCCGTGCGCGGTCCGAGTCGCAGCCGCAGCACCAGCTCGGCCGGGGGAGCGGGCAGCGGCACCAGCTCGGGCCGGGCCCGGTACGGCGGCGGGGTGCCGACCGGCAGCCGGTCCCCGGCGGCGAGCGGGGCCGGCCCGAGCCCGGAGAGCAGGTCCGCCGAGCGGCTGCCGAGCACCGGCGGCACGGCGATCCCGCCCGCCACCGCCAGGTAGCCGCGCACCCCGGCCGTCGCCGCCCCCACCTCCAGCACGGACCCGGCCGGCACCACGACCGGCGCGCCCCAGGCGGCCGGCCGCCCGTCCACCCGTACGGGCGAGGGCGCGCCGGTGACGGCGACCAGCACCGTCCCGACGGCCCGCAGCGCGACCCCGCCGAGCGTGCTCTCCAGCCCGGCCGCCCCGGCGTCGTTGCCCACCAGTCGGTTGGCCGCCCGCAGCGCCGGTTCGTCCAGCGCCCCGGCCCTCGGCACCCCGAGGTGGGCGACCCCGCGCCGCCCGAGGTCCTGGACCGTGGTCAGCGGCCCGGGCCGTTCCACCACCAGCTCGTTCAACTCCGGCTCCCCTCAGGGCCTCTCCGACCAGTGGCGTCGCACGCCCGGCGGGAACGGTCGGACACGCCCTACGCCCGTTCCACCGTGAAGCGGACCCTGGTGCCCGGGGCCAGCGGGGCCGGCGGATCCCGGTCGGCGTCCCAGAGGGTGAGCGCCGTGCGGCCGATCAGCTGCCAGCCGCCGGGGGAGGGATGCGGGTAGACGCCGGTGTACGGGCCGGCCAGGGCGACGGAGCCGGCCGGGACGGAGCTGCGCGGGGTGGCCCGGCGCGGCACCTCGTACCGCGCGGGGAGACCGGTGAGGTACCCGAAACCCGGGGCGAAGCCGCAGAAAGCGACGACGTACTCGGGTCCGGTGTGGATCCGGACGGCGGCCTCCTCGGACACCCCCCACAGCGCGGCGACCTCGGCCAGGTCGGCGCCGTCGTACACGGTCGGGACCTCCACCAGCGGCCCGGGCACCGCCCCGGCCGCCGTCGGACGGGCGCTGCGCAGCAGCGCCGCCACCGCGTCGACGTCCGCGACGCCGTCCAGCAGCAGGGTGCGCGCGGCCGGCACCAGCTCCTCGACCGTGCCGAGCGCCCCCGCCTCCCGGCGCTCGCTCAGCCAGCCGTACAGCGCCGCCACCTCGGCGGCCCCGGGCAGTTCGACCAGCAGGGCCCGCTCGCCGACCCGGTGCACCGCCCGGACCGTCACGTGAAGGCCTCCACCCGGACCCCGGCGGAGGCCAGGGCGCCGCGGATCCGCCAGGCGAGCTGGGCGGCCCCGGGGGTGTCGCCGTGGACGCAGAGCGAGCGGGCCTCGACGGGGATCCGCTCGCCGCCGGAGGCCTCCACCATGCCGTCCCGGGCGATGCCGACGGCGCGGGTGATGACCGACTCGGGGTCGTGCACCACCGCGTCCGGCTCACGGCGCGGTACGAGGGCGCCGGTGCGGGTGTACGCGCGGTCGGCGAAGGCCTCGGCGACCACCGGTAGGCCGACGCCCTCGGCCACCTCCAGCAGCAGCGAGTCCGGCAGGCCCAGTACGGGCAGCGGTCCGTCGCAGACCGCGCCCGCCCGCAGCACGCCGGCTACCACGGCCTCGGCCTGCTCGGAGTCGCCGACCACCCGGTTGTAGAGGGCGCCGTGCGGTTTGACGTAGGAGACCTTGGAGCCGGCCGCGCGGGCGAACACCTGGAGGGCGCCGATCTGGTACGCGATCTCGTCGGCGAGCTCCTCCGGGGGCACGTCCATGGCGCGGCGGCCGAAGCCGGCCAGGTCGCGGTAGGAGACCTGGGCTCCGATCCGGACGCCGCGCTCGGCCGCGAGCGCGCAGACCCGCCGCATCGTCGACGGGTCCCCGGCGTGGAACCCGCAGGCGACGTTGGCGCTGGTCACCACGGACAGCAGGGCCTCGTCGTCGGTCAGGGTCCAGCGTCCGAACCCCTCGCCGAGGTCCGCATTGAGATCGATCACCGCATCGGCCACGCCCGTCCGCCTCCCAGCAGCTGTTGAGCCAGATGGTAGGGCCTGCGGATGAAGGCCGTTGCCGGTGACCCGGAGCCCCGCGGGCGCCGCGGCGCGTGCCCGGGAGTGCACGCCCCCGGGCGGCGCCGCGGGGGGTGGTGCGCGGCCGGGGCCCGGCTCGCGTCAGCGCGCGGGCGCCGGTTCCCGGGACGCGCGCTCCAGCGGACGCAGCGCCCGCAGCACGATCAGCAGCGGTATGACGCCGAAGACTCCGAACGACATGTCGATGAATCGCCATGCCACCGGAATCCCGCGCAGCGGACCGCAGACCAGCGCCAGCGGGATGACGGCTCCGCAGGCGAGCACGGCCCAGCGGATCACCCAGATGTTGCGGACCGGGTCCCTGAGCGGGCCCCAGAAGGCGGCGGCGATCACCAGGTGGGCGAAGGCCAGCCAGTCGGTGCCGTAGGCGAGGAAGGGGTAGTGCTCGTTGGTCTCGGCGAGGCCGGTGTGGACCCGCTCCAGCCAGGCCGTGGCGGCGGGGACGCGGTCGCCCAGCGGGGCGGCCGGGCCGGAGGCGAAGTCGACCAGCCAGCGGGTCTCGGTCTCCAGGGGGAACGCGGTGAGACCGCTGAGCACCAGGCAGACCAGGAAGGACCAGAGCCACCGCCGGACCTTGCGAAGGATGACCGCCGGGTCGTCGTCCATCTCGCACACCTCCATGCCGAGCATGCCGAAGTGCAGACGGAGCCTTGTGCCGCCTGCGCGGAACCGACTCTAGACCCATCTTTTGAACGTGTTCAACTTGCCTTTTGAAGGGGCCGGCGGTCCGGAACGCACCGCTCGGGTGCCCGGGTTCTGGGAACCCGGGCACCGGTGGGGGTGGCACGCAGCGCGCGGCGTGCGGACGGCCGCTACGCCGTGTAGGTGTACGCCGCCGGCGCGCTGGTCCCGCCGGCCGTGGTGACGGTGATGCCCACCGGCCCTGGCTGGGCGCCCGCCGGAGCCGTGGCCGTGCAGGCGGACGCGCCGCAGGAGACGTGGGTGGCGGGAACCCCGCCGAAGGCCACCGTCCCGTACGCCAGGTCGCTGCCGGACACGACCACCCGGGTGCCCCCGGCGGCCGGGCCGGAGGCGGGGGACAGGCTGCTGATCACCGGCGCGGCCGGGGTCGGCGGGGTGCCGGTGTAGTCGAAGGCGGTGGGCGCCGCGGCCGTGCCGCCGGGCGTGACCACGCTGACCGGGGCGCTGCCCGAGCCCGCGGGCGTGGTCACCGTGCAGGCGGTGTCGGTGCAGCGGCCGGGCGCCGGGAGGCCGCCGACCAGCACCATGCCGTTGGCCAGGTTGCTGCCGCTGACGGTCACCGCGGTGCCGCCCGCGGCCGGGCCGGTGGCGGTGTCGAGGCCGGTGACGGCCGGAGCGGCCTGGACGGTCGCCGGCAGGTAGCTCTTGCTGACGAGGTCGTAGCCGGAGATGTGTCCGGTCGGGTCGGTGTCGTTCGGGTTGGCGACCGTCGCGGTGATCGCGCCGGCGATCGGCACGCCGGGCGTGGTGGCCAGGTTGAGCTTCATGAAGTTGTAGCTGCCGGGCGCCCGGGTGGCGGTGAACACGGCCTCCAGGTGGCGGTGGTCGGGGGAGAGGGCCGTGGTGAAGGTGTAGTCCGGCGGCGTGGGGAAGAACATCGCTCCGTCGGTGGTGACACCCGGCGGCAGGTCGAGGGTGATGTGCGTCGGCCCGGTCAGGTCCGCGGTGCCGGACGTGGTCCAGCTCACCGACATGTTGCCGGTGGTGAAGAAGCCGCCGGGGTAGTTCCCGCCCTGTGACACGGTCACGTGCTGGGCGGAGGCCGACGGGGCGTCGGCCGGGGCGGCGGTTGCGGTCGCGCCGGTGGCGAGGACGGCGCCGGTGGCGAGGGTGGTCACGGACAGCGCGGCGGCGAGGCTCGCTTTGGCCAGTCGGGTGATCATAGGTCGATCATCACCGAACCAACGCGCCGCCCTCACGGTTTTCTCGAATACGAGTTCGGGAATGGCGGAATTCCGTCGGAACGACGTTCCGAATCGGTCACCCGCACCGCCGCCCACCTGCTGCTCCGCCCGCCCGCAAGGTCCGTTTCGGTCGATGTCGGTGCGAACCTCTAATCTTGTCCCCCGTGACCGCCATCGCAGACCCGCCCATCGAGCCCGGCCTCCGCCCGCCCGCCGGCCCGGCCGCCGCCGCGCGCCCCGCGCCGGGCCCCGCCGCCGACGAGGGCCTGGCCCGCCGGCTCAAGGCGCTGGCCTGCACCGCCCCGCTGCACGACCTGGACAACCGCAAGGTCAACCTGGCCGGCGAGTACGGCGGCTACGCGATGGCCGAGGTCGGCCTCGCCGCGATCGACCTGGTCACCCTGAACATGGACTTCGACACCGGGGCCGACCGCGAGATAGTGCTCGCCCGGCTGCTGCCCAGGGTCGCCGCCCAGGCCGTGGACCGCCCCGCCACCGAGCACGAGCGGGTCGCCCGCTGGGTGCTGGAGTCGATGATCAACGTCGGCAGCGTGGACCGCGGCTTCCGCGCCGTCTACGGCACCTTCGGCGCGGACGGCGAGTACATCCGCCGCGACTACGACTTCAAGCTGATCGAGGAGGTCCCCGGTCCCGACGGCGGCGTCTACCTGCGCACCACCGACGAGGCGGTCAACGTCCTGGTCGGCGCGCTCGACACCGACGTCACCTCGGCCCAGATCGCCGCGGAGGTCAAGCTGGAGGTGCTGATCCGCCGCGGCCGCCTGGCCGACGCCCAGCTCGCCGCCGAGCAGGCCCGCTACCGCACCGTCCAGTACGCCGAGACGCTGCGCCGGGCCCTGGACGCCACCCGCCGCAACGTCCGCGCGGTCGACTGGATGCGCGCCATCCCCGACCTCATCGAGGAGGCGCTGGACCACATCGCGGACCGCTACCGGCACGAGAACGCGATTCTCACCAACATCCGCAAGGCCCGCGACGAGGCCGAGGACCCGGAGCACAAGCGCCGCGCCGCCGAGCTGGTCGACATCGTCAAGGACTGCATCCGCCGCCACACCCAGCTCCAGACCCGCCTGCTGGAGGCCGGCCCGCTGTTCCGCGCCGAGCAGGACCGGCAGGCCTTCGCCACCCCCGGCGCCCGCAGCGGCATCGACCTCTACGGGCAGCTGCTCGCCCCCGTGCTGCGGCTGCCGATAGAGCAGGCCGTCCGCCCCACCGGCGCCTTCTTCGCCCGCGGCGCCGGCCTGCGCACCCCGGTCTCGGTCCGGGTCGCCGACCTGGTCGACCTGCTGCTCACCCCGCCGGTCGAGCGCGAGCACCTCGGCGCCGAGCTGCCCGACCCCGACCTGGTCGCCACCCCGGACGACAGCCGGTTCTCCGAGGCCCAGCTGGAGTCCGCGATGGTCCTGCTCGACCTGCCCCCGGACGCCCCCCGCCGGCTCTCCGGCCTGCTCGCCGACGCCCGCAAGCAGGACCCGGACCTGCCCTACCTGGTCGCCCTGCTCGCCGTGCACGCGGCCAGCCCGCCGGTCGGCACCGCCTACCGCCAGGGCGAGGAGCGGCTGCTGTTCGCCGTGGACGACGGCACCCCGCTGCGCGACCCGGAGTTCGGCGGCGCCGACCTGATCGTCGGCAGCGCCCTGCTCGACGCGGCCGGCATGGCCGCCGACCGCAAGGACGCCGGCTGACCGGCCGGGCCGCACCCCGCCGGAACCGGCCCCGCCGGAAGCGATCCCGCCGCGACGACCCCGCCGCAACCGACCCTCGCCGGAACCGACCTTGACGAACCGTAACCACCGCGCCACCCCCGAGGAGCACCGCCCGTGACGACCCACCACGACACGTCCTGGGCGGCCGAGAGCGAACCCGCGGCCCCCGCGCCGATCACCCCGGCCGACGTCGCGGACGCCGCCCGGCTGGTCTCCTTCGGCCTCCAGGCCAAGCTGCTGCCCGCCCGGGACGCCGAGTACGCCGAACTGGTCCGCCGCCACCGCGAGGACCCGCCGTTCGCCCGGCTCGCCGACGCCATCGCCACCGGCATGGGCCTGGTCGTCCTGGAGGTCTCCCCGCGGGCCGGCATGGCCGTGGCCGCCGCCGAGGACTCGCTGTTCGCCGTCCGGCTGGGCGACTACTCGCGCCGCGCCGCCTCCGAGTCCACCGACCGCTTCCTGCACGGCCTCGCCCACCTGGCCGTCGCCGCGATGGCCTTCCCCCGCCCCGAGGACCTCGCCGACGACGGCTACCTCGGCCGGATCACCGTCAACGGCGTCGACTCCTTCGTCCGCCAGGCCTGCCGCCGCCTCGAGGAACAGGCCGACGCCGAGGGCGCCAACACCGACCCGGCCTCCGACGCCCCCGGCCTGGAGGCCGCCTGGCGGGTGTGGGCCCGGCGCACCGCCACCGGCGCCACCAAGGACGCCCGCCGGCTCTCCGGCTCCACCATCGGGATCGTCGCCAAGGCCGTGCTGTTCCTGGTCGACTCCGGCTTCCTCCAGAAGGTGTCCGACGACTCCGGCGGCACCTACCGCACCACCGCCCGCTACCAGCTCCAGGTGCGCGACCTGGCGGGCAGCGCGGCCATGGCCGAACTGCTCGACCTCGGCATCGTCCCGGTCTCCGACGGCACCGCCAGCCTGCTGCCGCCGGACACCGGCGACGAACTGGTCGCCGACGCGGGGCTGCCGTTCCACTCGCTCTGAGCCCCGGCGCTCCGAGTCCACCCGCTCCGAGCCCACCGCGCCGGCCGCGGCCCACCCGCCCCGATCCGGCCCGCCGCCCATCCCTCACGCCACGCAAGCCACGGAGAACCGCCGCCCATGTACGAGCTCAACCGGGTCCGCCTCTACTCGATCGGACCGGCCGGCGCCCGCTACGCCGACACGGTGCTCGACCTGCGCGGCGTCGGAGAGCCGGTCGCCGACCCCGCCCCGCAGCAGATCGGCCTGTTCGGCGAGGACACCGACGGCCCGGTCCGCCGCCCCGCCCCGGCCGGCGTGCTCTTCCTGGAGAACGGCGGCGGCAAGTCCGTCCTGCTCAAGCTGATCTTCTCGGTCATGCTCCCCGGCCACCGCAACACCCTCGGCGGCGCCAGCTCCGGAGTGCTGCGCAAGTTCCTGCTCGCCGACGACTGCGGCCACGTCGCCCTGGAGTGGCAGCACACCGTCACCGGCGAGCTGATCGTGGTCGGCAAGGTCAGCGAGTGGCGCGGCCGCCAGGTCTCCTCCGACCCGCGCAAGTTCGCCGAGACCTGGTACTCCTTCCGCCCCGGCCCCGGCCTCACCCTCGACTCGCTGCCGGTCGCCGAACGGGTCAGCCTGGCCGGCGACCAGAAGGCCCGCGGCCGCCGCCGCACCATGAAGGGCTTCCGCGACGCCCTCACCGAGGCCGGCAAGGCCCACCCCCACCTCGACCTGGTCTTCGAGGACGGCCACGACCGCTGGACCGAACACCTCGGCGAACTCGGCCTCGACCCCGAACTCTTCCGCTACCAGCGCGAGATGAACGCCGACGAGGGCGAGGCGGCCGGCCTCTTCGCGGTCAAGCACGACAGCGACTTCACCGACCTCCTGCTGCGCGCCGTCACCGACACCCGGGACACCGACGGCCTCGCCGACCTCGTGCACGGCTTCGCCGCCAAGCTCGGCCGCCGCGCCGAACTCACCGCCGAACGCGACTTCACCGCAGGGTCGTTGGACCTGCTGGAGCGCATCGTCGAGGCCACCACCGCCCGCGAGACCGTCCGCGAGGCCCACCGCACCGCCGAGCGCCGCACCCGCCGCCTCGCCCACGCCCTCGCCTCCCGCGCCACCGCCGAACGCGACCGCGCCCAGGACCTCGCCATCGAGGTCGCCGCCGCCGCGAGCGCCGTCACCGCGGCCGAGGCCGACCGCACCCGGCACAGCCTGATCACCGACGAACTCACCCACCGGCACGCCACGTTGAGCCTCACCGCGGCCACCGCCGAGGCCGCCGCGCTGCGCCGCGAACTCATCGACGCCCGCACCCTGCACTCCGCCTGGCAGGCGGCCGAGGCGGTGCTGCGCCAGCGCGCCGCCGCCGACCGGGTCGCCCGGGTCGCCGCCGCCATCCGCGAGGCCGAGCTGGACGCCGCCCCCGCGCTCGCCGCCCGGGCCCGCGCCGCCACCGCCCTGGCCCGCGCCCTGGAGGCCGCCGCCGCGGCCGCCGAGTCCCGCGCCGACACCGAGGAGGAACGCGCCGGCGAACTCCAGGAGGAGGGCGGCAAGGCGCAGTCCGACGCCACCGAGGCCGCCACCGCGGCCCAGAAGGCCCGCAGCGAGGCCGAGCACCTGCGCCAGCGCCTCGCCGAGGTCGAGCAGGAGACCGAGGCCGCCGTCTCGGCCGGCTTCATCGACGCCGACGGCGACGTGGACCCGGCCCGCGCCGCACTGCACGCCGCCGACGTCGAGAAGGCCGCCGCCGCCGGACTCGCCCAGGCCCGCGCCGCCGCCGAGGCCGCCGCCGCCCGGCTGCGCGAGGCCGCGGCCGCCACCTCGCGCGCCGAACTCGCCGCCGAGCGGGCGGGCGACGCCCGCAAGGACGCCGCCCGCGCCCTCGCCGCCGAGCAGCGCACCGCCGCCCTGCTCGCCACCGAGCAGCGCCTCGCCGACCTGCTCTCCCTCACCCCCTACCAGGAGGGCGCCGAGGAGGACGCCGGCTTCCTCACCCCCGCCCTGCTCGACCGCAACGCCGAGTACCTGCGCGAACTGCTCGACGAGTCCATCGCCACCGCCGAACGCACCCTGTTCGACCTCCGTACGGCCGCCGCCGACGACTCCCGCATCCTCGCCGCCCTCGGCGACGGCGGCCTGCTGCCGCCCGGCCCGGACGTGCTCGCCACCGTCGAGTACCTCGCCGAGCACGGCATCCCGGCCCTACCCGGCTGGCGCTACCTCGCCCAGTCCGTCGACCCGGCCGACCACGAGGCGATCCTCGCCGCCCGCCCGGAACTGGTCGACGGCGTCGTCGTCACCGACCCGTCCTCGCTGGAGCGCGCCCGCGAGGCCCTGCAGGCCGCCGCCCTGCTGCCGCGCTCCACCGTGGCCGTCGGCGCAGCCGCCTCGCTGATCGCCCCGATCACCGACCAGCCCGCGTTCTTCCTGGTGCCGCCGAACCCGGCCATGCACGACGAGTCCGCCGCCGACGGCGAGCGCCGCGAACTGCGCGCCCGGGCGAGCGCCCGCGAGGAGCACATCCGCGAACTGGCCGGCCGCCTCGGCGCCGACCGAGCCCTCGCCGCCCGCCTCGCCTCCTGGCACGCCAGCTGCCCGCCCGGCACCCTCGCCGAACTCGCCGCCGCCGCCGAGGCCGCCCGCGAGCACGCCGAGCAGGCCGCCGCCGCCCTGGCCACCCTGCGCGCCGACCACGACGAGGCCGAGACCGACCACGCCGCGGCCGCCTCCGCCCACGAGGAGCACCGCGAGGCCGCCCAGCGCGCCCGCCGCCGCGCCGACGCCCTCTCCGGCCTCGCGTTCCGGCTGCGCGAGCGCGGCAACTGGGCCCGCCGCCAGCGCGAACTCACCGAGGACGCCACCGAGTGCGACCGCCGCCAGGCGCTGTGCGCCGAACGCGCCCGCACCTGCGACGAGGACCGCCGCGCCGCCCAGCGCGCCGCCGACGACGCCCGCCGCACGGCCCGCGCGCTGCGCGCCGAACGCGCCGAGATCCCCGCCGCCGAGCAGGCCGACGAGCCCGCCGAGACCACCCCCGTCGCGCTTCCCGCCCTGCGCGAGGCCTACCGCGCCGCCTCCCAGCTGTACGAGAAGGTCGGCGTCGGCGCCGACCTGCGCGCCGAACAGGCCCGCGCCGAGGGCGACGAGGCCGCCGCCGCGGCCGAACTCGACCGCCTCACCAACAAGGTGCGCACCCGCGCCGAGGAACTCCTCGGCAGCCCCGACGGCGCCGACGGCCCGGCCCGCCAGGCCGCCGCCGCCCGCGCCGAGGAACTGGTCGCCACCATCGAGGCCCGCTCCGCCACCGCCAGCGAGCAGCTCGGCCGCCTGCGCGGCGAGGCCGAGCGCTCCGCCCCCGCCGACGGCGAGGCGCACACCGAGCTGCCCGAGGACCTCGTCCCCACCGACCCGGAGCACGCCCAGGCCCTGCTGCGCACCGCCACCAGCCGCCTCGCCGAGCGCCGCGAGGCCCTGGAGGCCGCCCGCACCGCCCACGCCGACCTCCAGCGCACCTTCGACACCGCCCAGTCCGCCGCCGCCGACTTCGACGAGCTGGCCGGCCAGCTGCGCGACGGCCTGCGCGACCACCAGGAGGACCCGGACGACCCGGTCGAGCCGTACCTGGGCTCGCTGGCCGAGGCCCGCAACGGCGCCACCGAGGCCCGCCGCTCCCTGCGCACCGCCGCCGGCGAGCTGTCCTCCTCCGAACTCGCCGTCCGCGACGCCTCCGACGCCCTGGTCCGGCACGCCAACGCGGCCCGCTACGAGGCCGTCCGCACCCCCGCCCGCCAACAGATCCGCGAACTGCCCGCCTCCGCGCTGCCCGAGCACGCCGCCGCCTGGGCCGCCGCCTTCGCGCCCCGGCTGCGGGTGCTCACCGACGAGCTCGCCCAGCTGGAGAAGAACCGCGGCTCGATCGTGGACCGGCTGCGCGGCCTGGTCGAGTCCTCGCTCACCACCCTGCGCGCCGCCCAGCGGCTGTCCCGGCTGCCCGAGGGCCTGGGGGAGTGGTCCGGCCAGGAGTTCCTCCGGATCCGCTTCGAGGACCCGGACCACGCCACCCTGGTCGAGCGCCTGGGCGAGGTCATCGACGAGGCCACCCGGGCCGCCGTCAAGAAGAACAGCGACCTGCGCCGCGACGGCATGTCCCTGCTGCTGCGCGGGGTCGCCGCGGCGATCGGGCCCAAGGGTGTCAGCGTCGAGATCCTCAAGCCCGACGCGGTGCTGCGCGCCGAGCGGGTCGGCGTCGGCCAGATGTCCGACGTCTTCTCCGGCGGCCAGCTGCTCACCGCGGCCATCGCGCTCTACTGCACCATGGCCGCGCTGCGCGCCAACGACCGCGGCCAGTCCCAGCTGCGGCACGCCGGCACGCTGTTCCTGGACAACCCGATCGGCCGCGCCAACGCCACCTACCTGCTGGAGCTCCAGCGGGCCGTGGCGGACGCGCTCGGCGTCCAGCTCATCTACACCACCGGCCTGTTCGACACCACCGCGCTCGCCGAGTTCCCGCTGGTGATCCGCCTGCGCAACGACGCCGACCTGCGCGCCGGCCTCAAGTACATCTCGGTGGAGGAGCACCTGCGCCCGGGCCTGCCGGCCGCACCGGACCCGGACGGCCCGGCCATCCACGGCGAGATCACCGCCACCCGGATGTTCAAGCGCCCCGCGGAGGTTCCCGCCCAGCCGTGACGGATCCCCTACGGGCGGGCGGTTGCCGTGCGGGGGCCGGAGGCTCCCGGGCAGGGGCGAGCGGTTCCCGTACGGCGGTGAACTGACTAGCGTGACGGGCATGCTGACGATCGCGCACCTCAGTGACATCCACCTCGGCCAGGTCCACGGCCGGGACGGCGGCAAGCGCGCCAGGCGGCGGGCCGAGCAGGTGATGGCGTACCTCGACGCCCTGCCCGGTCCGCTGGACGCGGTGCTGGTCACCGGCGACCTCGCCGACCACGGCCTCCCGGAGGAGTACCGGGAGGTCGTCGAGGTGCTCGCCTCCCGGCACCCGGTGCTCACCTGCCCCGGCAACCACGACCGCCGCTCGCCGTACCGGGAGGTGCTGCTGGGCGAGGCGCCGGGGGAGGAGCCGGTCAACCGGCTGCACCGGCTGCCGGGCGCCGACGTGCTGATGCTCGACTCCTCCGTGCCCGGTCGGGACGACGGCCTGCTGGACGAGCGCACACTGGACTGGCTGGACGCCGAACTCGGTGCCGGCCGCAGTGAGTTGCCCGCCCTGGTGGCCTTCCATCACCCGCCGGTGGAGCTGCACCTGCCGAACGTCGACCCGATCCGCCAGTTCGGCGAGGTGCGGCTGGCGCGGGTGCTGCGCCGACACCCCCGGGTGGCCGCCCTGGTCTGCGGCCACTCGCACACCCCCGCGGCGACCACCTTCGCCGGCCTGCCGCTTCTGATCGCGCCCGGCGTGGTCTCCACCGTCACGCTGCCCTGCGAGGGCGGTCGCGGCATCTCCTTCGACCACCCGCCGATGCTGGCCTTCCACGTCCTGGACGGGGACCGCCGGCTCACCACCCATTACCGGGCGCTGCCGGTCCGGCGCTGACCGGTTCGCCCGGCGCTACGGGTGGTTGGTCCGCACCCTGGCCTGGCGCGGCGGCTGTTGCGGTGACTGGCGCGGCGGTTGGTACGGCTGCTGTTGGTGCGGCTGTTGGTGCGGCTGTTGGTACGGCGCCTGCTGCGGTCGCTGCTGCCCGGGCCCGTACGGCTGCGGCGACTCGTACGGCTGCCGGTAGACCGAGGAGGAGTCGCCCCGGGGGACCGGCCGCGGGGCCGGCAGTCCGGACGGCGGCCGGCTGCCCGCCATCGGGTACGCGGAGCCCGGTGCCCGCATCCGCTGGGCCGCGATCTGGCGGGAGATCAGGATCTCCAGCAGGCACCACATGGTGCCGAACACCCCGAGCCCCATCGCCAGCAGCGCCGGCGTCAGCAGCCAACTGCCCGCGTACGAGGCCAGCGTGGCCACCACGACGCCCACCAGGGTGAAGGAGAGGCAGAGCACCGCCCGGACTGCGGCGGCGCGCACCTCGTCGGGCAGGCGACGGCGGCGGCGTGGCACGGACATCGAGCGACCCCCAGGCGCGTGGCGCGCGTTCGGTGTTCGGTGACGGGTACGGATGCGGAACGGGCGCACACGAAACGCGCCCCCTCGGCACACTCTGCCCCGCCGAACCAGGACTATGCGTCCGAAACCGCCGAACTGCCGCCAAATCGTGTCATCCCGGCGGCCCCGCCGCCCCGCGGCCCCGGCTCAGTCCAGCTGGAGGTTGAGCTCCTCCAGCGCGCCGGTGACGATCGTCCGCATCGCCCGCTCGGCGTGGGCGGCGTCCTGGGCGCAGATCGCCTCCGCGACCTCGCGGTGCAGCCGGATCGCGTACGGCTCCGGCTGATGGGGCATCAGATGGTACTCGGTCCGGCCGGTGAGCACAGCCGCGACGGTGTCCCCGAGGTGGGCGAACATCTCGTTGCCGGAGGCGCGCAGCACCAGGGAGTGGAAGGCGATGTCGTGCCCGAGGAAGGCGGTCAGGTCGGCGGCCCGTGCGGTGACCGTCAGATCCACGGCCAGTGCACTGAGTTCGCGCCGGTCGTCGTCGCTCGCGTGGGTGGCGGCGAGCGCGGCCGCGGCCGGTTCGACGGCCATCCGCAGCGAGCCGAGCGAGCGCAGCTGGGCGGAGCGGTCGGAGCCGGCCAGGCGCCAGCGGATCACCATCGGGTCGAAGACGTCCCAGAGCGACTTCGGCTGCACGGTGATCCCGACCCGGCGCCGGGAGGCGACCATCCGCATCCCCTCCAGGACCCGCACGGCCTCGCGGACCACCGTCCGGGACACCCCGAACCGGCCCTCCAGCTCCTCGCCGCGCAGCACCGCTCCCTCGGGGATCTCCCCCGACGCGATCGCCGGCCCGAGCTCGTCAAGCAGCCGCCCGGGCAGCCCCTGGATCTCCATCCGCCCAGCGTAGACGCCCGCCCCGGGCGCTTTCACGCCGCCCTACGCGCGCTCACCTCGCCCTCTGCGCGCCCAAGGCGCCCTGCGATCCAGACCACACCGCAAAAGTATGACGATTTGGTTTCTGTCACTTGAATACGTCATATCTTTGAGGCGATAGTGGCGGCCAGGCAACGAAGGAGCACCACCCCATGGGTCTCAGCGTCGAGAACCACGACCTTCCGAAGACCCCTCTCACCGTGGTGGTGATGGGCGTCTCGGGCGTCGGCAAGACCACCCTGGCCCGCCTGCTGGCGGACCGCCTCGCCCTCCCCTTCGCCGAGGCGGACGACTTCCACCCCGCGGCCAACATCGCCAAGATGTCGGCCGGCATCCCGCTGGACGACCAGGACCGCGCCCCCTGGCTGCGCGCCATCGGCGCCTGGCTCAAGGAGCGGACCGAGGCCGGCACCGGCGGCGTGGTGACCTGCTCGGCGCTGAAGCACCGCTATCGCGACACCCTGCGCGCGGCCTGCCCGGGCGCCTTCTTCCTGCACCTCAGCGGTGGTCACGAGCTGGTCGAGGACCGGCTCAGCCACCGCGCCGGCCACTTCATGCCGTCCTCGCTGCTCGACTCGCAGTACGCCGCCCTGGAACCCCTGGCGGCGGACGAGCGCGGCGGCGTCCTGGACGTCGGCCCGTCCCCCGAAGAACTCGTCGAGATGGCCGTGGCACTGCTGCGGCCCGTCAATGGAGACCTCGCGTGAGTATTGCCCCCACCCTGCTGGCGGCCGCCCCACCGGCCCTGCCGCACACCAGCAGCGACTCCCAGCTGCTGATCGCGGTGCTGCTCAGCATCGGTGCGATCGTCGTACTGATCACCAAGCTGAAGCTGCACCCGTTCCTCGCCCTCACGCTCGGCTCCGGTCTGCTGGCCGCCGTCGCGGGTGCCCCCTTCGACAAGCTGCTCAGCAGCTTCTCGACGGGCTTCGGCTCCACCGTCGCCAGTGTCGGCCTGCTGATCGGCCTCGGCGCGATGCTCGGCAAGCTGCTCGCCGACTCCGGTGGCGCCAACATCATCGCGGACACCGTGCTCTCCCGCACCGGCAACAAGGCGCTGCCCTGGGCGATGGCGCTGATCGCGGCCGTGCTCGGCCTGCCGCTGTTCTTCGAGGTCGGCGTCGTCCTGCTGATCCCGATCGTGCTGCTGGTCGCGCGCCGCGGCAACGTGCCGCTGATGCGGATCGGCATCCCCGCCCTGGCCGGCCTGTCGGTGCTGCACGGCCTGGTGCCCCCGCACCCGGGCCCGCTGGTCGCCGTCGACGCGCTGAAGGCCGACCTCGGCATCACCCTGGCGCTCGGCCTGCTGATCGCCGTACCGACCCTGATCATCGCCGGTCCGCTGTTCGCACGCCTGGCCGAGCGCTGGGTCGGTCCGCTGGAGCTCCCGGCCGCCACCGCCCCCGAGGAGACGGCCAAGCGCGACCGCACCCCGTCGTTCGCCGCGGTGCTGGCCACCATCCTGCTGCCCGTCGTGCTGATGCTCGGCAAGGCGCTCGCCGACGTGGTGATCGATGACCCGAAGGCGCTGGGCCAGCGGGTGTTCGACTTCATAGGCTCCCCGCTGATCGCGCTGCTCGCCGCGACCCTGCTCGGCATGGTGACCCTCGGCAAGGCGGCCGGCTTCGACAAGGCCCGGATCTCCGACACCGTCGGCAAGTCGCTCGGCCCGATCGCCGGCATCGTGTTCATCGTCGGCGCGGGCGGCGGCTTCAAGCAGACCCTGATCGACGTCGGCGTCGGCAACGCGGTGAGCGAGTGGTCCGGCAAGTGGCACATCTCGGCGCTGCTGCTGGGCTGGCTGATCGCCGTACTGATCCGCCTGGCCACCGGCTCGGCGACGGTCGCCACCATCACCGCGGCCGGGATCGTCTCCCCGCTCGCCGCGAACATGTCCTCGACCCACGCGGCCCTGCTGGTGCTCGCGATCGGTGCCGGCTCGCTGTTCTTCTCGCACGTCAACGACGCCGGCTTCTGGCTGGTGAAGGAGTACTTCGGGATGAGCGTCGGGCAGACGCTGAAGTCCTGGTCGATGATGGAGACGGTGATCTCGGTGGTCGCCATCGCCCTGATCATGCCGCTCAGCCTGATCATCTAGCGGCCTCGACCGCAGTGCGCCGAGGGGCGGCACCCGTGACGTACGGGTGCCGCCCCTCGGCGTTTCCAGCAGGCCGCGACGCCGTAAAGCCGCGACGCCGAAAAGCCCGATGCACCCGGCCCAGCTGGAGGAGTTCACCCTGCGCACCCGGGTCCAGCCGGTCGTGGACGTGCTGCGCTCGGCGACCGCCGCGGCGGCCCGGCTGCTCGGCATGGCGGGGGAGATCGGCACCCCCGCCTCGGGCGCCCAGCCGACCTGCTCGTGCTCGACGGCGACCCGATCGCCGACGTCACCGTGCTCACCCGCCCCGCACCCGAAGCGGGTGGTCAAGGCCGGCGTCCCGGTCTGACGGCCGGAGGGTACGGCGAAACGGCGGGCGGGCGCCCGGGGAAACCCCGAACGCCCGCCCGTCGAAAGCGATGTGGCTACTCGTTCCCACGCTTCGCGAGGCTGTGCTTACTTGTTCCCGCGCTTCGCGAGGAAGGCCTCGACCTCGGCCTTGATCTCCGGCGTGTCCAGCCCGCGCACCGTCATCGTGGTGCGGCGGCGCAGCACGTCGTCCGCGGTGTACGCCCACTCGTTGTCCGCCGCGTACGCGACCTGCGCCCAGACGTCCGGGCCGTCCTCGTGGATCGGGCGGCCGAGCTCCGGGTTCTCGTCGATCATGCGGGCGATGTCGAAGGACAGGGTGCCGTAGTGGCTGGCCAGGTGCTTGGCCACCAGCGGCTCCATCCGCGAGCCCGGCTCGCGGTCGATCAGCAGGCGGTGCGCCACCGCGTTCGGCGCGCCGACGCCCGGCAGCGGGACGGTAGGGGCGATCGGGGACATGTCCTCGCCGAGGCTGGTGCCGGGCACGTGGGCCAGCTTCTCCAGCACCGTGCGGCCGATGTGCCGGTAGGTGGTCCACTTGCCGCCGGAGACCGACAGCATGCCGCCGCGGCCCTCGGTGACGACCGTCTCGCGCTTGGCGGCGGCGGTGTCGCCCGGGCCGCCCGGCAGCACGCGCAGGCCGGCGAAGGAGTAGGTGATCAGGTCGCGGTCGAGGTGCTCGTCGCGGATGGCGTGCGCGGCCTCGCCCATGATCTGGTCGATGTCCGCGTCGGTGGCCCGGACGTCCTTCGGGTCGCCGGTGTACTCCTCGTCGGTGGTGCCGAGCAGGACGTGGTCCTCCCACGGGATGGCGAAGGAGACGCGGTACTTGTCGATCGGGATGGTCAGCGCGGCGCGCCACGGCGAGCGGCGCTTGACGACCACGTGGGCGCCCTTGGAGAGGCGGATCGACGGCGCGGCGCCGGCGTCCTCCATCTTGCGCAGGTGGTCGACCCACGGGCCGGTGGCGTTCAGCACCAGGCGGGCGTCGATGCCGAACTCGCTGCCGTCCAGGCGGTCGCGCAGCTCGGCGCCGGTGACCCGGCCGCCGGTGAAGCGCAGGCCGGTGACCTCGGCGTGGTTGAGCACCACGGCGCCGGCGTCGACCGCGGCGCGTACGGTCATCACGGCGACGCGCGAGTCGTTCATCTGGTGGTCGCCGTAGACGGCCACCGAGCGCAGGCCCTCGGTGCGCAGCGCGGGCACCTGCTGGGCGGCGTGCGCGGCGGTGGAGACCCGGCCCATGCCGTCGCGGAAGGCGGACAGCGCCGAGTAGAGGAAGACGCCGGCGCCGAGCTTGGCGGCGCCGTGCGGGCCGCCCTTGTAGACCGGCACGAAGAAGGTCAGCGGGTTGACCAGGTGCGGGGCCACGTCGGTGGAGAGCGCGCGGCGCTCCTTGTGGTTCTCCGCGACCAGCTTGACCGCGCCGGTCTGCAGGTAGCGCAGGCCGCCGTGGACGAGCTTGGAGGAGGCGCTGGAGGTGGCGCCGGCGAAGTCGCCGGCGTCGACCATGGCGACCTTCAGGCCGGCCTGGGACGCGGTCCAGGCGACGGCCGTGCCGAGGATGCCGCCCCCGATCACCAGCAGGTCGTAGGTGGCCTTGCCGAGCAGCTCGCGGGTCTCGGCGCGGGAAGCGGTGCGGCCGGCGGTGCGCTCGGCGCCCAGGGTCGGGATGGTTGCCATGGTGGTTGTGTACGGCGCGCGGGTCGGGCGGCGCCGTTACTCCTCTCGTGTGCGGTGCGGCCCCTGCGGGAGAGGCCGGTCGGCCCGGTGCGGCGGGCCGTGAAACCAGTGACGCCCGTTGCCGGAACAGCGGGCGGCCGGCCGGGGCACGGGGCCCCGACCGGCTCGTCGGTCAGTTGTTCTCTTCTTCCTCCACCCAGCCCATGGTGCGCTCCACGGCCTTGAGCCACTTCTTGTACTCGCGCTCCCGGGTGGCCTCGTCCATGCGCGGGGTCCACTCGGCGGCGCGGTGCCAGTTGGCCCGCAGGGTGTCGAGGTCGTTCCAGAAGCCGACGGCGAGACCGGCCGCGTAGGCGGCGCCGAGGGCGGTGGTCTCGGCCACGTACGGGCGCTCGACCGGGGCGTCCAGGACGTCGGCGATGTTCTGCATGAGCAGGTTGTTGCTGGTCATGCCGCCGTCGACCTTGAGGGCGGTGAGCTCGACCCCGGAGTCCTTCTGCATGGCGTCGACGACCTCGCGGGTCTGCCAGGCGGTGGCCTCCAGGACGGCCCGGGCCAGGTGGCCCTTGGTGACGTACCGGGTCAGACCGGCGATCACACCGCGGGCGTCGGAGCGCCAGTACGGGGCGAACAGGCCGGAGAAGGCCGGGACGAAGTAGGCGCCGCCGTTGTCCTCGACGGTGTTGGCGAGGGTCTCGATCTCGGCGGCGGTGGAGATGATGCCGAGCTGGTCGCGCAGCCACTGGACGAGCGAGCCGGTGACGGCGATCGAGCCTTCCAAGGCGTACACCGGGGCCTGGTCGCCGATCCGGTAGCCGACGGTGGTCAGCAGGCCGTGGTACGAGTTGACGATCTTCTCGCCGGTGTTCAGCAGCAGGAAGGTGCCGGTGCCGTAGGTGGACTTGGCCTCGCCCTCGTCGAAGCAGGTCTGGCCGAACAGCGCGGCCTGCTGGTCGCCGAGCGCGGAGGCGACGGGGACGCCGGCCAGGTCGCCGACGGCCTCGCCGTACACCTCGGCGGAGGAGCGGATCTCCGGCAGGACGGACATCGGGACGTCCATCGACTCGGCGATCTTGTCGTCCCACTGCAGGGTGTGCAGGTTCATCAGCATGGTGCGGCTGGCGTTGGTGACGTCCGTGACGTGCTTGCCGCCGTTGACACCGCCGGTGAGGTTCCAGATCACCCAGGTGTCCATGGTGCCGAAGAGGATGTCGCCGGCCTCGGCGCGCTCGCGCAGGCCCTCGACGTTGTCCAGCAGCCAGCGGATCTTCGGGCCGGCGAAGTAGCTGGCCAGGGGGAGGCCGGTCTCGCGGCGGAAGCGGTCCTGGCCGACGTTGCGGCCCAGCTCGCGGCAGAGCGCCTCGGTGCGGGTGTCCTGCCACACCAGCGCGTTGTGCACCGGCTCGCCGGTGTTCTTGTCCCACAGGACGGTGGTCTCGCGCTGGTTGGTGATGCCGATCGCGCGGATGTCGTCCTTGGTCAGGCCGGCCTTCTCCAGCGCGCCGCGGACGACCGACTGCACCCGGGTCCAGATCTCGGCGGCGTCGTGCTCGACGTAGCCGGGCTGCGGGAAGATCTGCCGGTGCTCCTGCTGGTCGACGGCGACGATCCGGCCGTCGGCGCCGAAGATGATGCAGCGGCTGGAGGTGGTGCCCTGGTCGATCGCGGCGATGTAGTTACCGGTGGAGGTCATGGGGAGGGTCCTCGGCTCTGGTTCGGGGGGTACGGGGTGGGTGGGCCTGACGAGCCTGCTCGGTCAGTCCCCGTGTGCGGCGGGGTCGACACCGCTCATTTCGAGAGGGGTCTCTAGAAGATGGCGTTGTAGACGCCGCCGGCCGCCAGGCCGCCCAGGATCGGGCCGACGACCGGGATCCAGGCGTACGACCAGTCGGAGCCGCCCTTGTTCGGGATCGGCAGCAGGGCGTGGGCGATGCGCGGGCCGAGGTCACGGGCCGGGTTGATCGCGTAGCCGGTCGGGCCGCCCAGCGAGAGGCCGATGCCGACGACGGTGAAGGCGACCATCAGGGTGCCGGTGCCGGACTGGGAGAGCCCGGAGTTGGTGCCGATGGTGAGGATCGCGAAGCAGAGCACGAAGGTGCCGATGACCTCGGTGATCACGTTCTGGATCGGGTTCCGGATCTCGGGGCCGGTCGAGAAGATGCCGAGGGTGGGCTCCTCGTTCGCGTTGAACTGGCCCAGGTAGGTGGCCCAGACCAGCACGGCGCCGATGATCGCGCCGAGCAGCTGGGAGCCGAGGTAGAGCGGCACCTGGCTCCACTCGCCGCTCTTGACCGCGAGGGCGACGGTGACGGCCGGGTTGAGGTGGGCACCGGACTTCGGAGCCGACATGTAGGCGGCGATGAGGACCGCGAATCCCCAGCCGAAGGTGATCGCCAGCCAACCGGCGTTGACGGCCTTCGACTTCTTGAGGGTCACGGCGGCGCAGACGCCACCGCCGAGAAGTATCAGGGCGGCGGTGCCGAGGGTTTCGCCGACGAAGACGTCGCCGTTGGAGAACGCGGACACAAAGACTCCCTTGTCCATATGGCCCGGAGGGTGGTGGGGGCAGGCGGTCGGTCGATCGTTGTGCGGGTGAGCTCACTGTGGGAGTGATCTCTCCGGCCATCGTTCGACAATGTCGACCGTCATGCGGAAGCTTCCTCCCCAGGTCGCCCCCACGTCAAGGCGGGGTTATGCAGCTGTGACCCTCGCCTCGACGGGTCCGTCGAGGCTACCGAGGGGAGTGTCCCGAAACCGGACAAAACGCCAGAGGCGCGGACAGGCCTCCCGGCCGTCCGCGCCTCTGGCGTGACGAATCGGCGGCTCTGGGCGAGCCGCCCGTGGATGTGTTCGGAGACCTGCTCCGAGGTGTGCTCCGAGACGTACTCGGGAGTGCGCTCGGAGGGGGTCCGTGGGGGGTGGGTTCGTGGGGGTGGGGCCGTGGGGGTGGGTCCGCGGGGTGCGCTCAGAACCTGCCGGCGCCCAGGTCGCGGGAGATCGCCCGCGCCGCACTGCGCACTGAGGCCACCAGCGAGGGCTTCACGAAGCCGTCCTCGCAGACCCGCTCGACCGCCCCGCTGATGCACACCGCGCCCACCGGGTTGCGCCGCCGGTCCTGGATCAGCGCGCCGATCGAGGCCACGCCCTCCCAGGTCTCCTCGATCGAGTCCGCCCAGCCGCGCTCCCGGATCAGCGCGCACTCGGCGTCCACGTCGGCCGCCTCGGTCAGTGTCCGCACGGTGTACGACTCGTACGGTCCGTCGCCCAACTCCCCGCGCGCGACCGGGTCGTAGGCCACCAGCACCTTGCCCAGCGCGGTGCTGTGCAGCGGCTGCATCGAGCCCACCTCCAGCACCTGCCGGGTGTCGTCCGGCCGGAACACGTGGTGCACGATCAGCACGCCCTGCTGGTGCAGCACCCCCAGGTAGACCGTCTCCCCGGCCGCCCGGGCCAGGTCGTCCGCCCACACCAGCGCCCGCGCCCGCAGCTCGTGCACGTCCAGGTAGCTCTGCCCCAGTCGCAGCAGCTCGGCGCCCAGCTGGTACTTGCCGCTCTCCGGGTCCTGCTCGACGAACCCCTCCTGCTGCATCGTGCGCAGGATGCCGTGGGCCGTCCCCTTGGCCAGGCCCAGCGCCGTCGCGACCTCGGACAGGCCCAGGCGGCGCTCACCGCCAGCCAGCAGCCGCAGGATCGCGGCGGCCCGGGAGAGCGACTGGATCGGGCCGGGCATGGGAACCTCCGCGCTGACAGGCGGTCGACATTGTCGACCGCAGTGGTGACGGGACGAGTCTGCCAGGCCGCCGCCGTTCCGTGCACCTTCCCCCCGGGTAACCCGCCCGCGACCCCTGTCGACCCGCTGCATCGGCCCGCTGCGTCGAGCCGCGGTCCGGGCCGTCGCGTGCGCTCCCGCCCGCTGGGCCGGCACCCCGCCCGAGCCGTCAGCCCGACGCCCCCGCCCGTTGCGTCCGCTGCACCGTCACCTCTGCCGCCAGCGCGGCGATCCCGTCCGTCCCGACCCGGCAGCAGCCGCCCACCAGCCGCGCGCCGTCCGCGAGCCAGCCGTCCACCCGGGCCGAGCGGAAGGTCGGCTCGCCGCGCCAGCCCCGGCGGGCGGCGTCCCAGCGCTCCCCGCTGTTCGGGTAGACCACCACCGGCTTCCCGGTCACCTCGGCGGCCACCGCCACCGCCCGGTCCGCGTCCCGCGGCGTGCAGCAGTTGACGCCCACCGCGACCACCTCGTCCACCCCGGCGGCCACCGCGAAGGCCTCCGCCAGCGGCTGCCCGGCCCTGGTCCGGTCACCCTCGATGCTGTACGACAGCCAGGCCGGCACCCCCAGCCCGCGCACCAGCCCCAGCAGCGCCCGCGCCTCGTCCACGTCCGGCACCGTCTCCAGCGCCAGCACGTCCGGCCGGGCCGCCGCCAGCACCTCCAGCCGCGGCCGGTGGAAGTCCGCCAGCTCCGCGACGCTCAGCCCGTACCGGCCCCGGTACTCCGAGCCGTCCGCCAGCACCGCCCCGTACGGGCCCACCGAGGCCGCCACCCAGCGCCGCCGCCCGCCCGGCTCCGGGCGCGCCGCCTCCCGGGCCAGCTCCACACTGCTCGCCAGCAGCCGCGCGGCCTGCGCCCGGCCGACCCCGCGGCGCGCGAAGCCCTCGAAACTCGCCTGGTAGCTCGCGGTTATCGCGACGTCCGCGCCCGCCGCGAAGTACGCCCGGTGCACCGCCAGCACCGCCTGCGGGTCGTCCGCCAGCAGCCGCGCCGACCACAGCTCGTCCGAGAGGTCGTGCCCGTCCGCCGCCAACTGGTTCGACATCCCTCCGTCGAGCACCAGCGGACCGGCGGCCAGCGCGGCGACGAAGTCGGGCGGGGGGAGAATGGGCATGTCGGTCTCCTCTGGCAGAGTTCCTGGTCACAGCCTAGGACGGGGCGCTCCGGCCGAGTGCCCCGGCCGGGGAGGAAAACCGTTTGCCACCGGGGAAAGCGCTCGTTACGTTGTGCTCAGCCCGAGAAGAACAGCACCGGCGGCCAGGCCGGCGGCACCGGAACGCACGGAAAGGAGCCCGGCGTGGCAGTGGACGACCAACCGCCCTCCACCGGGCCCCGAGCCGAACAGGAGTGGCTCGCCGCGTACGATCCGCGCGCCTACGCCCCGGTCGCCGTCACCGTGGACGTGGTCGCCCTGACGTTGCGCCACGGCAGCCTGCACGTGCTGCTCGTCGAGCGCGGCGCCCCGCCCCACCAGGGCTGCTGGGCGCTGCCCGGCGGCTTCCTGCGGGCCGGCGAGGAGAGCCTGGACGAGGCCGCGGCCCGCGAGCTCGCGGAGGAGACGGGCCTGCGGAGCGCCTCCGGGACCGAGACGCTCTGCCGCCTCCACCTCGAACAGCTCGGCAGCTACGGCGCCCCCGAGCGGGACCCTCGGATGCACGTCGTCTCCGTCGCGTACCTCGCCTTCGCCCCCGACCTGCCCGACCCCCAGGCCGGGACGGACGCCGCGGCCGCCGCCTGGCACCCCGTCTCCGACCTGGACCTCCGGCCCCGTGGCCGGTCCCGAGCCGCCGGTGCGCCCGCCGACACCCACGGGGGTGGCGTCGACGGGCGCACCGGCCCCGGCCCGCTCACGCTGGCCTTCGACCACGCCCGCATCCTCGCCGACGGCCTCGACCGGGTGCGCGCCAAACTCGAGTACAGCCCGCTGGCCACCGCCTTCCTGCCGTACGACTTCACCATCCCCGACCTCCGCGCCGTCTACGAGGCGGTCTGGGACGAGAAGCTCCACCCCGGCAACTTCCACCGCAAGGTGCTGTCGGTGCCCGGCTTCGTCGAGAGCACCGGCACCACCACCGAGCGCGGCGGCGCCCGCGGCGGCCCCCGCGCCCGCACCTACCACGCCGGCGACGCCCGGCTGCTGCACCCCGCGCTGCTCCGCCCCGGCCGGGAGGAGAGCACCGAGGACACCGGGGCGCCCTGAGCCTCCCCGGCCCGGGGCACCACCGCCGACGGCCGGGCTACCATCCGGCCATGACGACTGACGAAGCGATCCAGAGCGCCCACCGGCCGTTCTCGCACTGCCACTTCTGCGGCACGCCCTACCCGCCCGGCACCCTCGCCTGGCCACGCACCTGCCCCGGCTGCGCCGAGATCAGCTACCGCAACCCGCTGCCCGTCGCGGTCACCGTCCTCCCCGTCACCCGCCCCGACGCCGACCCCGCCCTGGTCGTCATCCGCCGCACCATCGAGCCCGGCTACGGCGAACTCGCCTTCCCCGGCGGCTACATGGACTACGGCGAGAGCTGGCAGCAGGCCTGCGTCCGCGAACTGCACGAGGAGACCGGCATCACCGCCGACGCGGCCGAGGTCACCCTGATCCACACCGCCTCCGACCCCAACGGCCGCTTCGTGATGCTCTGCGGACTGCTCCCGGCCCGACCGCTCGCCGACCTCCCGCCCTCGCGCCCCACCGACGAGACCGACGGCTGGCTGCTCGCCACCGCCGAGACCCCACTCGTCTGGGACTTCCACAACGGCGTCCTGCGCCGCTGGTTCGGCGGCGAGTTCACCCGGCGCTGACCTCCCGTCCACCCATCGGCCGACCCTGGCGCGGCGGGCGATCACGTGGCATGGTCTGCACCGACAGCCCAACCGGACGGGTCTGCCACGAGCCCTCCCGTCCCCACCACCGGCCGGGAGACCACCACCGTGAGCACCCCACCGCAGGACCAGCCGCTCTGGCGCCCCACCCCCGCTCGCGCCGCCGACACCACCCTGGTGGCCTTCCAGGCCTGGGCCGCCGAACAGCACGGCGCCCCGGCCGCCCCCCTCGCCCCGGCCACCGACGACCAGCAGGCCGCCGAGCGCTACGCCGCCCTGCACGCCTGGTCCACCGAGGACCTCGACCGGTTCTGGACCGCGATCACCCAGTGGTTCGACGTCCGCTTCCGGCAGGCTCCCGAAGCCGTCCTCGCCGACGCCACCATGCCCGGCGCCCGCTGGTTCCCCGGCGCCCGCCTCAACTACGCCGAGCACGCCCTGCGCGCAGCGGAGAACCCCGCCAACGCCGACCACCCCGCGATCCTCCACCTCGACGAGACCGGCGAGCAGCCGGCCGTCCTCACCTGGTCCGAACTCCGCCGCCAGGTCGGCTCGCTGGCCGCGGCCCTGCGCGCCCGCGGCATCGGCCCCGGCGACCGGGTCAGCGCCTACCTGCCCAACGTCCCGCAGGCCGCCGTCGCCCTCCTCGCCACCGCGGCCGTCGGCGCCATCTGGACCAGCTGCGCCCCCGACTTCGGCGCCCGCAGCGTCCTCGACCGCCTCCAGCAGATCGAGCCCGCCGTCCTGTTCGCCATCGACGGCTACCACTACGGCGGCAAGGACCACGACCGCACCGAGGTCGTCGCCGAGCTGCGCCGCGAGCTGCCCAGCCTGCACACCGTCGTCCACGTCCCGCTGCTCGGCGCCCCCGCCCCCGAGGGCGCCCTGAACTGGGACGACCTGGTCGCCGACGACGTGGAGCCGGTCTTCGAGGCCGTCCCCTTCGACCACCCGCTCTGGGTGCTCTACTCCTCCGGCACCACCGGCCTGCCCAAGGCCATCGTCCAGAGCCAGGGCGGCATCCTGCTCGAACACCTCAAGCAGGCCGGCCTCCACCTCGACCTCGGCCCGCGGGACCGCTTCCTCTGGTACACCTCCACCGGCTGGATGATGTGGAACTTCCTGCTGGCCGGCCTCCTCGTCGGGTCCACGATCGTCACCTACGACGGCAGCCCCGGGCACCCCGACACCGGCGCCCTCTGGTCGGTCGCCGCCCGCACCGGCGCCACCGTCCTCGGCACCTCCGCCGCCTACGTGATCGCGAGCCGCAAGGCCGGACTCCACCCCGGCCGCGACCTCGACCTCTCCGCCGTCCGCTGCATCGGCACCACCGGCTCCCCGCTCCCGCCCGACGGCTTCCGCTGGATCTACGACGAGGTCAAGCAGGACGTCTGGCTCGCCTCCGTCAGCGGCGGCACCGACGTCTGCTCCTGCTTCGTCGGCGGCGTCCCGACCCTCCCCGTGCACCTCGGCGAGATCCAGGCCCCCTGCCTCGGCGCGGCCGTCGAGTCCTGGGACGCCCAGGGCCACCCCCACACCGACGCCGTCGGCGAACTCGTCGTCACCAAGCCCATCCCGTCGATGCCCACCGGCTTCTGGAACGACCCGGAGGGCACCCGCTACCACGACAGCTACTTCGACACCTACCCCGGCATCTGGCGCCACGGCGACTGGATCACCGTCACCTCCCGCGGCACCGTCGTCATCCACGGCCGCTCCGACTCCACCCTCAACCGCCAGGGCGTCCGGATGGGCTCCTCGGACATCTACGAGGTCGTCGAGCGCCTCCCCGAGATCGCCGAGTCCCTGGTCATCGGCCTGGAGGAGCCCGACGGCGGCTACTGGATGCCGCTGTTCGTCGTCCTCACCCCCGGCGCGGAGCTGACCGACGACGTGATCGGGCGCATCCGCACCTCGCTGCGCACCGAGCTCTCCCCGCGCCACGTGCCCGACGAGGTCATCGCCGTCCGCGGCCTCCCGCACACCCTCACCGGCAAGCGGATCGAGGTCCCGGTCAAGCGCATCCTCTCCGGCACCCCGCTGGAGCAGGCCGTCAACCCCGGCTCCGTCGACCGCATCGAGCACCTGCGCTTCTTCGAGCGGCTCCGCCTCGACCGCCGGGCCTGACCGGCCCGGCGCGAACGAAAGGGGCGCCCCCACCGCGATGGTGGGAGCGCCCCTTCTCGTCTCTTGTGCCGTCACTCCCCGGAGAGCACCTGCTGCGCCGCGGCCCGCGCCTCCTCGGCACTGTCCGCGGCCCGCGCCGCCTCGGCTGCCCGGCGGCACTGCGCCAGCGTGTACTTGGCGAGCGTGGTCCGCACGTAGGGGATCGAGGCCGCGCCCATCGACAGGCTGGTGACGCCCAGACCGGTCAGCACCACGGCCAGCAGCGGGTCGGAGGCCGCCTCGCCGCAGACACCGCAGCTCTTGCCGCTCACCCGGGCCGCGTCGGCCGCCGCGGCGACCAGGTCCAGCAGGGCCGGCTGCCACGGGTCCTGGAGCCGGGCCAGCGCACCGACCTGACGGTCGGCCGCGAAGGTGTACTGGGCGAGGTCGTTGGTCCCCAGCGACAGGAACTCGACCTCCCGGAGGATCGCCCTGGCGCGCAGCGCGGCCGACGGGATCTCCACCATCGCACCGAACTTGGCGTCCAGCCCGGCCTCCCGGCACGCGGCCGCGAAGTCCTTGGCGTCCTTGCGGTCGGCCACCATCGGGGCCATCACCTCAAGGTGCACCGGCAGCCCATCGGCCGCCTTGGCCAGCGCCTCGAGCTGGGTGCGCAGCACGTCGGGGTGTTCGAGCAGGGTGCGCAGCCCGCGCACGCCCAGCGCCGGGTTCGGCTCGTCGGCGGGGGTCAGGAAGTCCAGCGGCTTGTCGGCGCCGGCGTCCAGCACCCGGACCACGACCCGGCCCTCGGGGAAGGCCTCCAGCACCTTGCGGTACGCCTCGACCTGCTTCTCGGCACTGGGCGCCTTCGCCGAGTCGTCCAGGAAGAGGAACTCGGTGCGGAACAGGCCGACGCCCTCGGCGCCGTTCTCCAGCGCGGCCGGCACGTCGGCCGGACCGCCCACGTTCGCCAGCAGCGGCACCCGGTGACCGTCCGAGGTCTGCCCCGGGCCGGAGGAAGCGGCCAGCGCGGCCTTGCGCTCGGCGGCGACCGCCCGCAGCTCGTCCTGCTTCTCCTGGGACGGCTCCACCAGCACGTCGCCGGAGCTGCCGTCCACCGCGACGACGGTGCCCTCGGCGACCTCGATCGCACCCGGCAGTGCCACGACGGCCGGCACGCCCATCGCCCGGGCCAGGATGGCGCTGTGGCTGGTCGGCCCGCCCTCCTCGGTCACGAAGCCGAGCACCAGCGTCGGGTCGAGCAGCGCGGTGTCGGCCGGCGCCAGGTCCCGCGCGAACAGCACGTACGGCTCGTCGCTGTCCGGCACACCCGGCATCGGCACACCGAGCAGCCGGGCCACGATCCGGTTGCGCACGTCGTCCAGGTCGGCGACCCGCCCGGCCAGGTACTCCCCGGCGGAGGCGAGCAGCGCCCGGTAGGCCGCGAACGCGTCGTAGACGCCACGCTCGGCACTGCTGCCGACGGCGATCCGGCGGGACACGTCGGCCATCAGCTCAGGGTCCTGCGCCATCAGCGCCTGGGCCTCCAGTACGGCCTGCGCCTCGCCCCCCGCGAGGTTGCCGCGCGCGATGAGGTCGGCGGCGACCGCCTCGACGGCGGCCTGGGCCCGGGCCTGCTCCCGCGGGGCGTCCTCGGTCGGGATCTGGGTGGCCGGGGGCTCCAGTACCGCCGTCCCCATGTGCCGCACCTGGCCGATCGCGACCCCGTGGCTCACGCCCACGCCGCGCAGCGTCTTCTCCATGTCACCTGTCTCCGCTGAGATGAGCGGCCCCGCCGGGAACCGCTGTGTGGGGGCCGCCCCGTCATCTCGCTCGGGGCGGGTGTCGGAAGGAAGAGATCAGCTCCAGCTGAACAGCTGGTCGCCCGCCTTGGCTTCGCCGTCCTCCCGCAGGTCGCCGAGCGAGTCGTCGGTGGCCTCCAGGGCCACGATCGGCGAGATCGGCGACTTGCCGGCGGCCTCGACGGCGGCCGGGTCCCACTTGATGACGGCCTGACCGCGGGTCACCGTGTCGCCCTTGGCGACGAGCAGCTCGAAGCCCTCGCCGTTCAGCTGGACGGTGTCGATCCCGAGGTGGGTCAGCACACCGTGGCCCTCGGCGTCCACCACGACGAACGCGTGCGGGTGCATGGAGACGACGACACCATCCACCGGGGCGAGCGCCGTGGTCTGCTCACGCACCGGGTCGATCGCGGTGCCCGGGCCGACCATCGCACCCGAGAACACCGGGTCGGGCACGCCCGCGAGCCCCACGATCTTGCCGGTCAGCGGCGACGTCACAGTGGTCATGGTTGTGCCTCCCAAGTACGCAGTACAGCGAGCGGCCGCGAGGAGCGGCACGACGATCAACTGAAGCCTAAGTGATGTCAACTAGGGACATCTGCTGACATTCCCGGGCGAAGAACCGCCCGCGCCTGCCCAGTCGGCCGGCGGCTCACCGGCCCGCGAGTGGTCTAGTCCTCTGGCCGATGCGCCGCACTCTACAGGCATCTTGGCGAATCGGGACCATTGCTGTATATGCTCGCGAGAGCAACAAATCATGCGCCGTCCGGGGGACTCCCGGCGCGCCCCGATTCGCGCTCCGGCCGCCCACCCGCTATGGTTGGTCGAGTCGCCGCGACTCCGCGGTTAACGCCAGATTTCAGAAGCGAAAAGCTCCGGTAAATGGAGCGGAAAGCGTCTGATAAGCTGGAAACACGAAAGAACGAAGCCCGGAGGGTCCGCTGGAAGGCGGTCCGAAGGAAGCGTCCGTTCCTTGAGAACTCAACAGCGTGCCAAAAGTCAACGCCAGATATGTTGACATCCCCGGCCTTGATCGTTTGATCGGGGTTGGAGATTCCTTTTGAAATAAACACTAGCGAGGACGCAGTGCGCGGGGCCGCCCTATTCCGGTGGTTGCCGTGCCGCTCAACGCGGGTGTCGACCCGATCACGGGTAAACATTCA
>NZ_JBSFKQ010000040.1:0-73207 GCF_053598615.1 Kitasatospora sp. NPDC001095 | reverse complement strand
AACCCGGAAGCTAAGCCTCACAGCGCCGATGGTACTGCAGGGGGGACCCTGTGGGAGAGTAGGACGCCGCCGAACAATTCTTCTGAAAAGCCCCTGATCCATTCGGATCAGGGGCTTTTCGCATTTCCGGGCCATCTCACTCGCTGGTGTCACTCTGTCCACTGGCAGGTGGTCCTAGGTCCACCCCGGAATTGGGGTGCCATGGCCAGTGTGGGTGATGGACGGTTCGTGAAGACTGACGGAGGACGATCGGTACCGGCATCAGGAGCTTCCCGTGACAACAGTGAGTCGTACAGGCGGCACGTCCCTAGGTGCGCAGGCCCGGGCAGCCTTCGAGACCGGCGGCGAGGCTCTGACCCGGCTGGTCGTACTGCTGCTGACCGCGGTGCCGGGGGTGGTGCTGCCGGTGGCGGCAGCCGTTCTGTCCGGGGTGGCCACGGCCCAGTTCCTCCAGAACTACTCTCCGGAGATCCTCGCGGCGCTGCTGGTGGCGGCGATCGCCGGCTCGGTGGTGGCGGCCTTCCTGGTCCGCAGCGTCGCCGACCGTGCCCGCGGCCAGCTGGCGCGCTGGTTCGGCATACGGCTGCCGGCCACCTATGCTCCGCGCCCGGAGCTGGAGTTGGACGGGCGCGGGCACTGGTGGACGGGGTACACGTACCACCGCTCGCGGACGGTGGCGAAGTACGCGCAGCTGGTCCACTGGGGCCTGCGGGACCGGACCACCCGCGCCGAGCTGCTCTGGATGCTGGTGAACCCGCTCCTCGTGGCGGCCGTGGTCGGCCCGGTGGCCGTTCTGCTCGGGCTGGGCGTCGTCTACGTCCTGTCGGGGCCGGTGACGGTGAACGACTTCGGCCCGCTGAGCGGCCGGATGGCGTCCATCCTGGTGAGCACCGTGCTCGGGGCGGCCATGATCGTGGTCGGGATACTCGTGGCACCGTTCGCGGTGCGGATGTACGCGGAGGCTGCCCGGCGGGTGCTGGACCAGGACGGCCGGGCCTCGCACGCCCAGTTGACCAGGCGGGTGGCCGAGTTGACGGAGACGCGGGCGGACGCGGTGGGCAACCAGGCGGCCGAGCTGCGGCGGATCGAGCGGGACCTGCACGACGGCGCCCAGGCGCGGCTGGTCGCGATCGGGATGACGCTGGGCACCATCGAGCACCTGATGGACACCGACCAGGAGGCCGCGCGGGAGCTCCTCGCCGAGGCCCGCCAGTCGTCCGCCCGGGCCCTCCAGGAGCTACGGGACCTGGTGCGGGGCATTCACCCGCCGGTGCTCGCCGAGCGCGGGCTGGGCGACGCCGTCCAGCTGTTGGCGCTGGACAGCGCGCTGCCGACCGAGGTGTGCGTGAGCCTGCCGGACCGGCTGCCGGCCGCCGTGGAAGCCGCCGTGTACTTCAGCGTCTGCGAGCTGCTGGCCAACGCGGCCAAGCACTCCGGGGCGGAGCAGGTGTGGGTGGACATCCTCTACCGGGCCGGCTTCCTGCGGGTCACGGTGACGGACGACGGCGTGGGGGTGGCGGACCCTTCGCGCGGGACGGGGCTGCGCGGGATCGAGAAGCGATTGGGTACCTTCGACGGTGTCCTCTCCATCGACAGCACGTCGGGCGGACCCACCACCATCACCTTGGAGTTGCCGTGCGAGTTGTCCTCGCCGAGGACCTCTACCTCCTTCGCGAAGGCCTGATCCGGCTGCTGGAAGCGCACGGCTTCACCATCGCCGCGGCGGTGGAGACCGGTCCCGAGCTGTTGGAGGCGCTGCTGACCCACCGCCCGGACGTGGCCGTGGTCGACGTCCGGTTGCCCCCGACGCTCACCGACGAGGGCCTGCAGGCTGCGCTCAAGGCCCGGCGGGAGATCGAGGGCCTGCCGGTGCTGGTGCTGTCGCAGCACGTCCAGCAGCTCTACGCGCGGGAGTTGTTGGCCGACGGCACCGGAGGGATCGGCTACCTGCTGAAGGACCGGGTGTTCAACGCCGGGCAGTTCATCGACGCGGTCCGCCGGGTGGCCTCCGGCGGCACCGCCATGGACCCGGACGTGATCGCCAAGCTGATGCAGACCACCTCGCGCCGGCCCGGTCCGCTGCAGCGGCTCTCCCCGCGCGAGCGCGAGGTGCTGGAGCTGATGGCCGAGGGCTGCTCGAACTCGGCGATCGCCGCCCGTCTGTCGGTGAGCGACGGCGCGGTGGCCAAACACATCGCCAACATCTTCAGCAAGCTCGAACTCGCCCCCGATGAGGACGCCAACCGCCGGGTGATGGCCGTGCTCGCCTACCTCAACGGCACGGCGGGGCGGCCCCGGTGACGATCCGACCCGCCTCCACCGCAGCTCCACGCGGTGCCGGAGACCGGCGTCGGTCCGCCGCCCTGTGACACCCCAGGCTGCGGGAACGCTTAAACACGTGTACGAGTAAACTCCGGTGGGCCGAGCCCGGAGATTGCTCAGCCGTCCGGGGGCCCAGCAACGGGACTCGGCAGCCGAGGCAGCGTACGGCAGCAGCCGACATCCAGGGGTTGATAGACGTAATGGCACGCCCAACGCTCACCAAGGCCCATCGGGGCCTGCTCGGCCTGGTCGCGGCCGGTGCCGTCATCATCTCGGGCATCGGCTTCGCGGGGTCGTACAACGCGGTGCGCGAACTGGCCGTGGAGAAGGGCTTCGGAGCCTTCTCCTACGCCTTCCCGATCGGTGTGGACGCCGGCATCGTCGTGCTCCTCGCGCTCGACCTGGTGCTGACCTGGCTGCGAATACCCTTCCCGATGCTGCGGCAGACCGCGTGGCTGCTGACCGTCGCCACCATCGCCTTCAACGCGGCCGCCTCCTGGGGAGACCCGCTCGGCATGGGGATGCACGCCGTCATTCCGGTGCTCTTCGTCGTCGTGGTCGAGGCCTCTCGGCACGCGGTCGGCCGGATCGCGGCGATCACGGCGGACCGCCACATGGAGTCGGTCCGGGTGATGCGCTGGATCCTCTCCCCGGTGCCGACCTTCCGGCTCTGGCGGCGGATGAAGCTCTGGGAGCTCCGCTCCTACGACGAGGTCATCCGACTCGAACAGAACCGCCTGGTCTACCGGGCGCAGCTGCGCTTCCGGTACGGCCGTGGCTGGCGCCGCTCGGCGCCGATCCAGGCGCTGCTGCCGCTCAAGCTCGCCAAGTTCGGCGTGCCTCTGGACCCGGCCCTGCTCGACCGGCTGGACGACGAGGGACGGGAGCGCGAGGCCATCGAGCTGTCGGCGGAGGCGGAGGCGCAGGAAACGGTCCCTCAGGAGCACCGCGCCACCGCGGCCATCGGCCCGGCCGCCGAGGTCCAGGCCCAGCAGTCCCAGCACCAGCAGCAGGCACCGCAGGCCGTCCAGCAGGCTGCTTCGCAGGTCCAGCAGGTCCAGCAGGTCCAGCAGGCCCAGCAGGCCCAGCCCGAACAACCGCAGCAGTCCGCGACCGTCGCGCCGATGTCCGCCGAGGTCGCCGCACCGATGCTCGCGAAGCTGGCCGCCGTCCGGCTGCGGGTCGCCCAGGAGCCGGAGGAGGCGGTGGACGCCCTCCCGCAGCCGCGTGGCGAGGAGCTGAACGTCTGGACCGCCCGCCCGGTCCGCACCACCGGCCACCCGGCCGACGCCGCCCCGGGCGGGCGGGTGCCCGGCCAGGCCTCGCCCTGGTTCAAGCCGCCGCGCCCGGTCGCCGAGGAGCCCGACTCCGCCTCCGTTCGCGCGCCTGAGCCCGCGCCCGGTCCGCAGGCGCAGCACCCGGTCGGCCCGCAGCAGCGGCCCGAGCAGCCCACCGAGCCCGAGCAGCCGGTCCCGGCCGACGAGCGTGCCCACGCCGAGCAGCCGGTCCACGCCGAGCAGCGCGAGGTCCCTCCGGTGCCCGCGCGCCTCGACCCGGACCTCGCCTACGAGGCGCTCGTCTCGTACATGGACAGCTACGGCCACCAGCCCGACCCCCAGCGCCTCGCAGACTGGCTGACCAGGGAGTTCGGCGTCACCGGGAAGGGCCCGGACGGTTCGGTGCACCCCAAGGAGGTCGCCGACCTGTACCCGGAGCTGAACGAGCGCTACGCCGCCGCCGGGAGGGACTGACCGCAGCCGCCACCGTCCGGGGACCGGTCGGCCGCGGATGCCGGTCATTGACGCCCGGTCACGCCGGAGCTACCTTCGCTTCAACAAAGTGTTGAAGCGAAGATTCGGCATGGAGGAGCGCGGATGACAGGGGTCGGAGCCGACGCAACCGGGCCGGCAGGCGGGGCCTCCTTCTCCACCGCGGCCCGCGCCGCCGTGGAGGCGCTGCTCGCCCCGGTCGACGCCGACCTGGCGCGCCGTTACCCGGGTGAGCCCGGGACCAGGCAGCCGGTGCACACCGTCTACGTCCCGGCCGACGCCTTCGGCGCCGACACCGTGCGGGAGTGGGGCCGCCGGGCCCGGGAAGCCCTGGACCGCCACGCCGCCACCCCCGCCGAGCTCGCCCGCGCCCTCGGCGTCGCGGACGACGAACTGCTCGCCGAGGTGTACGCCGGGGTCCGCGCCAAGCTGGAGCGCGAGCCGATCGAGGACCTGCGGATCGACTTCGAGGACGGCTACGGCCCCCGCCCCGACGCGGAGGAGGACGCGGCCGCCGTCCGCGCCGCCGAGCTGGTCGCCGCGACGGTGGCCGAGGGCAGCGCCCCGCCGTACCTCGGCATCCGGATCAAGTGCATGGAGGCCGCCGTCCGGGCCCGCGGCATCCGCACCCTCGAACTGTTCCTGGCCACCCTGTCGGCCGCCGGCGGGCTGCCGGACGGCCTGGTGCTCACCCTGCCCAAGGTGACCTACGCCGAGCAGGTCACCGCGCTGGTCCGACTGCTGGAGGACTTCGAGGGCAGGGCCGGGCTGCCCGCCGGCCGGATCGGTTTCGAGATCCAGATCGAGACCACCCAGGCGATCCTCGGCCCGGACGGCCGGGCCACCGTCGCCCGGATGATCGAGGCCGCCGAGGGGCGGGCCACCGGCCTGCACTACGGGACCTTCGACTACAGCGCCGCCTGCGGCGTCAGCGCGGCCCACCAGAGCATGGACCATCCCGTGGCCGACCACGCCAAGGCGGTCATGCAGGTGGCGGCCGCCGGCACCGGGGTCCGGCTCTCCGACGGCTCGACCAACGTCCTCCCGACCGGCTCCACCGAGCAGGTGCACGCCGCCTGGAGGCTCCACCACGACCTGGTCCGCCGCTCGCTGGCCCGCGCCTACTACCAGGGCTGGGACATGCACCCGGCGCACCTGCCCACCCGCTACGTCGCGGTCTACTCCTTCTACCGCGAGGGCCTGGCGGCCGCGGCGGCCCGGCTGGTCGCGTACGTCGCGAAGACGGGCGGCGCCGTGATGGACGAGCCCGCCACCGCCCGGGCGCTGAGCGGCTACCTGGTGCGCGGCCTGGACTGCGGGGCCGTCGACCTCGCCGAGGTCACCGCGCTGACCGGCCTGGACCGCGAGCGGCTGAACGCGCTGGCCGGCCGCTGAAGCGCCGGCAGTCGGTCGCCGGTCCCTCCCGTCGGGCGCCAACTAGGCTGGCGGTGCCGCCCCGGTGCGCCGGAGCGTGCGCCATCAGCCTTCGCCGTCCTCGGGAGGACCCCCACACCATGTCCGCCACGCCGGAGCCCACCGCCAGGCCGTACCTCACCATCCGGCGGGCCGGCAGCCACGAGACCGAGATCAAGAAGTCCCGGTTCATCTGCCACCTCGCCCGGGTCGCCGACGAGGAGGAGGCGCAGGCCTTCATCGCCGGCATCCGCAAGCAGTACTGGGACGCCCGGCACAACTGCACCGCCTTCGTGGTCGGCGACGACCAGCGCCGCGAGCGCTCCAGCGACGACGGCGAACCCGGCGGCACGGCCGGGGTGCCGATGCTGGAGGTGCTGCGTCGGCGCGGGCTGACCGACACCGTCGCCGTGGTCACCCGGTACTTCGGCGGGATCAAGCTCGGCGCGGGCGGCCTGGTGCGGGCGTACGGGAACGCGGTGTCGGAGGCGGTGGACGAGATCGGCCTGCTGGAGCGCCGGCCGGTCGCGCTGCTCGCGGTGACGGTGGACCACGTCCGGGCCGGACGGGTGGAGAACGACCTGCGGGCGGCCGGGTACGCGGTGAGCGACCTGGCGTATGAGGCCACCGGGGTGCGGATCGAGGTGGGCGTGCCGGAGCCGGACGTGGCGGACTTCCACACCTGGCTGGCCGAGGCGACCGGCGGCACCGCGGCGGCGGTCCCGGCCGGCCGCACCTACGTCGAGGTGCCGGTCTGACCGGCGGGGCGGACGGCACCTCGTGGGGCCGGCGGAGCGCAGGAGCCGTCGGGCGGCCAGGGACGGCCCCTGACCGGCCGTCTCTTGTAGCCCCGGCCCTGCGCCACGCGGAAGACCGCTTGAGCAGATTCACCCGAACGTAGTGCCGTAGCCCGGAGTTGGAACTTCCGCTCCGGGCCGTGGCGTTTCCTGGGCAAGGTTCCGGCAGAACCGGACGAAACCATCGATGGAGGACACAGGACCCCACCCCGCACCACGGAGGTATGCGCATGACCTCAGACCGTTCGACCTCGAATCCCCCGTCCGCGACGACTCCGACCTCCGACCGCCCGACCTCGAACCATCTGACCTCGAACCACCCGGCGTCGTCCCACCCGACCTCGAACCATCCGATCGCCAACCGCACCGCCCCGAACCGCGTCCGCTCGCACACCGCCGCCGACCTGCCCGGCCCCCGGGGTCCGGCGACGCCCTACCGGATGACGGTCACCACGGCCCTCACGCACGCCGAGGCCGTCGCCCTGGCCGACGAACAACTGGCGGACTGGCTGAAGCAGGAGGGCTTCGAGGAGCCCCCACCGGTCCAGCACGCCGCCGTCGGGCAGAGTGCCGAACCGGCTCCCAGTACCGAGCGCCTCCACCTGGGTGGGCGCGTCCTGCTCGACCGCGACCAGGGGCCGCTGCGCGGCGGCCCGGGCACCGGCCGCTACGACCGCCGCCGCCTGCGCACCCCGGCCCCGCACGGCACCCAGCAGCTCACCCTCACCGTGGCCACCGCTCCCGACGGCCCCACCTGGGTCCGGCTGGAGGCCGAGACCCACAACACCGGCAGCGGAGTGCGCACCCCGTGCCGGGTGCCGGTGCCCGAACTCGCCCGCGCGCTCCTCCCGCTGCTCGACGCCACCGATGGCCCGGCCGCCGTCCACTCCGCACCCCGGCTGATCACGGCGGACGAGGTGGACGCCCTGATCGACGAGCTGTGCGATCCCGAACGCAGGCTGCCGACGGTGGTGGCCAGCGTCCCGGTGAACCTCCCGCTCGACCACTGGGTGCAGGACGTGGTGGCCCCGCTCTGCCAGCAACTGCCCGGCCTCGCCACCGCCTACGTGCTGGACCCCGGGGCCCGCACCGGATTCAACGTCGCGTTGGAGTACCACACCGTCTACGGCGGCGCGGTGCGCACCTACCTGCCCGAGGTCGACCCGGCCTCCCGGCAGGACAGCGCCCGACATCCGGTACTCGCCCGGAGCCGAATAGAGGAGGATCCGCGCCGTGCCGCCGGGCTGCTCTCCCGCGAGCCGCGCCGCCTGGCCGCCGAGCGGCCCATGCCCCCGCCACTGGCGGCCGTCCCGGTGCTGCGCGTCCCGCCGCCGCAGCTCCGCCGGCCGGCCGAGCCGGCGGCCGAGCGCGCCATCGGGCAGGCCACCGTACGGACCGCGGACGGGGCCGTCCCGTCCCGCGGCGCCGAACCGGCCGGGCTCGTCCGCGAGGAGCAGCGGGACCGCGTCGGACAGCAGGCCAGGGCCGACGAGTCGGAGCCGGTCCGGCACACCCCGCGCCTGGAGCGCCGCGACCACCGCGAGCACGGCCAGGGCCGGGAGGGCCGCGACGGGCGGGACATCCGGGAGGGCCGTCTCCGCTCCGGAGCCCGCGCCCTGACCGGCCGCCACTGCGTCGTACCGGGCGGCGGGCCGGCCGCCGGGGCGACGCACCCCACGGCCCGGCCCCCCGACCTCGGTGGCGTGCCCGAGACCTTCACCGAACTCATGGCCAGACTGGGCGAGTTCCCGCTGGTGACCTTCACCGGTGACCAGAAGAACGCGCTCGCCCTGGACGGACTCCAGTGCGCGGGCGCGGGCTGGGCCCGGCTCGCCTGGGACGGCCTGACCGCCCTCCAGGAGTACGCCGAGGCGGCCGTGCGTGGTGCGGCCGGCGGGGACTTCAAGCAGTGGTGCGAGCGTACCCCTGAGGGCTGTCGCCGCTTCCCGCCCCGGAAGGCGGTCCGCGGGGAGTCCCGGACGGTGTTCAGCCACACCAAGTGGAAGCGCGAGCGGATGCTGCCGGTGCCGGAATGCGTCGACTCCTCCCGGCGCGCCTTCATGGGCGCGCACCTGCGGATCGGCGGTGGCCGCACCGCGCCCCGGCTGCACTACCTGGACGACTGCTCCGGCAGCGGCCGGATCTACGTCGGCTACATCGGTCTGCACCTGACCAACACCCGGACCAACTGAGCGGCTTGGCTGACCGCTGCGCCCGTTCGGGGGACAATGTCCGGCAGGAGCGGGTCCACAGGCTCGCCGACCGCCCCGGGCAGGAGCCGGACGAGCATGGGGGAACGACGACCGATGCAGTACCCAGCAGACGGCCAGTCCGACGGAACCGCCACCGTCCAGTTCCCCCGGCCGGGCTTCCTCGCCTCGGTCTTCCGTGACTTCGGCGCCGCGGAGGGTCCGGCACCGGACAGCGCCGTCACCGACCGCCCCGATGGCAGCGCGGCCGGTGACGGCCCGTCCGGTGAGCACCAGTCCGGTGAGGGCCCGTCCGGCAAGGGCCCCGGCCACCCTGGCTCCGGCTCCGGTTCAGCCTCCGGTGAGGCCGACCCGGACGAGGCCGTGGCGGCCCAAGCCCGGGCCGCCGCCCTGGCCCACCACCGCACGCGCGCCGTCCAGGCCGACCACGACCGGCTGGCCGACCTGCTGCGGCGGGCCGCGCTGCCCGTCTCGGCCATGGACTTCGAGAGCCAGCTGCGCCACTACCAGCCCCGCCCCTACCCGGCCGACGGCCCCGGCGCCGACGACGGGGCCGAGCCCCGCTGGGAGGACTACGCGCCCGCCGAGCCGCCCGCGGCCGACCCGGAGAGCGGCCCGTCCCGACGGCTGCTCGACTCGGGCTACCAGCGGGAGCTGGCCCAGGCGCGGCTCACCCACCAGCGCGCCCTGCGGGAGTGGCGCACCCGCCGGGCCGAGGCCGGCGGCCCGGCCGCCGACGAGTCCCGGCGCGCCCACGAGGCGGCCGAGCAGGCCCGGGCCCGCGCCGTCCGCGAGTACAACGAGAGCCTGGAGGAGTGTCGGCGGGCCTACCGGCTGGCCGAGCCGGCCGCCGTGGAGTCGCTGCTGGAACGGGCGCTGGCCGCCGCCGAGACCGCCACCCAGGACCTGCCCACCCCCTGCCGGGCGGTCTTCCGCCCGCTCACCCGCACCGCCGTGCTGGACCTCGACCTGCCGACGCTCGAACTGGTGCCCTCGCTCGCCGGCTACCGGCTCGCCCCGGACGGCGACATCCTCCCGGTGCCGCGCCCGACCGCGGACCGGGCCACCGACTACCTGCGGCTGGTCGCCCGGCTGGCCCTGCGCGCCCTGCAGGCGGCCGACGCCGTCGACACCGACGAGATACTCGCCGGCGTCGTCCTCAACGGCTGGCTGCGCGATCCCGCCACGGCGGAGCCGATCTGCCTGGTCAGCGTGGACGCCGACCGGGATGCGCTGGCCCGCACCCGGCTGCTGCCGCCGGGCACCCCGTACGAGGAGCGCGACGACGAGGGCGTCTACGCCGACGCCGAGCAGGACGAGGCCCTGGTGCGGCTGCGTCAGCTCGGCGCCGCCGTCACCCCGGACCCGTACGGCAGGGCAGGTGTCCGGCCGGCCGCCCAGGCCGGGGCCACCGTGCCGGCCGCCGCCGACCTGTCCGCCAACGAGTTCGCCCAGCTGGTGCGGGACCTGCTGACCCGCGGCGGGATGGCCCAGTGGAGCGTCCGGCTGCGCGGTCCGGCGGGGCTGGTCGCCACCGGCGAGGGCGCGCCCGGTACCGCGCTGCCCGGCCGCTGGGTGGTCTGGGCCTCCCGGGACACCGCGTCGGTCGGCGCCGAGCAGATCGAGACCCTGGCCGAGGCGGTCGGCGAGGAGTCCGCCGAGCGCGGCCTGCGGCTGACCACCGGGCGGTTCACCGAGGAGGTGCTGGACCTCACCGCCGCGGAGGCCCACCGGCACATCCACCTGATCGACGGCGAAGGCGTCCGCCAACTCGCCCACACCCACCTCGGTCTGCCGCTAGCCACCGGCGGCTGACCGGCCCCCGCCCCGATGGGCGGACTCACTCCGGCGGCCGGTCCGGCAGGCGTCCCGGCAGGCCCGGGCCGAGGCTGGGGGGACGGCTCCCGACCGCGCCCCGGCACCCCGGGTGATCACCGCCGAACGGGCGTCCGGTACGGTCGGCGATCGGCCCGGCCACGGGCGGATCCCAGGGGGACAGGAATGGGCAGAGCGCTCGGCGGATCATCCGACGAAGGCCCCGGCCGCCAGGCCGGACCGGCGGCGGAGCCGACCCGATGACCGCGGTACTGGTCGCCGCCGCGGCGTTCCTGATGACCCTGCTCGGCGGTTTCGTCGCCCAGCGGACCCGCGACCGCCGTCACCTGGTGCTCGGCTTCGCCGCCGGACTGATGCTCGGCGTGGTCGCCTTCGACCTGCTGCCCGAGGCGCTCCACCAGGCTCCGCACGAGGTGCACGGCGTGCCGCAGGCGCTGCTGATGTTCGCGGCCGGCTTCCTCACCATCCACGTGGTCGAGCGCGCGGTCGCCATCCACCGCGGCCACGAGGGCGAGTACGCCGCGCACTCCCACGGCCACCACGGCCACCACGGGCACGCCCACCCTGCCGGGCACCAGGGCATCGGGCTGACCGCCGCGCTGGCCCTGGTCGGACACAGCGTGATGGACGGCTTCGCGATCGGCGCCGCCTTCCAGGCCGGCACCACGGTCGGCACAGTGGTGGCCATCGCGGTGGTCGCGCACGACTTCGCCGACGGATTCAACACGTACACGATCACCCGGCTGTACGGGAACAACCGGCGGCGGGCACTGACCCTGCTCGCCGCGGACGCGCTGGCCCCGGTGTCCGGCGCGGCGATCACCCTGGCGTTCACCATCCCGGGGCACCTGCTCGGCCTCTACCTGGGGTTCTTCTCCGGCTTCCTGCTCTACCTGGCGACCTCCGACATCCTCCCCGAGGCGCACAGCCCGCACCCCTCGCGCAGCACCCTGCTCTGCACAGTGGCCGGGGTCGGCTTCATGTGGCTGGTGATCGGACTCGCCGGCTGAGCCCGCGCGACGCCCGCACGACGCCCGTACGAGACCCGTCAGAAGCCCGGTACGCGTCCGGAGGCGAAGCTCGGGCCCGGACCGTCCGCCGCGGCACCCGGACGGCCCTCAGACCGGAAGCCGCCCCCAGCACTCCCGCATCGACGCCAGCGCCTCGGTGATGGCCGGCCGCCGGGAGGCCTGGGAGCGCCAGAGCGCGAACACCCGGCGGCTCGGCTCCGGGGCCACCCGGCGGGCCACCACCCCCGGCGGCAGCGGGCCCCGCCCGAGCCGCGGCACCAGGCCCATCCCCAGCCCGGCCGCGACCAGCGCGATCTGTGTCTCGAACTCCCCGACCTGGTAGTGCACGTCCGGCTCCTCACCGGCCTCGCGCAGGGTCCGGACCAGCCAGTCGTGGCAGATGTTGCCCGGCGGCACACTGATCCAGCGCTGCCCGCACAGCCGCTCCACCGGCACCGGGTCGAGCGCGGCCAGCGCGTCGCCGACGGGCAGCAGCAGGTCCACCGGGTCCGTGCCGAGGTCCATCCGGGACACCCCCTCCTGCACCGGCAGCGGCACGGTCGGCCAGTCCTGCACCAGCGCCAGGTCCACCTCGCCCCGGGCCACCAGCTCGGCCGCCGGGTACGGGTCGCGCTCCAGCAGCCGGACGTCCAGCTCCGGACAGCGCCGCCGCAGGTCGGCCAGCGCCGAGGGCATCAGGCCGCGGGCACCGGACGGGAACGCGGCCACCAGCAGCCGCCCGACGGCCTGGCCGCGCTGCTCCTCCAGCCGCACCTCGGCCTGCTCCACCAGGCCCAGCACGGTCTGCGCGGTGACGGCCAGTTCGCGCGCCGCGTCGGTCAGCACCACGCCCCGGCCCTGCCGCTCCAGCAGCACCGTCCGGGTCTCCCGCTCCAGCTTGGCGATCTGCTGAGAGACCGCCGAGGGCGTGAAGCCGAGCGCGGCGGCCGCCCCGCCGACCGAGCCGTGCACCGCCACCGCGTGCAGCGCCCGCAGGCGCCCCAGATCCATCATGCAGTGATCCTAAAGTGTCCCCTTCAGTATTCATCGCTGGTGCTACACGGTCCGGCGCCGCCATGCTCGACCCATGACCGCGACAACCGCCGCCGCCCCGAGCGGCCGCCCCAGCACAGGCAGCACGAGCAGCACGGGAGGTACGGGGGGCAACGGCAGCCGGGGCGGCATGAGCCCGCGCCACATCGCCCTGGCCGTCCTGGTGGCCGCCGTCTGGGGCCTCAACTTCGTCCTGATCCACGTCGGCCTGGACAGCTTCCCGCCGCTGCTCTTCTGCGCCCTGCGGTTCGCCGTCGTCGCGGTGCCGGCGGTCTTCTTCGTCGGCCCGCCCAGGGTGGCCTGGCGCTGGGTCGTGGCGGTCGGCGCGGTCCTCGGCGTGGTCAAGTTCGGGCTGCTCTTCCTCGGCATGCACGCCGGGATGCCGGCCGGGCTCTCCTCCCTGGTGCTCCAGGGGCAGGCCGGCTTCACCGCGCTGTTCGCCGCCGTGCTGCTGCGCGAACGCCCCGGCCGACAGCGGCTGGCGGGCCTGGCGGTCGCCTTCGCAGGCATCGCCCTGAGCGCCTGGGACCAGGGCGCCGGCGGGCCGCTCGGGGCCTTCGCCCTGGTCGTCCTGGCCGCCGTCGCCTGGGGACTGGCCAACGTGCTGACCCGCAAGGCCGCGCCGCCGGACGCGCTGCGCTGGATGGTCTGGGTCAGCGCCGTCCCGCCGCTGCCACTGCTGGCGCTGTCCCTGCTGGTCGAGGGTCCGGAGGCGGACCTGCGCGCCCTGCGCGACATCACCCCGGCCGGGCTGGGGGCGATCGCCTACGTCGGGCTGGTCTCCACCCTGCTCGGCTTCGTCGCCTGGAGCTTCCTGCTGCGCAGCTACGACGCGACCGCCGTCGCGCCCTACTCGCTGCTGGTGCCGGTGTTCGGGATGTCCTCGGCCTGGCTGCTGCTCGGTGAGCGGATCAGCCCGACGGCCGCCGTGGCCGCGCTGCTGGTCATCGCCGGGATCGGGATCACCGCGCTGCGGCCGGGGGCCAGGGCCCGTCGCGTCGATCGGCCCGGCCCGGGATCCGGGAACGACCGGTAGGACGGGCCGTGGCTACCGCCGTGGCGGCCCGGCTTCCAGGAAGCGGGCCTCGGCGGAGCGCAGCACCCGCAGCAGCACCTCCTCGTCGGCGGGGCTGACCTCGCCGAAGTACTCCTGGGCCACCTCGTCCCGGACCTGCCCGATCCGCTCCACCGCCGCCCGGCCCGCCTCGGTCAGCAGGATCCGCACCGCCCGCCGGTCGGCCGGGTCGGGGCTGCGCTCGACCAGCCCGGCCTCCTCCAGCGCGTCGACCACGGTGGTCGCCGAACGCGGGGCGATGTGCAGCTTGTCGGCGAGGTCGCTCAGCCGCATCGCACGGTCCGGCGACTCGCAGCCGGGCACGTGGGCGAGCGTGCGCAGCGCCCGGGCCTGGCCGGGGGTGATGCCGTACGGCTCCAGTCGCCAGCCGGTCTGACGGCGGATCCGCTTGATCGCCCTGGTCATCGCGTCGGCCAGTTCGGCGGCGGTGCCCGGTGCGCCGGGCCGGGGGCCGGGGGAGGGGTCCGCCGGTTCGTCGGTCGGCGTGGTGGTCATCGGCGGTCTCCTCGGCTGGCGTCCGCCCCAGGGTAGCCGTCGGTGCGGAGCCCGCGGCCGGCGGCGGAGGGCGATCGCGGAAATATGTTGAGCCTAGCTCAGTATCTGGGTTAGCGTACTCCCAAGTGAGGGGACCCTAAGTTCCCCTCCTCGATCCTGGAGGGCCCATGCCCCGCTCCGAAGCCCGCGTCGCCACCGACCGCCCGGGCCGTTACGCCAAGCAACTCGTCGCCCACATGGGGCGCAAGATCGAAGCCGTCTACTCCGAGGAGACCGGCCGCGGCACGATGGTCTTCGGCGCCGGCACCGCCACCCTGGAGGCGCAGCCGGACGCGCTGCTGCTCACCGTCGAGGGCGAGCGCGAGAACCTGCCCGGCCTGGAGGACGTCGTCGGCCGCCACCTGGTCCGCTTCGGCGCCCGCGACGAACTCGTCATCGAGTGGCACCGCGACAACGGCGAACCCGGCCTGGTTCACCGCAACGAGGACCCCGAGGCCTGACGCCCCCCGGCACCCGGCCGGGGCAGCCACCGGGCGAGCGGCCACAGCACCAGGACGGCCAGGCACCAACTCGCCACCACGTCCAGCAGCCAGTGGAAGTCGCTCCACACCAGCCCCGCACCCACCCCGAGCGACAACAGCGCCGCACCCGCCGCCGACCACCGGGCCGCGCGCGGCCCCGCCACCCGGGCCAGCAACAGCGCCGCCACCCCGTACGAGATCGTCGCGGTCGCGGTGTGCCCAGAGGGGTACCAGCCCCACTGGCCCGCCGTCAGCGGATCCCCCAGCGGACCCGGCCGGGCGAAGACCGCCTTCGCCGGGACCACCAGCAACGGGATCAGCCCTGCCGTCAGCGCCGCCACCGGCAGCGGCAGCCACCAGCGCCCGGCCCCGGCCCGGCGCCACCGCCAGGCCGCCAGCACGCCGGCCAGCAACAGCACCGGAATTGCCGGGACACCGCTGCCCAGATCCGACAACACGTGGCCGAGCCGGTCGACCAGCGCGTTCGGGAAGTCCGCGTGGGCCGTCCGGACGGCCCGGCGGACCGACCGGTCCACACCGAGCAGCGGCCCGTCCACCGCGACCTGCCAGGACACCACCACCAGCAGCACCGCGGCCACCACCGGCACGGCCACCGACCGCGCCGCCCGGCCCGCAACAGCGGACAGCCGCCCCGGAGCAGGGGGGGAAGCTCCGGGGCGGCTCTGATGATCGCCGTTCCGCGCGCCCCGGGGGGTGTGGGTCGGACGGTCGGTCGATCGGTCTTCAGTGGTTGCCGGCCCTCCCGGGCCGGCCTGGTCGTCCTCGTGCGGCACCCGCGGAACCGGCCCCCGAAGAGGCCCCGCGGACGGCTGCGCCGACGGCTGAGGCTCGCCGTCCATCTGCGATGACACTACGTCAACAGCCCTTCCGCGCCGAGCGCCTACAGCGATTCCGCACATCATCTTCACCCCGCGCCGGGCGGCTTCTCGGGCCCTCCGTCGATCATGCCGGACCACCCGTGGTGCGCGCACCACGCGGCCGGGCGCACTGTGCGCGCCATGCGCAGTGTGCGCCCGGAAACCGAACGGCCCGTGCGGACCAGAGGTCCCCACGGGCCGTTCAGCGCTGTCCGGACAACCCTCCGGAAGGGGGTTCACGACCTGACGGGCGACACCGCTCAGAGAGCGGCGAACGCGCCCTCCAGGATGTCCAGACCCTCGTTCAGCAGGTGCTCCGGCATGACCAGCGGCGGCAGGAAGCGCAGCACGTTGCCGTAGGTGCCGGCGGTCAGCACGACCAGGCCCTCGGCGTGGCAGGCCTTGGCGATGGCCGCGGTGGCCTCCGCGTTCGGCTCCTTGCCGCCCGGCTTCACCAGCTCGACGGCGATCATCGCACCGCGGCCGCGGACCTCGCCGATGATCTCGTACTTCTCCTGCATGGCCCGCAGGCGGCCCAGCATGACCTCGCCGATCCGCTGCGCCTTGCCGTTGAGGTCCTGCTCCTTCATCGTCTCGATGGCGCCCAGCGCGGCGGCACAGGCCACGGGGTTGCCACCGTAGGTGCCACCCAGGCCACCGGTCTGCGCGGCGTCCATGATCTCGGCGCGGCCGGTCAGCGCCGACAGCGGCAGACCGCCCGCGATGCCCTTGGCAGTGGTGATCAGGTCCGGGACGATGCCCTCGTCCTCACACGCGAACCACTGGCCGGTGCGGCAGAAGCCGGTCTGGATCTCGTCCGCGACGAACACGATGCCGTTCGCCTTCGCGAACTCCACGATCGCCGGCAGGAAGCCCTTGGCCGGCTCGATGAAGCCGCCCTCACCCTGGATCGGCTCGATGATGATCGCGGCGACGTTCTCGGCGCCGATCTGCTTGTTGATGGTGTCGATCGCCTGGGCGGCGGCCTCCGTGGCGGCGTTCTCCGCACCGGTCAGCCAGCGGTACGGGTAGGCGACCGGCACCCGGTAGACCTCGGGGGCGAACGGACCGAAGCCCTGCTTGTACGGCATGTTCTTCGCCGTCAGCGCCAGGGTCAGGTTGGTGCGGCCGTGGTAACCGTGGTCGAACACCACGATGGCCTGGCGCTTGGTGTAGGCGCGGGCGATCTTCACCGCGTTCTCGACGGCCTCGGAGCCCGAGTTGAACAGCGCGGTGCGCTTCTCGTGGTCACCCGGGGTCAGCTCGTTCAGCTGCTCGGCGACGGCCACGTAACCCTCGTACGGGGTCACCATGAAGCAGGTGTGGGTGAAGGCGGCCAGCTGCTCGGTCGTCTTCGCCACCACGGCCTCGGCGCTGTTGCCGACGTTCGTCACGGCGATGCCGGAACCGAAGTCGATCAGCGAGTTGCCGTCCACGTCCTCCAGCACGCCACCGTTGGCACGGGACACGTACACCGGCAGGGTGGTGCCGACACCGGCCGCCACCGCACCCAGCTTGCGGGCGTGCAGCTCCTGCGACTTCGGACCGGGGATCGCGGTGACCAGGCGGCGCTCCTGCGGGAGCGGCGTTGCGGCGCTCATGGGGTTCTCCAGACTTCTCGGCTCGGTGCTTCGCAGGCTACGGCCGCCCTCCCCACCCCGGCACGCGCCACTCGGTAGCAGTGCGCCGTCCGACTTGTCCGGCACGGCCAGCGCGGGTGGCGCGACTACCCGCAGGCCACGCTCCACTACCCTGAGCGCGGGCGTGTCGCCGGTACGGCGGCATGGGTATGGCGGCACCGACGGCGGTCGGGCCGGGGCGGGCGAGGGAGCGGGGCCGTACATGGCACAGGACGGGGCACACCACCACGGCGAGCACACCACCACCAGACCCCCGACCCCCCTGCCCCACCAACGCCCGGGCACAGGCCGGGACGGGGCCTTCGACCTCCCGGCGTGGGCCTGCGCCCCGCGCCCCGCCGCCGCCCCGGGCATCTACCGGCTCGGCTACCGCCGACTCGACCCGGAGCGGGCGGAGGCGGCCAAGGTCGCGACCTGGCCGCTGCTGCTGCGGGCGGGGCTGAACGCGGTGGTGGCGTGGTTCGCCTATCTGTACGGCACGCAGCTATTGACGTACGTGCTGGTGTGGTTCGGTAGGCAGACGGGCATCGGCCCGCTTGCCTCGCCCTCAGAGGCCGAGGCCATGTTCACGCTCCTAGTGGCCAACGTCCTAGTGATCGCGGGGGTCATCAAGGCCTTCGGTCGCATGGGCCGTTGGCCCGAGGTCTGGCGCCGCTACGCCGCGCCGCTGCTGTCGCGCACGGTGACGCAGGAGCAGCCCGCCGAGGAGGACGCCCCGGGGACGCCCGAGGCCGGGTGGGGGCAGGACCCGTGGGACGGGTTGCGCCAGGGCGGTGCGGCCGAGGCGGCCGCCCGGCTGGATCGCGAGCCCGTGGGGGACGTCGACTACGTGCGGATCCGGCGCGCCTGGGAGTCCGCCCAGGCGGACCCGGTGTTCGTGCCCGCTTTCGCCGAGCAGGTGGCCACTCGCGGTGCGGCGGCCTTCGCCCATCCCTCCGAGGCGCGCGAGTTGCCCGGCCGCGCCGAGCGGCACGATCTGCTGCTCGGTCAGGTCCGGCTCGGCACCATCCAGGACGTCCCGAAGAACCCGTTGGGCCACCGGGCGGCCGGTTTCGCGCTGGACCCGGCGGTGCTGGGCACCTCGCTGTTGGCGGTGGGCCCGGCCGGGACGGGGAAGACGGCGCGGCTGGCCCGGCCGGTGGCCGAGGCGCTGTGCCTGCAGGCGCTGTCCGGTACGGCCTGCGCGGTCGTCGTCGGGGCGGCGGACGCCGATCTCGGCCCGGATTCCTGGTACGACGTGGTGATCGCGCCCGGCGATCCGTCCTCGCTGTACGGGCTGGACCTCTACGGCGCCGCGCGGGATCCGGACGAGGCGGCCGCCCGGCTGGCCGAGGCGTTGTTGCCGGACGAACTGACCGCCCGCGCGGAGCACGCCCGTACGGCGTTGCAGCAGGTGGTGGGCCCGTTCCACGCGGCGTACGGCCGCTACCCGGGGGTGCGGGAGCTGCGGGCGCTGTTGGCTGGTGAGGCGGACGTGCTGGCGGCGCTGGTGAAGGCGCTCGGGGTGGTCGGCCGGTTGGCGGTCCACGAGCGGGACCTGGAGTACCGGGAGCGGCAGCGCGACCGGGCGGACGACCCCGGGGCGCTGCTGGCGGACCGGCTGGCGCTGCTGGAGCGGCCGGCCTTCGAGGGCGCCTTCGGGACCGACGGCACCGGGCGGCCTCCGTTCGCGATGCGGGTGCTGGACCATCCGCTGCGGGTGCGGGTGAAGTTGCCCGAGCGGAGCCACCCGGAGGCGGCGCGGATGCTGTCTAGGCTGGTGGTGGGGCAGTTCGTGCAGGCCGCCGGGGCCCGCGAGGACCGTTCGCTGTTCGCCGGACTGGTGGTGGACGACGCCTCGGCGGCGTTGGACGCCACCGCGGTGCGCGGGCTGCAGCGGATGCGCGGGGCGAACGCGGGCGCGGTGCTGGTGCTGCGGACGCTGGTGGACCTGCCCGAGGCGCTGCGGGCACCGCTGTTCGGCGCGGTCGGTTGCCGGATGGCGTTCCCGGGGATCGCCCCGTGGGACGGGAAGCTGTTCTCGGAGGCCTGGGGGACGCACCTGGTGCAGGAGACCGCGGTCACCCACACCCCCGACACCTCCGGAGGCGTGATAAGGCGCGCCGGCCGGATCGGGCGGAAGGCGTTGTCGGGGACGACGGCGCAGACGGAGTCGGTGACGACGCGGGACGTGGAGCGGCTGCGGTGGTCGCCGTCGGATCTGGCGCACGCGTTGCCGGCGGGGCATGCGGTGGTGTCGTTGACGGCGGTGTCGGGGGAGCAGGTGCCGCCGCTGTTGGTGGACCTCAGGGGCTGAGGGCGAGGCGGCGGGGAAGTCGCCTTCGAGGTGGATTCGGCAGTGCGGGTTGTCCGGGGCGTCCATAATGAAGGGGAGAGACCCTCACCAGTCCCACGTCCCTCTCCTCGCCCGGCCGCAACGGCGCGGTCAGGTCGATCCCCCGAAGGTGCCATGCCCCCCACACTCGCCTCCGTCGTCCGCAACACGTCGCTCCATCTGACGGTCCTCGCCGGTGCGGATCACCTGGAGCGGCCGGTCCGCTGGGTGCACACCAGTGAGCTGGACGACCCGACGCCGTTCCTGGAGGGTGGCGAGCTGCTGCTCACCACCGGTATCAAGCTGGGTCGTACGGCGGCGCAGCTGCAGGCGTACGTGCACCGGCTGGCCGACGCGGGGGTGGTCGGGCTGGGGCTCGGGGTGGGGTTGTCGCACACGGAGGTGCCGCAGCCGCTGGTGGACGCGGCGGCGCAGCGCGGGCTGCCGTTGCTGCGGGTGCCGGAGCCGACGCCGTTCATCGCGATCAGCAAGGTGGTGTCGGCGGCGCTGGCCGCGGAGCAGTACGAGGCGGTGACGACCAGCTTCGAGGCTCAGGAGGAGCTGACGAGGGCGGCGCTCGGCAAGGACGGCACGACGGCGGTGGTGCGCCGGCTGGCGGCCCGGCTGGGGGGCTGGGCGGCTCTGTACGACGGGTCGGGTGCGCTGTCGGTGGTGGCTCCGGACTGGGCGGCGCGCCGGGCGGGGAGGCTGGCGGCGGAGGTGGACCGGCTGCGTCGGCGGCCGGCGCCGTCGAGTGCGGCCTTGCAGGGGCGGGCGCCGGGGATAGACACGGCGGACGAGGACTACGTGGTGGTCCAGTCGCTGGGGGCGGACCGGCGGGCCCGGGGTTTCCTGGCGGTGGGGACCGAGGACCGGATCACGCCGACCGAGCGGTACGTGTTGAACGCGGCGGTGGCGCTGTTGACCCTCACCCTGGAGCGCTCGCGGGAGCTGCGGCAGGCGGAGGAGCGGATGGGCGCGGCGCTGCTGCGGATGGTGCTGGCCGGTGAGGTGGCGACGGCCCGTCAGGTGGCGGTGGGGCTGTTCGGGGGGCTGCCGGAGGGGACGATACGGGTTCTGGTGGCCGGGGCCGGGCCGGCGGGCACGAATGCCGCGGAGGCGCTGGGGGAGCTGGGCGACCGGGCCGAGCAGGCGGGTGCCCGGGTGGGCGAGAAGCTGCTGGTGGCGCGGGAGGACGGTGCGCACGGGCCGCGGCTGATGGTGCTGGCGTTGGACAACGGTGCGGTGCACCGGGCCTGTCTGGGGGCGGTGGAGGAGCACGAGGGCCTGTCGCTGGGCGTTTCGGCGCCGGCCGCGCTGGAGGAGGCCGGGACGGCGCACGCGCAGGCCGAGCGGGCGCTGGCGGTGGCGCTGCGTGGCGGGCGCCGGTCGGTGGACCACGAGGAGGTCGGTGCGGGGTCGTTGTTGCCGCTGCTCGGTGAGGACGCGGTGACGGCCTTCGCGGAGGGGCTGTTGCGGCCGCTGCGGGAGCACGACCGGACGGCGCGCGGGGACCTGGTGGCCTCGCTGCGGGCGTGGTTGTCCCGGCACGGCCAGTGGGACGCGGCGGCGGCGGACCTGGGGGTGCACCGGCACACGCTGCGCTACCGGATGCGCCGGGTCGAGGAGTTGCTGGGCCGGTCGTTGGACGACACGGACGTGCGGATGGAGCTGTGGTTGGCGCTCCGCTCCGGCGAGGAGTGAGACGCGGGGTGCGCGGGTCGGCGGCCGCGCCCCGGTAGGACGTGGTGGAGTGGCCCCGGGGGCGAACGCTCCTAGTCGGCCAATCCGGTCGGCGTGCCGCCCCGCCTACCCTCAAGTCCGGGTCCCACGTCCGTGGGCCGTAGGACAGACGAGGAGAGGGCCGGTACCACGGTGACCACCACGTACGATTTCTGGCTCGCCGGCCGCCGGGCGAGCGGTGACGCCGACTTCGAGGTGCACAACAGCTGGGACGGCCGTCTGGTCGGCAAGGTGAGCATCTCGACCGAGGCCCAGGTCGACGAGGCGCTGGACGCCGCCGTCGCCGCTCTGCCGGTGTTCGCCGCCACCCCGGCGCACCAGCGTGCCGCCGCCCTGGACCACGTGGCCAAGCGGCTGACCGAGCGCACCGAGGAGCTGGCCCAGCTGGTCAGCGCCGAGAACGGCAAGCCGATCAAGTGGGCCCGCGGTGAGATCGGCCGCGCGGTGTCGGTCTTCCGCTGGGCCGCCGAGGAGGCGCGCCGCACCAACGGCGAGACCATGCGGCTGGACACCGACCCGGGCGGCGTGGGCCGTTTCGCGCTGGTGCGCCGTTTCCCGCGCGGTGTGGTGCTCGGGATCGCCCCGTTCAACTTCCCGCTGAACCTGGTCGCCCACAAGGTCGCCCCGGCGATCGCGGTCGGCGCCCCGATCATCCTGAAGCCGGCGCCGTCGACGCCGCTGTCGGCGATGGTGCTGGGCGAGATCCTGGCCGAGACCGACCTGCCGGCCGGTTCCTGGTCGATCCTGACCGTGCCGAACGACCGGATGCCGGCCCTGGTGCAGGACGAGCGCCTGCCGGTGATCTCCTTCACCGGTTCGGACAAGGTCGGCTACCAGATCATGGACTCGGTGCCGCGCAAGCACTGCACCCTGGAGCTCGGCGGCAACGCCGCGGCCGTGGTCCTCGCCGACTGGTCCTCGGAGGCCGACCTGGACTGGGCGGCCACCCGGATCGCGATGTTCGCCAACTACCAGGGCGGCCAGTCCTGCATCTCGGTGCAGCGGGTGATCGCCGACGCGTCGGTGTACGACGCGCTGGCGGAGAAGGTCGTCGCCAAGGTCAGGGCGCAGGTCACCGGTGACCCGAGCGACGACGCGACCGACGTCGGCCCGCTGATCGACGAGAACGCCGCGAAGCGCGTCGAGTCCTGGGTCGAGGACGCGGTCGCGAAGGGCGCCAAGGTGCTCACCGGCGGGACCCGCGAGGGCGCGACCTACGCCCCGACCGTGCTGGCCGAGCTGCCCGAGGACGCCATCCTGGCCAAGGCCGAGGTGTTCGGCCCGGTGCTGTCGCTGCACCGGGTGGACGGCGTGGACGAGGCCTTCGCGGCCGTCAACGACTCCGCGTTCGGCCTCCAGGCGGGCGTGTTCACCCACGACCTCCAGACCGCCTTCCGCGCCCACCGGGAGCTGCAGGTCGGCGGTGTGATCATCGGCGACGCGCCGTCCTACCGTGCCGACCAGATGCCGTACGGCGGTGTCAAGGACTCCGGTGTCGGCCGCGAGGGCGTCAAGTACGCGATGGACGACTACACCGTCGAGAAGGTCATGGTCCTGAGCGGCCTCGACCTCTGAGAGAGCCCGTGACGGCGCCGTGCGGTGTCGTGGAGGAGGGCCCGGTTCGGCCGAACCGGGCCCTCCTCGCGTTCGCGGCCGGCGGGTTCAGCCGTCGTGCCCGGCGGCCACGGCGACCGCCTCCTCGACGGTGGCGTTCCCGGCGACCAGCTCCAGGGTCTGTCCGGCGGTGCCGGGTTCGTGCAGCAGGGCGGCCAGGACGGCGGCCACGTCGGCCCGGTCCACCGTGCCGCGGTCGACCGAGGGGGCCAGCCGGACCAGGCCGGTGCCGGGGCCGTCGGTGAGCCGCCCGGGGCGCAGCACCGTCCAGTCCAGCGCGGTGCGGGAGCGGACGGCGTCGTCGGCGGCGCCCTTGGCCCGCAGGTAGGCCTCGAAGACCTCGTCGGGGTGGTGCGCCCCGGCGTCGGCGGCCATCGTCGAGACCATCACGTACCGGCGGACCCCGGCGAGTTCGGCGGCGTCGGCGAGCAGCACGGCGGCGTCCCGGTCGACGGTGTTCTTGCGGGCGGCGCCGCTGCCCGGTCCGGCGCCGGCGGCGAAGACCACCGCGTCGGCCCCGGTCAGCAGCCCGGCGAGCTGCGTGGCGGTGGCGGCCTCCAGGTCGAGCAGCAGCGGCTCGGCACCGGCGTCGACGAGGTCCTGGGCCTGTTCGGGGCGGCGGATGATCCCGGCGGGGCGCTCGCCGCGCGCGGCGAGCAGCCGTTCCAGCCGGAGCGCGATCTGTCCGTGGCCCCCGGCGATGACGGTACGCATGGCTCCGACGGTAGCCCGGACCGGGCGCGGTGGCCCGGGGAATCCCGGGACAGGCCGTAGAGGGCGGGGAAGGACCAGGGGGCCGCGGAAGTCCGGGGAACCCCCGCAGAGGTCGGGGACGGTGCCGCGGACAGGACACAATGGGCGCATGACTTCGCTCGCCCACCCGCAGCTGCGCTTCACGCCCACCGTGGCGGACCCCTCCGGCCCCCGGGAGCTGGTGATCCTGGGCTCCACCGGTTCGATCGGCACCCAGGCCATCGACGTGGTGCTCCGCAACCCGGACCGCTTCCGGGTGGTCGCCCTGTCGGCGGCCGGCGGCCGGGTGGAGCTGCTCGCCGAGCAGGCGGTGCGGCTGGGCGTGCACACCGTGGCGGTGGCCGATCCGGCGGCCGAGCCGGCGCTGCGCGAGGCGCTGGCCGCGAAGGCGGTGGGCCGTCCGCTGCCGACCGTGCTGGTGGGCCCGGACGCGGCGACGGAGCTGGCCGCCCTGGAGTGCCACTCGGTGCTGAACGGCATCACCGGTTCGATCGGCCTGCGGCCGACGCTGGCCGCGCTGCGGGCGGGCCGGGTGCTGGTGCTGGCCAACAAGGAGTCGCTGATCGTCGGCGGTCCGCTGGTGAAGGCGGTGGCGAAGCCGGGCCAGATCGTGCCGGTGGACTCCGAGCACGCCGCGCTGTTCCAGGCGCTGGCCGGCGGCACCCGGGCCGAGGTGCGCAAGCTGGTGGTCACCGCCAGCGGTGGTCCGTTCCGCAACCGCACCCGTGACCAGCTGGCCGGCGTGACCCCGCAGGACGCGCTAGCCCACCCGACCTGGGCGATGGGCCCGGTCGTCACGATCAACTCGGCCACCCTGGTGAACAAGGGCCTGGAGGTGATCGAGGCGCACCTGCTGTACGACGTGCCGTTCGACCGGATCGAGGTCGTGGTCCACCCCCAGTCGGTGGTGCACTCGATGGTGGAGTTCACCGACGGTTCGACCCTGGCCCAGGCCAGCCCGCCGGACATGCGGATGCCGATCGCGCTGGGCCTGGGCTGGCCGGACCGGGTGCCGGACGCCGCCCCCGCCTGCGACTGGACCAAGGCCGCCACGTGGGAGTTCTTCCCGCTGGATGACGAGGCCTTCCCGGCGGTCGAGCTGGCCCGTGAGGTGGGCACCCTGGGTGGCACCAACCCGGCGGTGTTCAACGCGGCCAACGAGGAGTGCGTGGAGGCGTTCCTGAAGGGCCGCCTCGCTTTCACCGGAATCGTGGACACTGTTGCCAAGGTCGTGGCCGAGCACGGCCGGCGGGACGGTGGTTCGGCGGCGGGAACTTCCCTGACGGTGGAGGACGTCCTGCACGCGGAGGACTGGGCGCGCGCCCGGGCCCGCGAGCTGGCGGCCGGCTGACGGTCGGCTGACAACCCCGATTGCAGTAGGACGAAACGATGAGCGGAGCGGCATGACGGAGGACCAGCGGTGGCAACGGTTTTGACGGTGGTCGGCATCCTGGTCTTCGTCATCGGGCTGCTCGTCTCGATCGCCTGGCACGAACTCGGCCACCTCTCCACGGCCAAGCTGTTCGGCATCCGGGTGCCCCAGTACATGGTCGGCTTCGGCCCGACCCTCTGGTCGCGTCGGAAGGGCGAGACCGAGTACGGCATCAAGGCGATCCCGTTCGGCGGGTACATCCGGATGATCGGGATGTTCCCGCCGGGCGAGGACGGTCGGATCACCAAGCGCAGCAGCTCGCCCTGGCGCACCATGATCGAGGACGCCCGCGAGGCCTCCTACGAGGAGATCCAGGAGGGTGACGAGGACCGGCTCTTCTACACCCGCAAGCCGTGGAAGCGCATGATCGTCATGTTCGCCGGGCCGTTCATGAACCTGATCCTGGCGTTCGGGCTCTTCCTGACCGTCATGATGGGCTTCGGCGTCAACATGAGCGTGCCGACGGTCAGCTCCGTCGAGAAGTGCCTGGTCAAGGTGGGTCAGCCCAGGGACACCTGCCCGGAGGGCGCCCCGCAGACCCCGGCCGCCCAGGCCGGGCTGAAGGCGGGCGACAAGATCCTCTCCTTCGACGGCGACCGGATCGGCAGCTACGAGCAGCTCCAGGCGGACATCCGCCGGTCGGCCGGCCGGACCGTGCCGGTCGTGGTCGAGCGGGCCGGGGAGCAGATCACCCTCAACCCGGCCATCGCGGTCAACGACGTCCAGAAGTACGACGGCAACGGCGTCCCGCTCAAGGGCCAGACCGTCCAGGCCGGGTTCCTCGGATTCACTCCGGCGAGCGGTGTGGTCCAGCTGGGATTCGGGCAGTCGGTCGACCGGATGTACGACATGGCCGAGAACGGGGTGAAGTCGCTGCTCGCGCTGCCCGGCAAGATCCCCGGCCTGTGGAACGCGGTCGTCGGGGACACCCCGCGCGACCCGGACTCGCCGATCGGGATGGTCGGCGCCGCCCGGGTCAGCGGCGAGGTGTTCTCCCTGCACGAGTCGGCCACCCAGAAGATCGCGATCTTCGTGAACCTGCTGGCCGGCATCAACCTGTCGCTCTTCCTCTTCAACATGCTGCCGCTGCTCCCGCTGGACGGCGGGCACATCGCCGGCGCGGCCTGGGAGGCGGTGCGGCGCCGCTTCGCACAACTGTTCAGGCGGCCCGACCCGGGCCCCTTCGACGTCGCCAAGCTGATGCCCGTGGCGTACGTGGTGGCCAGCGTCTTCATCGGTTTCACCCTGCTGGTGATGGTCGCCGACCTGGTGAACCCGGTGAAGATCAGTTAGGGCGTTCGGGTACCACGGGTGTGCTGGGCGCCATGGCGGTGCCGTACCGTGGAGGCCGGGTGCGCGATCGTCAGCGCGCCCGGCCTCGGCCGTGTCACGGCCGGGCGGTCGACCACACCTCAACCCCGGGGAACCCTGCGCACATGACCGCGATCTCGCTCGGTATTCCGTCCCTGCCGCTCAAGCCGCTGGCCAAGCGCCGTCACTCCCGGCAGATCATGGTCGGCAACGTGCCGGTCGGCGGCGACGCCCCGGTCTCGGTGCAGTCGATGACCACCACCGTGACGTCGGACATCAACGCCACGCTCCAGCAGATCGCCCAGCTCACCGCGTCCGGCTGCCAGATCGTCCGGGTCGCCGTGCCCTCGCAGGACGACGCCGACGCGCTGCCGATCATCGCCAAGAAGTCGCAGATCCCGGTCATCGCGGACATCCACTTCCAGCCGAAGTACGTGTTCGCGGCGATCGACGCCGGCTGCGCGGCGGTGCGCGTGAACCCGGGCAACATCAAGGCCTTCGACGACAAGGTCGGCGAGATCGCCAAGGCCGCCAAGGACGCGGGCGTCCCGATCCGGATCGGCGTCAACGCCGGCTCGCTGGACAAGCGCCTGATGGAGAAGTACGGCCGGGCCACCCCGGAGGCGCTGGTCGAGTCGGCGCTCTGGGAGTGCTCGCTGTTCGAGGAGCACGACTTCCGCGACATCAAGATCTCGGTCAAGCACAACGACCCGGTCGTGATGATCAACGCCTACCGCCAGCTCGCCGCCGCCTGCGACTACCCGCTGCACCTCGGTGTGACCGAGGCCGGCCCGGCCTTCCAGGGCACCATCAAGTCGGCGGTGGCCTTCGGCGCGCTGCTGGCCGAGGGCATCGGCGACACCATCCGGGTCTCGCTCTCCGCGCCGCCGGCCGAGGAGATCAAGGTCGGCAACCAGATCCTGGAGTCGCTCGGGCTGCGCGAGCGCGGCCTGGAGATCGTCTCCTGCCCGTCCTGCGGCCGCGCCCAGGTGGACGTCTACAAGCTCGCGGAGGAGGTCACCGCCGGGCTGGAGGGCATGGAGGTGCCGCTGCGGGTGGCCGTCATGGGCTGCGTCGTGAACGGCCCGGGCGAGGCGCGCGAGGCCGACCTCGGGGTCGCCTCCGGCAACGGCAAGGGGCAGATCTTCGTCAAGGGCGAGGTCATCAAGACCGTTCCGGAGTCGAAGATCGTCGAGACCCTGATCGAGGAGGCGCTCAAGCTCGCCGAGCAGATGCAGGCGGCGGGCGTCGAGGCGGGGGCGCCGACGGTGGTCGCGGGGGAGTGAACCCCGCGCGGTTCGCCGTTCGTGGTTCGTCGTTCGTCCCGACAGCCGTGGGTTGTCGGCAGTCCTGACCGCGCGGGAGCGCCCGTGCGGTATTTTCCGGAAGCGGGGCCGTCCGTTCGCGGACGGCCCCGCGGCCGTAGCCGGGTGGGGCCACGGATAGGGTTCGGCCAGAGTCGTCTCAGTGAGGTGCTGTCTCGATGCTCGATCGAGGTGTGATGCTCCCGAGCTCCTTCCAGGCCGCCCGGGCCCTGGCCACCACCCGCGTGCTGGAGCCGCCGGACCTCCCGGACGCCCTGGAGATCCTCCATCGCGACCCGGTCGCCAACGCCTTCGTCGCGACCAGGGTCGAGGCCGTCGGGCTGGATCCGTGGCGGCTCGGCGGGGAGTTGTGGGGCTGGTACGACGGGCAGGGCGTGCTGGACGCACTCTGCTACGCCGGGGCGAACCTGGTCCTGATCAACGCCGGGTCCGAGGCGGTCGCGGCCTTCGCGGAGCGTGCCCGCCGGCAGGGGCGGCGCTGCTCCTCGATCGTCGGGCCGGCGGCGGCCACGGCGGCTTTCTGGGCGCTGCTGGAGCGCAGTTGGGGGCCGGCCCGGGAAGTGCGGGCGCACCAGCCGCTGTTGGCGACCTCGGTGCCGTCGGCGGAGATCGCGCCGGATCCGCTGGTGCGCAGGGTGCGGCGCAACGAGGTCGAGACCTTGATGCCGGCGTGCGTGGCGATGTTCACCGAGGAGGTGGGGGTGTCGCCGCTGGCGGGGGACGGGGGGCTCCTCTACCAGGCCCGGGTGGCCGAACTCGTTTCCACCGGACGGTCGTTCGCGCGGTTCGGGGAGGACGGGCAGGTCGTCTTCAAAGCGGAGATCGGGGCGGTGACGGAGGGAGCCTGTCAGATCCAGGGGGTCTGGGTCGCTCCGGAGCACCGGGGGCGAGGGCTCTCCGAGACGGGGATGGCGGCGGTCCTGGACATCGCGCTGCGGGAGGTGGCGCCGGTGGTGTCGCTGTACGTCAACGACTTCAACCTGCGGGCCCGGGCGGCGTATCGGCGGGTGGGGTTCCGCGAGGTCGGGGCCTTCATGAGCGTGCTGTTCTGAGGGCCCGCGGCGGGCCGTGCGGTGGGTCGCGAGGTTCCGGGCGGGGTGCTGTTGGGATCTTCGGCCGCGCCGCGGGGCCGCTGGTAGTAACGTCCGGAGCATGGATCAGCTGACCGGGGTGACGATCGAGGCCATCGACCTTGCGGCCTGGGCGCCGCAGGCGCTGGAGGTCCAGGCGGCGGCGTTCGGGCTGACGCCCGAGGAGGTCGCGGTACGGCTGCACATCGTGGGGCGGCACGCCCTGCAGCCGGGGGTGATCGCGCTCGGGGCGATGAGCGGGGGGCGGCTGGTCGGGTTCGGGTACGGGATGCCCAACCAGCGGGAGCACTGGTGGAGCACGGTGATCGAGCCCTACCTGACCGCCCGGGGGTACGGGGACTGGCTGGACGGGGTCTTCGCCATCACCGAGTTGCACGTGCTGCCGGAGTTCCAGGGGCAGGGGATCGGCTCGCGGCTCATCCGGATGCTGTGCGAGGGGTCGGGGCTGGAGCGGAGCATCCTCTCGGCGATCGACGCGGAGACGCCGGCGCGGCGGCTGTACCGGGCGCTGGGGTACCGGGACCTGGCGCGGGCGGTGCGGTTCCCGGCGACGGAGCGGCTGTACGCGGTGATGGGGGCTCGGCTGCCCCTGCGCGGGGCCGAGAGCGGGGCACTCGGGGCTTAGAGCCCTCAACGGCCGTCGGGTCAGAGGGTGTTGGCGAACTCGAGGTAGAGCTCGGCGTCCTCGCGGCGGTCCGCGGCGAGGGCACGGAGGGCGAGGTCGACGGCGCGGAAGAGGGTCCAGCCGCGGAGGCGGTCCTGGTCGACCTCGAGGGCTTCGGAGAGCCGGCCCAGCCGGCGTCGGACGGCGGCGGGGGCGCCGGGGGAACCGAACAGGGTGTCGGCGCGGTCCAGGGCGAGGCGGGCCAGGTCGAAGGCGCGTTCGCCGGCCAGCGGGCGCGGGTCGATGGCCAGCCAGGGGGCGCGGTCGGCGGCCAGGACGTTGCCGTGGTGGAAGTCGCCGTGCAGGAGGAAGGACTCGTCCGCGGAGTCGGCCAGGGCCCGGGCGGTGTCCAGGGCCTCGGCGATCAGCTGCCGCGCCTCGTCGGCGGCGTGGGGGCGCTCCGCCAGGCGGGCGGTGGTGGCGATCCGCTGGGCGGGGGCGGGGAAGGGGTGGCCTTCGGGGAGCTCCGTCCAGAGGCGGTGCAGCAGGCTGGTGGCCTCCAGCATGGCCTTGGGCTCGGCGAGGGAGCGCAGCGGGATCTCGCCGTGGAGGCGTTCGAGCAGGAGGACGCCCTCGGTGGGGGCAGCGTCCAGGAGGAGGACGGCTCCGCGGCCGGCCCAGTGGGTCAACGCGGTGTGCTCGTGGGCGGTCTCGGCGGTGGGGAGGCCGACCTTGAGGACGGCGGGGGAGAGGTCGTCGCGGTGGACGTACGCGACGAGGCTGAGGCTGCCGCCGGGGTCGATGGTCCGTTCCAGGGTGAGGTCCCAGGCGGCTAGGTGGGCGGCGGCCCTGGCGGGGAGGGTGGCCAGCCATTGGCGGCCGGTCTCGCCGTGGGTGGCGGTGACGGAGTTCGTCAGCCAGCTGGGGACGGTGATGGTGGGTTCGGCTCCCGACATGGGTCCATTGTCGGGGTTTGGGGGCCGGTGTGGGGCTTTCGGGAGGGTTCGGGGTGGCGGGCGTGCGGGTCCTTGCCCCGCGTGCCCGCAGCGTCAGGTGGCGGGGATGCCGGGGAAGGCCGTGGGCGGGGCGCCCCAGCGGCGGGCGCGCAGGGCGGTGTCGCGCAGGGCGGTGGCCGCGAGCGGGCGGTGGAACGCGGGGAGGGCGGTGACCAGGTCGGCGTAGGTGGCGGTGAGGCGGGTCTCCAGGTGGACGGCGAGCCTGGTGGCGTCGGCGGGGGAGGTGACGGGGAAGGGGAGCTGGTAGCCGGCGGCGGCCGGGGTGGGGGCGGCGGTGGCGGCGGTGAGGAGGCGCTGCCAGGCGTCGCGTTGGGCCTGGTGGGCGGCGAGGGTGGTGCGGGCGTCGGTGCGCTGGGGGTCGTCGGGAAGGTGGGCGCCGACCACGCCGTAGCCGTAGACGGCGGCGTGTTCGGCGCCTAGGGCGCTCTGGAGGGCCGGGCCGGGGTCGGCGGCGCCCTCGGCGCGGGCGTGGCCGGCCGGGGTGCCGACGGGGGTCTGGTCGCCGAGGGCCACGGCGTGCAGGGCGTTGGAGGCGGACACGGAGGCGAGCAGCCGGGCGAGGGGCGGACTGACCTCGTCGAAGCCGTCGAGGCGGGACTCGGCGGTGCGGTGCTCCATGAGGGCCAACTCGGGGAGCGTGGGCAGGGAGCGGTACGGGGTGCCGGTGGGGGAGGGGGTCGCGGCCGGCAGGCCCTGGACGAGGGCGGCGCGGTGCTGGACGGTGTCGTCGCGCAGGGGCTGGAGCAGGGCGGTCGGGGCACCGGGGGCGGTGAGCAGGTTGTCGTAGGCGCCGAGCAGGAGGTCGGTGTCGGCGATCGCCCGGAGGCGGGCGGGGGTGTCCGGGTCGTGGGGCGGGGTGGGGTCGGCCGGGCGGCCGCCCGGGTCGGCGGTGCAGGCGGCGAGGGGGGTGAGCAGCCCGAGGGCCAGGAAGGTCCGTCGGCTGGGCGGATGCATCGGGATCACTCCGGGCGGGTACGGGAGGACGGCCTCCCCGCCTGCCCTCGTTGGCGTGAATGATTACAGAATCCCCACGTTCCCGGGCCCGGTTCGGGGATGCCGTGCCGGGTGTGAGCTTGCTCGCAGTGGGTGGCGTGCACGCGGTCGGCGGAGGTCCGGAATCGGTGGTTGGGGGCTTGACCGGATAGGCTTTGGGCCGAGCTGCCGTGATCCGGTGCGTGACACCGGGGGCGCGGGGCGACCTTCTGACAACAGCAGACGCGGCCGAGGAGTCCACCCGGATGAGCACCACCCACACCGACCGGCTGCGAGCGTTGCTGGAGCCGCTGGCCGAGCAGGCCGGACTGGATCTGGAGGACGTCAGGGTCACCAGGGCGGGCAGCCGCCGGCAGGTCCAGATCGACGTCGACACCGATGGCGGCGTGGACATGGACACCATCGCCGAGTTCAGCCGGGTGGTCGGTGAGGCCCTGGACGAGTCGGACCTGATGGGGGACGACGCGTACCTGCTGGAGGTCGGCTCGCCGGGTGCGGAGCGTCCGCTGGCCCTGCCCCGGCACTGGCAGCGCGCCGAGGGTCGGCTGGCCAAGATCCACCTGGTGGACGGCGGGGAGATCGTCGCCCGGGTGCTGGAGGCCGACGAGGACGGTGCACTGGTCGAGGTGCAGCCGGTGAAGGGCCGTGGCCGCCCGAAGGAGCGCCGTCTGGCGTACGCCGAGGTGGCCCGTGCCCGGGTCCAGGTCGAGTTCAACCGCAAGGACGACGAGAAGCTCCTGGACGAGGCCGCGGACTTCGACGAGGGGGAGGACGGCGCCGAGTGACCCCCGGGTGCCGTACGACCATGACGAACGTGACGAAAGACGAGGAGGCGTAGCCGTGGACATCGACATGAGTGCCCTGCGCACGCTGGTCAACGAGAAGAACATCCCCTTCGACCTGCTGGTCGAGTCCATCGAGTCCGCCCTCCTCACCGCGTACCACCGCACCGAGGGCTCGCGCCGCCGGGCCCGGGTGCGCCTGGACCGCGAGAGCGGCCACGTCACCGTGTGGGCCATGGAGGACCCGGCGGAGCTGGAGGAGGGCGTCGAGCCGAAGGAGTTCGACGACACCCCGAGCGGCTTCGGCCGGATCGCGTCCAGCATCGGCATCCAGGTGATGATGCAGCGCCTGCGCGACGCCGCCGACGACCAGACCTTCGGTGAGTACGCGGGCAAGGAGGGCGACATCGTCACCGGTGTCGTCCAGCAGGGCAACGACCCGAAGAACGTGCTGGTCGACATCGGCAAGCTGGAGGCCATCCTGCCCCCGCAGGAGCAGGTCCCGGGCGAGGACTACCGGCACGGCACCCGGCTGAAGTGCTACGTGGTGGCGGTTCGCCGGGGCGTGCGCGGGGCTTCGGTGACGCTGTCGCGCACCCACCCCAGCCTGGTGAAGAAGCTGTTCGCGCTGGAGGTCCCGGAGATCGCGGACGGCAGCGTGGAGATCGCGGCGATCGCCCGCGAGGCCGGCCACCGGACCAAGATCGCGGTCTGGTCGCGCCGTCAGGGCCTGAACGCCAAGGGCGCCTGCATCGGCCCGATGGGCTCCCGGGTGCGCGCGGTGATGGGCGAGCTGCACGGCGAGAAGATCGACATCGTCGACTGGTCGGAGGACCCCCGGGAGATGGTGGCCGCCGCCCTGTCGCCCGCGCGGGTGACCAGCGTGGAGATCGTGGACGCCGCCCAGCGCTCCGCCCGGGTGATCGTGCCGGACTACCAGCTGTCGCTGGCGATCGGCAAGGAGGGGCAGAACGCCCGCCTGGCCGCGCGCCTGACCGGCTGGCGGATCGACATCCGCCCGGACACCGAGGGCCAGTCCGAGGAATCGCAGGCCCGGTAGTCAGTGTTGTCGTTGCCGAGCCCGCCGTCCTCCAGGATCGGCGGGGCGGCGCCATGTCGCTCCGGAGGGGTAGACTTGCCTTCGTCTGGCCGGACGCATGTCCGAGCACGCCCGGAACGCACCTGCGTGGGCTGCCGCAAGCGCGCGGCCAAGCACCAGCTGTTGCGTGTCACGGCGGTCGAGGGCGAGTGCGTCCCTGATCCCCGTGGCGCACTCCCGGGCCGGGGCGCTCACGTGCACCCCGATCCGGCCTGCCTCGACCTCGCGGTCCGCCGTCGGGCGTTCCCCCGGGCCTTCCGGCTCCAGGGAGCGCTCGACACGGAGCGGCTCCGCGGGTTCATCGAGGAGCGGGCGGGCGAAGCCTCGTAGCAGGCCGCCTCCCGCGACGGCCGCCGCTCGCGCGGCGGAGAACCACCGCAACAAGCACGGCACGCGGCCAGCCGCGCGTCGTGCCACGTCAGGTACCTCGCGATGTGGAAGTAGGTCGAGATTGCGATGAGCACTCGATGAGTACGCGATGAGTACGCGATGGGTACGCCCATGAAGTAGCGACAGTCCGGCGGACGAGACCCCCGGACTCATAGACAGGAGTGAAGTGGCTAAGGTCCGGGTTTACGAACTCGCCAAGGAACTTGGCTTGGAGAGCAAGGCCGTCATGGCCAAGCTCACCGAGCTCGGTGAGTTCGTCCGTTCGGCGTCCTCGACCATCGAGGCGCCGGTTGTACGCAAGCTGACTGACGCGCTTGGTGTGGCCCCCACCGGTGGTGGTTCCGCTGCCAAGCCGGGCCCGCGGAAGACCGCGGCGCCCTCCCCCGCCGCCGGCTCGGGTGCCCCGAAGCCGGGGGCTCCGACTCCGGGTCCGCGCCCCGGCGCGACCCCTGGTCCCCGTCCGACCCCGGCTGCCGCCGCGCCTTCCGCGCCGGCCGCCCCCGCCGCCCCGAAGCCGGGCGCGCCGACTCCGGGCCCGCGCCCGGCCGCGCGTCCCGCCGCTCCGGCGGCCCCGGCCGCGCCCGCGGCCGAGTTCTCCTCGCCGGCTCCGGCCGGCGACGCCCCGCGTCCGTCCACCCAGGCCCCGCGCCCGGGTGGCCAGGCCGCCGGCGGTGCCCGTCCGGGCCCGCGTCCGGCCGGTCCGCGTCCGGGCAACAACCCGTTCACCTCGGGTAGCGCCACCGGCATGGGTCGCCCCGGCGACCGCCGTCAGGGCGGTCAGGGCGGCGCCCCGCGTCCGGGCGGTGCCCCGGGTGCCGGCGCTCCGCGTCCCGGTGGCGACCGTCCGCGTCCGGCCGGTGCCCCCGGTGCCGGTGCCCCGCGTCCCGGTGGCGACCGTCCGCGTCCGGCCGGTGCCCCCGGCGCCGGTGCCCCGCGTCCCGGTGGCGCTCCGCGTCCCGACGGCATGCCGCGTCCGGCCGCGCCGCGTCCCGGTGGCCCGACCCCGTCCGGCATGCCGCGCCCGAACCCGGGCATGATGCCGCAGCGCCCGGCCGGCCCGCGTCCGGGTCCGGGTGGCCGTGGTCCGGGTGGCCCCGGCGGCCGTCCGGGTGGTCCGGGTGCCGGTGGCGCCCGTCCCGGCTTCCAGGGACGTCCGGCCGGTCCGGGCTCGCGTCCGGCCGGTGGCGGCGGCTTCGGCGGTCCGCGTCCCGGTGGCGGTGCCCCGGGTGGTGGCGGCGGCTTCGGCCCGCGTCCCGGCGGCTTCGGCGGTCGTCCCGGCGGCCCGGGTGCCCGTGGTGGCACGCAGGGCGCCTTCGGTCGTGGCCCGGGCGGTCGCCCGGCGCGTGGCCGCAAGTCGAAGCGGGCGAAGCGCCAGGAGTACGAGGCCATGCAGGCCCCGTCCGTCGGCGGTGTGATGCTGCCTCGCGGCAACGGCCAGACCGTTCGCCTGTCGAGCGGCGCCTCGCTGATGGACTTCGCGGAGAAGATCAACGCCAACCCGGCCGCGCTCGTCTCCGTCATGTTCAACCTCGGTGAGATGGTCACCGCGACCCAGTCGGTCTCCGACGCGACCCTCGAGCTGCTGGCCGGCGAGATGGGCTTCCAGCTGGAGATCGTCAGCCGGGACGACGAGGACCGCGAGCTGCTGGAGTCGTTCGACATCGACTTCGGCGCCGACGAGGGCGACGAGGACCAGCTGGCCCCGCGCCCGCCGGTCGTCACCGTCATGGGTCACGTCGACCACGGTAAGACCCGCCTGCTGGACGCGATCCGCAAGTCCAACGTGGTGGCCGGCGAGGCCGGTGGCATCACCCAGCACATCGGTGCCTACCAGGTCGTCACCGAGGTGAACGGCGAGCAGCGTCCGATCACCTTCCTCGACACCCCGGGTCACGAGGCGTTCTCCGCCATGCGTGCCCGTGGTGCCAAGTCCACCGACATCGCGATCCTGGTGGTCGCGGCCAACGACGGTGTCATGCCGCAGACGGTCGAGGCGCTGAACCACGCCAAGGCCGCCGGTGTGCCGATCGTGGTCGCCGTCAACAAGATCGACGTCGAGGGCGCCGACCCGACCAAGGTCCGCGGTCAGCTGACCGAGTTCGGTCTGGTGGCCGAGGAGTACGGCGGCGACACCATGTTCGTCGACATCTCCGCGCGCCAGGGCCTGCACATCGACCAGCTGCTGGAGGCCGTGGTCCTGACCGCGGACGCCTCGCTGGACCTGCGGGCCAACCCCGAGCAGGACGCGCAGGGTATCGCCATCGAGGCGCACCTGGACAAGGGCCGCGGCGCCATGGCGACCGTGCTCGTGCAGCGCGGTACCCTCCGCGTCGGCGACTCGATCGTCGTGGGCGACGCCTACGGTCGCGTCCGCGCCATGCTGGACGAGAACGGCAAGAACCTCACCGAGGCCGGCCCGTCCCGCCCGGTGCTGCTGCTCGGTCTGACCTCGGTGCCCCGCGCCGGCGACAGCTTCATCGTCGTCGACGAGGACCGCACCGCCCGTCAGATCGCCGAGAAGCGCTCGGCCCGCGACCGCAACGCCGCCTTCGCGCAGCGCCGCGTCCGGGTGTCCCTGGAGGACCTGGACAAGGCCATCGCCGCCGGCTCCATCGAGCAGCTCAACCTCATCATCAAGGGTGACGTCTCCGGTTCGGTGGAAGCCCTCGAGGACGCCCTCGTCAAGCTGGACGTGGGCGAGGAGGTCGAGCTCCGGGTCCTGCACCGCGGTGTGGGTGCCATCACCGAGTCCGACGTGGACCTGGCGATGGGCTCGGACGCCATCATCATCGGCTTCAACGTGCGCGCCGAAGGCCGTGCGCGTACCGCGGCCGAGAAGGAAGGCGTGGACGTCCGGTACTACTCGGTCATCTACCAGGCGATCGAGGAGATCGAGAACGCCCTCAAGGGCATGCTCAAGCCGGAGTACGAGGAGGTGCGCCTCGGCGCCGCGGAGATCCGCGAGGTCTTCCGCTCCTCCAAGTTCGGCAACATCGCCGGTGTCCTGGTCCGCGACGGCATCATCCGCCGCAACGCCAAGGCCCGCCTGCTGCGCGACGGCAAGGTCGTGGCGGAGAACCTCTCGATCGAGGGTCTGCGCCGCTTCAAGGACGACGCGACCGAGGTCCGCGAGGGCTTCGAGGCCGGTGTCACCCTGGGGTCGTTCAACGACATCAAGGTCGACGACATCATCGAGACCTACGAGATGCGCGAGAAGCCGCGCGCCTAGTCGGTGTCAGCCGGGGCCGGTCGACGGGTGGTATTTCCGTCGACCGGCCCCGGTCTCGCTGTGTAGGGTCCGGGAGTAGTCAGAAACAGTGGCGCCAGCCCGGTTCCGGGCTGCCCCCGAGGCCTTCCAGGTCGGCGAGACCTGTCACACATGTTCGTGGGAACACTCACCTTCGACCTGCTGCTGGGCGACGTCCACTCGCTCAAGGAGAAGCGTTCGATCGTGCGGCCCATCGTGGCCGAACTGCAGCGCAAGTACAGCGTGTGCGCTGCCGAGACCGGGAACCAGGACCTGCACCGCCGGGCCGAGATCGGTCTCGCGGTGGTCTCCGGCGAAGCCGGGTACGTCACCGAGGTCCTGGACAGCTGTGAGCGGTTGGTCGCCGGCCGCCCCGAGGTGCAACTCCTCTCCGCGAGGAGGCGCTACCACAACGACGACGACGAATGAGGACCGTGGAGCCGGCCGGCGGAAGTCGCCGTTCTCACACGGATCAGGACCGAGAGCGCCCGCAAGGCCGGGCGCGGGCCGGTACTTTGGGGCGTGGGCCCCGACGGGTGCGCAGCTCGCCCGGGTACCGGGCCCACTGCACGAGGAGGCAACGTGACCGACACCGCAAGGGCGCGCAAGCTCGCCGACCGCATCCAGGTGGTCGTCGCCCAGACCCTGGAGCGGCGGGTCAAGGACCCCCGCCTGGGGTTCGTGACCATCACCGACACCCGGGTGACCGGAGACCTGCGCGAGGCCACCGTCTTCTACACCGTCTTCGGTGACGAGACCGAGCGCGAGGCCACCGCGGCCGCGCTGGAGAGCGCCAAGGGCGTGATCCGCTCCGAGGTCGGCAAGATCGGGGTGCGCTTCACCCCGACGCTGACCTTCGTCGCGGACGCGCTGCCGGACAACGCCCGGAACATCGACGACCTGCTCGACCGGGCCCGCACCTCGGACGCCGCCGTGCGCACCCAGGCCGCGGGAGCGAGCTACGCCGGCGACGCGGACCCGTACCGGGTTCCGGCGTCCGAGCGTGACGACGAGGACGAGTAGTCATGGCGGGTGAGCCGGCGCGGGCCGCCTCGCGAGCCGGATCGACCACGGGGGCGTCCTCCACCAGCACGGTGGAGGGTGCCCTCGCGGCACTCCCGGGCCCGCGCACCGAGGAGAGCGGGTTCGAGCTGCTCTGGCAGCAGGTGGTGGCGGAGATCGGGCGGGCCCGTTCGATCGACCTGATCTGCCACATCTGCCCGGACGGCGACGCGTTGGGCTCCTCGCTGGCGGCCGCGCTGGCGCTGCGCGCGCTCGGCAAGCGGGTGCGGGTCTCCTTCGGCGACGACCCGCAGATCGTGCCCGAGTCGCTGGCCTTCCTGCCCGGCCAGGAGCTGATCGTGCCGGCCTGCGAGGTGCCGGACGTGCCCGAACTGGTGCTCTGCTTCGACGTGGCCGCGGAGAGCCGGCTCGGCCTGCTCCGCGACAAGGCCTTCGCCGCGCCCGTCCTGGTGGTGTTCGACCACCACGCCTCCAACCCGGGTTTCGGCACCCACCAGTTGATCGACCCGACCGCGCCGGCCACCGCCGTGCTGGTCGACGAACTGCTGCGCAGGCTCGGCGTGGTGCTCGACCAGGAGCTGGCCACCTGCCTCTACACCGGTGTCGCCACGGACACCGGTTCGTTCAAGTACCGGGCCACCACGCCCGCCACCCACGAGCTGGCCGGCCGGCTGCTGGCCACCGGCATCCGGCACGACCTGATCTCCCGGCAGCTGTGGGACACCTCCTCCTTCGGCTACCTCAAGGTGCTCGCCGGCGCGCTCGACCGGGCCGTCTACGAGCCGGAGGCGGCGGACGGGCTGGGCCTGGTGTGGACCTGGGTGCCGTACCAGGACCTCGCGCTGTTCAGCGTCACGGTCGAGGAGATCGAGGGGCTGATCGACATCCTGCGCCGCCCGGCCGAGGCCGAGGTGGCGCTGGTGCTCAAGCAGGACCCGGACGGCACGCTGCGCGGCTCCTCGCGTTCCAAGGGGGCGGTGGACGTCGCCGCGGCCTGTGCCGAACTGGGTGGCGGGGGGCACGTCTACGCGGCCGGGTTCAGCGTCCGGGAGGACGTGGCCGCGGTGGTCGAGCGGTTCCGGGGTGCGCTGAGACCGGTACGTTGATCGTCTCCGCTGATGTTGTTGAGAGAAAGAACCCGATGAAGCGCAAAGGCACCGGCCCGGACGGCCTGGTGATCGTCGACAAGCCCGAGGGCATCACGTCGCACGGGGTCGTCGCCAAGCTGCGGTGGCTGGCCGGGACCCGGAAGGTCGGGCACGCCGGCACCCTCGACCCGATGGCCACCGGCGTGCTGGTGATCGGCGTCGAGCGGGCCACCCGGCTGCTCGGACACCTGATGCTCACCGCCAAGACGTACGAGGCGACCATCCGGCTCGGCCAGACCACCGTCACCGACGACCGCGAGGGCGAGGTGACCGCCTCGACCCCGGCCGACGCCGTCACCCGGGAGGCGATCGACGCCGGGATCGCGGCGCTCACCGGCGAGATCATGCAGGTGCCGTCCAAGGTCAGCGCGATCAAGATCGACGGCAAGCGCTCGTACGCCCGGGTCCGCGAGGGCGAGGACTTCGAGCTCGCGGCCCGGCCGACCACGATCCACTCCTTCAGCGTGCACGAGCAGCGCGCGGCGGTCGCCGAGGACGGCACCCCGGTGATCGACCTGGACGTCACCGTCGAGTGCTCCTCCGGCACCTACATCCGGGCGCTGGCCCGGGACCTGGGTGCCGGACTGGGCGTCGGCGGGCACCTGACGGCGCTGCGGCGCACCAAGGTCGGGCCGTACGGGGTCGAGTCGGCGCGCACCCTGGAGCAGCTGGAGGCCGAGGTCACCGGCGAGTCCGCCAAGCCGCTGGAGGTGCTGCCGATCGCCGACGCCGCGGCCGCCGCCTTCCCGCGCTGGGACCTGGACGAGGCCTCGGCGCAGAAGCTGTCGCACGGCGCCCGGCTGAAGGCGCCCGGGATGGGCGTGGACGGGCCGATCGCGGTGTTCGGGCCGGACGGGCGCTTCCTGGCGCTGGTCGAGGAGCAGGGCGGGCAGGCGAAGCCGGTCGCGGTCTTCGTCGGCTGACGGTCCGGTCGCCGTTCGGAGCCCCCGTCGGGATTCACCCCGACGGGGGCTCCGCCGTTCCCGGACGTCGTTCACCCGCACGAGGGAGCGCGCGGAGTGAACGCCCGTGGTGAGCGGCGCGGGCGCGGTCGGGCGGGCACCTCGGCGGGCAGGCTTCGGGCGGCGGGCGAGCGATGGCCGAGGGGGCACGAGATGCCGGGTTTTCCGGAGGGCGATCCGGGGCGGTACCTGCTGCGGATCCGCGACCTCGACGGCCGGCTGCACGGCTTGGGGTTCGTCGCCGACCCGCAGGGGGTCGTGCTGACGGCGCACGAGAGCGTGGCCGGACTGGACCGGGTCGTCCTGCACACCCCCGGCGGGCAGACCAGGGTGCTCGGCCCGGACGCCGTGCTGGCGCTGCCCGGGCACGGGCTGGCCCTGCTGCGCACCGAGGCGGTCGGCGGGCTGCCGGTGCCGCCGCTGCCGCTGGCCGCCGCCGTCGCCGGGCCCGAGGTGCTGCTGCCCGCGCTGGCGGGGGAGGACGGACGGGTGGTCGCGCTGCGCTGCGGACTGCTCGGCGTCGCCGGCGCGGCGCACGGCGGGCACCGGTCGGCCGGGGTGCTGCTGCTGGACGTGCCGGTGGTCGGCGGGGTCGCGGTGCCGGCCGGCTCGCCGGTGCTGGACGCCCGCAGCGGGGCCGTGGTCGCCCTGGCCGCGCCCGCCGTGCGCGGGCCCCGGCACGGCGGGGCACTGCCGGCCGTGCCGGTGGGCGCGGCGGCGGTCGGGGACGGCCCTCCGGGTGGAACGGGCGCCGCCGAGGTGCTGGCCGGGCTGCTGGCGAGCAACGCGGCGGCGGTGCCCTGCTACGGCCCGGCGCTCAACCTGGCCGGGGTGCTGCGGCTGACCGCCGCCCAGGTGGCGGCCGCCGGCGCCGGACCGGGCCGGCTGCCCCACCTGGCCGCCGACCGGGTGGACCGGCCGGACGGCCTGGCCGGGGACGAGCCGGTCGCGACCGTCACCGCGCTGGTCGGCGCCCCCGGCAGCGGGCGCACCACCGAACTGGCCGCGCTGGCCGCCCGCCGCACCGGCGGCGCCCACCCGCTGCCCACCCTCTGGCTGCGCGGCGCCGACCTGCGCGCCGGGGACCGCTCGCTCGCCGAACCGGTGGAACGCGCGCTGGCCGCCGCGGCGGCCGTCCTCGGCGCCCCCGCGCCCGCGCCCGAGCCGGTGGCGGCGCTGTGCGCGGCGGCCGGCCGGCCGCTGCTGGTGGTCCTGGACGGCCCGGAGGAGGCCCCGCTGCCGGTGGACGCCCACTGGCTGCGCGGCGCCGGGCAGTGGCTGACCGGCTGCGGGGCCAGGCTGGTGACGGCCTGCGGGGAGGAGCTGTGGGAGCTGCTCGCGGCCGAGACCTGGGGGAACGGCACCCCCGGCCCCCGGCGCACGGAGGAGCCGCACCCGGACGGCGACCTGGGCAGCGCCCCCACCGTGCGGATGGACGGCCGCGGCGCGGGCGGGCCGAGCCTGGCCGGGCAGCGGCTCGGCCCGCTGCCCCCCGAGGCGGCCGAGCGGGTGCGCCGCCGGTACGGGCTGCCGCCGGGCCATCCGGCCGCCGCCGAGGACGCCCGGCACCCGCTGGCCGTCCGGCTGGCCGGGGAGCTGTGGGCGCAGGGGCTGCACGACGGGCCGGTGCGCCGGAGCGAACTGTTCGGCGCCGTCCTGGACCTGCGCTGCCTGCGGGTGGCCCAGCGGCTGGCCGAGGACGGCCGGCCGCGCCGCCCGGGCGCCCACCGGCGGGGCGCGGTGCGCCCGGGCGGGCCGCGGCACCGCCGGGTGCGCCGGCTCGCGGCGGCGGTGGCCGGACGGGTGCACGAGGCGGCCCGGCGGATGCTCGGCGACCGGTCGGGCGGCGGGCTGGACCGGGCCGTCTTCGAGGAGCTGTTCCCGGTCGAGGGCGGCTGGGCCACGGCGGTGCTCGCCGAGGGCCTGTTCGTCCCGGCCGGGCCCGGATTCCGCTTCGCCCACGGGGAGTTCGCGGACTGGCTGCAGGGCCGGCACCTGGACCTGGACGCGGCGCTGCGGCTGCTGCTCGGCGAGGCCGAGGACACCCCGCCGTGGCCCGCCGACGAGGCGCGGGAGCCCGGCGGCCACCCAGTGGGGGAGCCGGCCGGGGTGAACACCGTCGCCCGGCACCGGATCGGCCCGGTCGCCGCCGCACTGCGCCGGGTGGCGGAGACCTGGGGCGCCGGCGCCCTGGACCCGTGGCTGCACCGGATCTGGCGCGCCCTCGACCTGCGCCCGCCGGGCAGCGAACCCGCCTGGTGGGCGGCCCGGTTGCTCGCCGCGGGCCTCGCCGCCAGCCCGGACCGCTCCGAGCACCTGGCCCTGCTCGACCAGTTGGCGTCCCGGATCGCCGAACGGGCGGGTGCCGCCGGTGCGGTGGCTCTCCCGGCGGCCGGACTCGGCCGCTTCGGCCCGGCCTTCTGGACCGGTCTCGGCCTGCCCGTCGAGACCGAACTCGCCCTGCTGCGCCGCCTGGTGCCCGCCGACGGCCCCGGGCAGCGCTTCCTCGCCGTGGTGACGGAGCGGCTGCGCGCCGACCCGGTCGCGGTGTTCCCGCTGCTCTGCGCCTGGTTCGAGGACGAGCACGGCCTGCCGGGGCGCTCCGGGCGCACGACGGCCGACATCGCCCACGATCTGCTGCACGCCCACCGTCGGCTCGCCCTGGACGAGTTGGCCGACGCGCTGGCGGCCGCCGCGCACCCGCGGGCGGACGCGCTGCTCACCGTGCTGGCCGCCGAGGAGCCGTCCGCGCTCTGCCGCGCGGTGGACCGCTGGAGCCACGACCGGCGGCCCGAGCGGCACGTCGCGGCCGCCGTGCACGCGCTGCGGACGGCCCCGTACGCCTCCGGTGCCGGGGTCGAGCTGCTGCGGTACACCGCGCTGACCCTGCTCGCCCGCGAGGACGAGCCAGGTCTGCACGGGGCGGCGCTGGCGCTGCTGGTCGGCGATCCGGTGACCAGGGCGGAGTACCTGCCGGCCGCGCTCGCCCGGTTCCGGGCCGGCGGCGACGCCTTCCTCACCCCGCGGGCGCTCGGCCCGGCCCTGGAGAGCGACCCGGAACCCGTCCTGGCCGCGCTGGCCGACCGGGCGGCCGCCCCCGGCGCGGCCCCCGCCGAGACGCTGCGGGTGCTGGCCGACGCCACCGCCCCGGCGGCCCTGCGGCGGGGCGCCGAGCTGGCCGCCGGGCTGCTGCGCGGGAACCCGGCGCTGGCCGGTCCGGTCGCCGTCGACTACCTCGGCCGTCGGCTGGCCCGGGCCGCCGCCGTCGGCCCGGGCGGCCGGCCGGAGCTGAGGATGCTGCTCGGCGCCGCGCTGGCCGACCGCAGCGCGGCGGTCCGGCGGCCGTTCGCCGAGGCGCTGTCCGTCCCGGTGGCCGGCCCGGCGGCGGACGCGCTGCGCCGCGAGCTGCTGGACGCCCTGCTCGCCACCGAGACCGACCCGGCGGTGCTGACCGCCGTCGTGGAGCGGCTCGCCGAGCACTGCGCGGCCGAGGACCCGGCCCGGGCCCGTGCGGTGCTGGCCAGGGCCGCCCAGGGGCTGGCGGGCGCGGACGAGCTGCTGGTGCGCTGCGCCGGGCGGTCGGCGGCCTTCGCCCGGCTGCTCGCCCGGTGGCCGTCCGGTGCCGTGCCGACCGCCCAGGACGACCCCGGGCCGGCCCGGATGCGGGCCCTGGCGGCGGCCGGACGGGACGCGCGGTACGCCGCCGAGGAGGCCGAACGGGCCGTGCCCGGGCGGTCGACGGGGCCCTCGGCGGGCTCAACCCGTATTCCGGTGCCTGAGCCGGGGCAGGCGCATGGCACGCTATAGGGGTTCGGGTTTTGAGCGTTTGAGCGTACAGAGGGTACGCACCGTACGGAACAAGGAGCGGTCAGGTGCAGCGCTGGCGTGGCCTGGAGGAGATCCCCGGGGACTGGGGACGCAGCGTCGTCACCATCGGCTCGTTCGACGGGGTGCACCGCGGACATCAGCTGATCATCGGGCGGGCGGTCGAGCGGGCCCGCGAACTCGGCATCCCCGCGGTCGTGGTGACCTTCGACCCGCACCCGCGCGAGGTCATCCGCCCGGGCAGCCACCCGCCGCTGCTCGCGCCGCACCCGCGCCGCGCCGAGCTGATCGCGGAGCTCGGCGTGGACGCGGTGCTGGTGCTGCCGTTCACCACCGAGTTCTCCCAGGAGTCCCCGGAGGCCTTCGTCCGGCAGGTGCTGGTGGACGCCCTGCACGCGCGGGTCGTCATCGAGGGCCCCAACTTCCGTTTCGGGCACCGGGCGGCCGGGGACGTCACGCTGCTCGGCGAACTGGGCCGGGCGGACGACTTCGAGGTCGAGGTGGTCGACCTCCAGGTGTGCGGCACGGCCGGGGACGGCGAGCCGTTCTCCTCCAGCCTGACCCGCCGGCTGGTGGAGACCGGGGACATGGCCGGCGCCAACGAGGTGCTGGGCCGCCCGCACCGGGTCGAGGGCGTGGTGGTGCGCGGCGCGCAGCGCGGCCGCGAGCTGGGCTACCCGACCGCCAACGTCGAGACCGTGCCGCACAGCGCGATCCCGGCCGACGGCGTGTACGCGGGCTGGCTGACGGCGGACGGCGAGAAGATGCCGGCGGCGATCTCGGTCGGCACCAACCCGACCTTCGACGGCACCGCCCGCACGGTGGAGGCGTACGCCATCGACCGGGTCGGCCTGGACCTGTACGGGATGCACGTGGCCGTGGACTTCCTGGCCTACCTGCGCGGGATGGAGAAGTTCGACTCCATCGACGCGCTGCTGGACCGGATGGCCGACGACGTCAAGCGGGCCCGCGAGCTGACCGACGGCGTCTGACCGACGGCGTCTGAGCGCCGGGACGCCGGAAGGGGCCCACCGACCGGGTGTCGGTGGGCCCCTTCCGCCGTCTCACTGCTGGGGTGCCTGCGGCGGGTAGCCGTAGCCCGGGCCCGGCTGCTGCGGCCAGGGCGCCCCGGGAGCGGGCTGCTGCGGGTAGCCGTACCCGGGCGGGGGCGGCGGGGCCTGGCCGGGCTGCGGGGCCCACGGCGCCCCGGGGGCGGGCCGGCCCGCCTGCTGCGGGTAGGGCTGGGGCTGCCGCGGGTCGGCGTACGGCTGCGGGTAGCCGGGCTGCGGCTGGGCCTGCTGCTGCCAGCCGGCCTGCTGGGCGGCGGCCTGCTGGGCCCGGACGATGTCCTCCCCGACCAGGGTGGCCAGCTCGAAGTAGGCCTCCCGGACCTTGGGCCGCATCATGTCGAGGTTGACCTCGGCGCCGGCCGCCAGGCTCTCGTCGAACGGCACCACGATCACGCCGCGGCAGCGGGTCTGGAAGTGGGCGACGATGTCCTCGACCTTGATCATCTTGCTGGTCTCGCGCACCCCGGAGACCACCGTGATGCTGCGCTGCACCAGGTCGGCGTAGCCGTGCGCGGAGAGCCAGTCCAGGGTGGTCGAGGCGCTGGAGGCGCCGTCCACGCTGGGGGTGGAGACGATGATCAGCTGGTCGGCCAGGTCCAGCACCCCGCGCATCGCGCTGTACAGCAGGCCGGTGCCGGAGTCGGTCAGGATGATCGGGTACTGGCGGCCCAGCACGTCGATCACCTGGCGGTAGTCGGAGTCGTTGAAGGTGGTCGAGACCGCCGGGTCCACGTCGTTGGCCAGGATCTCCAGGCCCGAGTTCAGGTCCTGCGAGGTGAACTGACGGATGTCCATGTAGCTGCGCAGGTGCGGGATGGCCGTCACCAGGTCGCGGATGGTCGCGCCGGTCTGGCGCTTGACCCGGCGGCCCAGGGTGCCGGCGTCCGGGTTGGCGTCGATCGCGATCACCTTGTCCTGGCGCTCGCTGGCCAGGGTCGCGCCGAGCGCGGTGGTGGTCGTGGTCTTGCCGACGCCGCCCTTGAGGCTGATCACGGCGATCCGGTAGCAGCTCAGCACCGGGGTGCGGATGACCTCCAGTTTGCGGGCCTTCTCGGCCGCCGCGGCCTTGCCGCCGAACTGGAAGCGCGGCTGCTGGCGCTGCTGCTTGGGCTGGCTGCGCAGCAGCCGGTCCGAGGACAGCTCGACGGCCGCGGTGTAGCCGAGCGGTGCGCCGTGCGCGGTCTGCTGCGGGGCGGCGGCCTGCTGGAAGGCGCTGGGCTGTGGGGCCTGCGGCTGCTGCCACGGCTGCCCGGGGTGCCCCGGCAACGGCTGGCCGGGCTGCGGCTGGCCGGGCTGGGCCTGCGGGCCGGGCTGCGGCTGCGCCGGCTGCTGGTACGCGACGGGCTGCGGCCAGCCGCCCTGGCGCGGATCCACCGGGCCGGGCTGCGGCTGGCCGGGCTGGGCCTGCGGGCCCGGCTGCTGGGGGGCGACGGGCTGCTGGGCCTGTTGAGCCTGCTGGGCGGCCCACGCGGCCTGCGGGTCCCAGCCCGCCGGCGGGCCCTGGGGATCCTGGGGGTGCTGCGGCGGGGCCTGCTGGACCGGCGGCTGCGCGAAGTTCTGCGGCTGGACGGGCTGCCCCGGCTGCGCGGCCGCTGCGGGCCCCGCCGCCGGGTACGGCTGCGCCACGGGCTGCTGCGCCGCGGCCTCCGGCGTCGGCCAGACCGGGGCGCCGGCCTGCGGCTGCTCGGCGACCGGCGGGGCCGGGGCGGCGACCGGGAACGGGACGTGCTGCGCCTCGGCCTGCACCGGCGTGGCGGGCGTGGCAGCGGGCGCCGGAACGGGGGCGACGGGGGTGGCGGTCGGCGCGGTCTCGGCCGCCGGGGCGGCGGCCTGGCCGGGCACCGGGGCGTGGGCCTGCTGCTGCGGATCCTGCTGGGCCTGCCCCGGAGCCTGCTGGGCCTGCCCCGGAACGACGGTGGGCGCCGGCGCGTCGGGCTCGGCCGGAGCGGGGGAGGCCGGTGCGGAAGCGGCCGGCGCGGCCGCGCCGGAAGCCCCCGTGGGCTCGGTCTGCACGTACCAGGACGGGGGAGTGTAGTCAGGCGCGTCCGACCAGTCGTCGTCGTCCTCTGCCGCGTTGTCGCCGACGTAGACGCCGTCCCGATCGCTGCTCACTCTGGCTCCCTCGTGTTCGCCGCCGCTTGTTCAGCGGTGCCGTTGCCGCATCAAAGACTAGGCCGTACGGCAACCCCCGCTGAAGGCGGCTTCGCTTCCCCGGCGGCCCGCCCGGTGCGGCGAGCCGCCGCTCAGTCCATCCGGCGCGGCCCGCCGAGCACCTGCTGTTCGGCCTGCCCGGCCACGGCCCGTACGTACTGTCGCCGCATCCGGGTCGCCCACAGGGTGAGGTCGTCGCCGAGGGTGGGAAGCGCGGCCACGTCCTCCGGCGGCAGCGACAGCACCCGGCCGGTCAGTTCCGCCTCCTGCGGCGAGATCCGCTGCACGCCGACCAGGTCGGCCGCGTTCAGCACCCGGGAGGCGTTGGGGCCCAGGTAGGGCAGCAGCGTCAGTGTGGTCTGCCAGGGCGCGGCGGAGAGCCGGCTGCGCGGCGGGCGGGCGCCGAGGTCGCGCACCACCAGGACCGGCGAGGCCACCGAGGCGCCCTGCGGGCCGAGTCGGCCGACCTGGTGGATCGTCACGCACGGCTGGCCGCCGCCGGCGGCCTGGGCCATCGGGCCCCACAGCTGTCCGCGGGCGGTCTCCACCGCGACCCGGGCGCCGATCGCGGCCGCCCGCAGCGCGATGACCTGGGCCGTCCACATGCCGCCGACGAGCACCAGGTCGTACGAGGTCGGGCGGAACAGGCCGAGCACCGCGGGCAGCCCCTGCGGGTCGACGCCGATCACCACGCCGTCGTCGCCGACCGGGAAGGAGAGCGCCGCGAGGTCGGCGGGCTCCAGCACGTGCTTCTCCCGGCGCGGGCCGCGCAGCCCGAAGCCGGGCAGGATCCGCGGCCGGGCCCGGCGCTGCTCGGTGCCGGGCTGCGGTCCGGTGGTGGGGTAGGTCTGGTACGCCATCAGGAGGCCCCTCCGAGCGGCAGGGTGGCGAGCATGCCGGGCGCCTGCTCCAGGTCGAGCCGGACGAGGCCGAGCCCGGTGCTCTGGGCCCGGGTCTCCACCAGGCGGCCGATGTCGCCGACCTCGCTCTCGTTGCGGCCGGTCACCCGCAGGTGCCCGCTGACCGTCACCGAGCCGCCGGTGCCGTGCCCGGCGGTCAGGCTGAAGGTGCTGGCGAGGGCGGGGGAGCCGGTGATCAGGTTGACCAGGTCCGGCGCGGCGATCCGGCCGGGGGCGCCGCCGGGGCGGCTCAGCTGCGGCCAGCGGGAGATCCAGTAGGTGGTGTGCCAGCGGTCGTCGATGCGCCAGAACCGGTTGCCCTCCTGGGTGCGGCGGGTGGTGCCGCCGCCGCTGCCGGTGCCCTGGCGGCCGGCCACCGCGATCGGGTTGGCGCAGGTGGAGATGGCCAGCGCGGCGATCAGCTCGCGCTCGTCCAGCACGGTCGCGTTGAAGCCGGCGCTGTTGAGCCGGCCGGCCAGCTGGTCGGTGACCCGCTGCAGCGCCTTGCGGGCGCCCTCCTCACCGCCGCCGCGGGCCCGGACGGCGGTCGCCGCGCGCTCCGGGTCGAGCTTCAGGGCGATCCAGGTCAGCCGCAGCCCGGGGGTGGCGGTGCCGTCCGGCAGCTCGCGGTAGGCGCGGGCGGCCAGCGACTGGTCGGGCAGGTGCTGGGCCGGGGCGGGCTGGGTGTGCTGGACCAGTTGCACCGACTCCAGGGTGATGTCGTCGACCGTGAGCGCCGAGCAGATCACGTCCAGCGGCAGCGGCAGGGCGGTGCGCGCCGGGCGCAGCGGCTGGTCCTTGGCCTGGACGAGCAGCACCGAGCTGAGGAAGGTCCCGTCGCCGACCATGCCGGTCTCCCGGCGGACCGGGCGGCCGCCGAACTCGGCCTCGGTGGCGTGGGTGCAGGTGCGCAGACCCGGTTCGAGCTCCAGGGCCGGCGCCAGCGCCGGGTCGGTGCCGGCCGGCGGCAGCAGCGTCCTGGCCTGCCCGCGGCGGGACTTGAGGGCGGCGCGGACCAGCAGCAGCTCGGGGACGGTGCGGCCGCGCACCGGGACGAGCGCGAGCAGGACCAGCACCAGCGCGACCGCGCCGAAGCCGGCCGCGACCGTGCGGCTGATCGTCCAGCCGACCGCGACCAGGGCCGCCGCGACCTCGACCAGGACGAGCTGCTGGAGCTTCAACCGCCCGCCCAGCAGCCCCGGTCGGGGGTTGACCCGCACCTGGACGGCGCCGCCGCCCACGGTGCCGGTCGGCTGCGGTTCCGTGCTCGCGGGCCCGGTCCCCGTTCCCGTCCCGGTCGGCGGCGCGCTGCGCTGCGCCCGGCCGGCCCGGCGCGGCCTCCCGCCGCCCGCGCTGCGGCGGCGTCCTGGAGCGGTCTGGCTTGGCATCCCCCGGTGGCCCTCTCTGATCCGTTGTCGCGGCCCGGCTGGCTGTGTCGCGGACCGTACCCGTACCGTACTCACCGTCTGCTGCCGCATCGTAGAGGGTTCGCGCCGGTTCGTGCCCGGCGGGTGACCACGGGGCAGGTCGGTCCGAGGAGGCCCGACGACGTCTGACTAGGGGGACGACGAGGTATGGCATCGCGCCGGGACGAGCTGAACGCGTACACCTTCGCCCGCAAGCGCACGGTGGGCGCCTTCCTGCTGCCCGCCGGCGGCGGCAGCGACGAGGACGCGCCGCGTCCGGTGAAGGCGGTGCTGCCGAGTGTGCTGGCAGGGGCCGTGTTCGTGGCCGGGTTCGGGATCTGGGGGGTCTTCAAACCGAGTGCGCCGGTGAAGTGGGACGACGGCAAGAACATCATCCAGGGCAAGCAGTCGACCACCCGGTACGTGGTGCTCACCGACCAGGACCAGAAGACCAAGCGGCTGCACCAGGTGCTCAACATGTCCTCGGCGCGGCTGGTGCTGCCGGCGGGCGCCAAGGTCGTGGTGGTGGACGACGGGGTGCTCGACCGCTATCCCAACCACGGGCCGACGATCGGGATCCCCTACGCGCCGGACAAGTTGCCGACCACGGACAACGCCAGCAAGCCGATGAAGTGGGCGGTGTGCGACCGCCCGGGCTCGGACGACAAGCAGGAGACGGTCAACCAGGCGGTGTTCGTGGCGGCCGGAGCGGACGCGGCGGCGCTGGCGGCCAAGGACCGGATGCTCGGCCCGGACCAGCTGATGCTGGTGCAGCAGGCCGACGAGCAGCAGATCTCGGCCGCGCCGGCGCCGGGCCAGCCGGCCGCCGGCGGCGCCGCGCTGTTCCTGGTCGACGCCCAGGGGCGCAAGCACCCGATCGGCTCGCCGCAGGCGGACGACAAGGAGCGCAAGGCGCTGGTCACCGCGGTGTTCGGGCCCAACGCGGTGCCGCAGCGGGTCAAGCGGGACTGGCTGGACACCCTGGTGAACGCCACCCCGATCACCTTCCCGCAGGTCGAGGCGGTCGCCGACACTCAGGGCGCCAACTCCAAGGTGGAGCTGAGCAACCCGGCCGACCGCCGGATCGGCCGGCTGGTGCACTACCAGGACCGCCACTACGTGGTCGGCAAGGACCAGCTCTTCCTGGTCACCCCGTTCCAGGCGGAGCTGATCCGGCAGAACCCGGCGTACCAGATGCTCTACAAGTACGACCAGGACAAGAAGCCGCGCAGCGACGAGATGACCCCGGCCGACAACGCCCAGTGGGGCGGCGACGTCCCGCTGAAGGGCACCGCCCCGGACTGGCCGCTGAAGACCGGTGCGCCGGTGAACAACTGGCAGGACCGCCAGGACGCCCGGATGGTCGTGTGCAGCACCTACGACGGTGTCGCCGCGGACGGCAGCACGGCCAAGCGCAGTGTCTGGGCCGGGACTTCGTACCCCGCGCCGTACAACAACGGTGCCGGGGCGGCGTACGTGACCCCCGGTCACGGGCTGTTCTACCGCTCGATGGACAACGCGGCCGCCGGCTCCGGGACCGACTTCCTGATCACCGAGACCGGGTTGCGCTACTCCGTCCCGTCCAACGGTGACGGCGGTCAGCGCCCCGCGGCCTCGCCGCAGCCCGGCCAGAGCGGCTCCCCGAAGCCGTCGGCGCCGCAGCCCACCGCCACGCCGACCCCCGGGGCGCCGTCCCAGGAGCCGGGGCAGCAGCAGGACGAACCCGGCGGCAACCAGGCGAGGTTGGGCTACCAGGGGGTCCAGCCGCTGCCGGTGCCGAAGGAGTGGTCGAACCTGGTTCCGGCCGGTCCGCCGCTGACGGCGAAGAGCGCCGCCCAGCCGCAGAACGCCTGATCGGCCAAGCGCGGTAACCGAATTGGTCCCAGTGTCATGGTCTGGTAACTACTCGGTGATCGGTGTTGGGTGAGTTGCGTGTGCCGACTACAGTGCTGCTGGACATCACACAGGTGATGCGACGGTCGGCCCGCTGGGCCCTCCGTACACGCAAATGTTGTCTCATGGGGGACGTGGAGCATGGCTCAGGGTCAGTTCACGATGACCGCGCAGGAGATGCTGGCCTTCGCCAAGCAGATCGAAGAGGCCATCGGCAAGATCGAGGCTGAGAAGAACAAGCTGATCAGCACGGTCACCGGCATCACCAGCGGTTGGCAGGGCCAGGCCGCGACGGCCTACACCAACCTGCAGAACCGGGTCAACGAGGACATCGCGAGCCTCAAGGAGTCGCTCAACGCGATCAAGCACGCGATCGAGATGACCACCAAGCACTACGCGAGCACCGAAGAGGAGCAGAAGGCGATGTTCTCCTCGGCCCAGGGCTGATCACCGCATCCGCGCTGATCGCCGCACCTGCGCCGACCGCCGTTCTGTCCCGCTCCACCGCTCTGCGGAGCGCCCGCCGCTGACCGCGCGGCGCTCCTCATCCTCGTAAGGGAGACAACGTGTCCGAACACATCCTCGTCAACTTCCAGACCGTTCACCAGGCGGCCGAGGAGGTCAAGGCTTCGGCGAGCCGCATCGACCACCTGCTGAACGACCTCAAGGGCAACGTGACCCGCATCGCCTCCAGCTGGCAGGGTGCGGCCCAGCAGGGCTACCAGGCCCACCAGGCCAAGTGGGACGCCAAGGCCAACGACCTCCAGCAGGTCTGCGCGCAGATCGCGACCTCGCTCGAGAACGCCGCGCAGAGCTACCGGACCACCGAGGACGCCAACACCAAGCTCTGGGGCTGACGTTCGGGTTCCGTAGGGAACGACAGGGGGCGGGTACCCGGATTCCGGGCACCCGCCCCCGGCGCGCGGCACGGGTGGACGACATGAGGGGTGGCAGGGTGTCCCGACACGGGTACCGGAAGGCGGCCGCGGCGATCGCCGCGCTCGCGGTGCTGGGCGGCCCGCTCGCCGCCCCGGCGTACGCCGACAGCGGGCCCGGCCTGGCCGCGGCCGGCGACTGCCCCAAGCCCGCGCCCGACGTGCAGACCGTGCCGTGGTCGCTGCAGCGCCTGCTGCTGAACGAGCTGTGGCAGGACGGGAAGACCACCGGTGCGGGCGTGAAGGTCGCGGTCATCGACACCGGGGTCGACCAGAGCAACCCGCAACTGGGGGGCCAGGTCCGGGCCGACCCCGAGGGCAAGCAGATGGTCGACAAGGTCCAGGCGGGCCCCAACCTGCTGGTCAACCGGGAGACCAAGGAGGCGATCAAGGGCGCGTCGACCGAGGACCCGGTCGGCCACGGCACCAAGGTGGCCGGCATCATCGCCGCCCGCGTCAGCAAGCAGACCGGTTTCGTCGGGCTGGCCCCCGACGCCCAGATCCTCTCGATCCGGCAGAACGACAGCGACGGCAACGGCGACGTCTCCACCCTTGTCCAGGCGATCAGGGAAGCGGTCGGCAGGGGCGCCATGGTCATCAACATCTCCCAGGACGTGCGCGGTGCGGGCGACGCCCGCTTCGGCGGCTACCAGGACCTGAAGGCCGCCGTCGAGTACGCCGAGGCGAACAACGTCGTGGTGGTCGCCTCCACCGGGAACGACGGCAAGGAGGGTGACACCTACCCCGGTGCCTTCCCGACCGTGCTGGCCGTCGGCGCCTCCGACCGCAACAACGAGCGCGCGCCGTTCTCCCAGTACGGCAGCTTCGTGAAGGTCGCCGCGCCCGGTGTCGACATGCTGTCCACCGTCCCCGGGGGCGGCCAGTGCGTGGACAACGGCACCAGCTTCGCCGCCCCCTACGTCTCCGGGCTCGCCGCGCTGCTGAGGGGCGCCCATCCGAACTGGAAGGCCGCCCAGGTGCGGGCCTGGATCGAGCAGAGCGCGCAGCGCACCCAGCGCGACCCGGACACGTTCATCGGCTGGGGCGTGGTGGACCCGGTCAAGGCCGTCACCAAGGCCCCCGTGGACGCGCCCTTCGCGCCCGTCCCGGACGCCCCGGTGCAGCTCGCCGCCGCGCCGATCGTGCCGCGCCCGGTGGGCCTCGGCGAGACCCAGGCCGACCGCGACGGCCGCACCGCGACGTACGTCCTCGGTGTCGGCGCGCTGCTGGTCGCGCTGCTGATCGGCGGTGGCGTGGTGCTGCGCGACCACCGGCGCAAGTCCTCCTCCTGACCCGCGGCTTCCGCCCGCCGCCCGGCGACCCGCCGGGAATCCGCCGGAACCCCTGTAACACCGCCGCCCGCCCGCCGCATCGATGAAGTGTCAGGGAGGGCGGACCACGGGGGCAGGGCGCATGGGGTGGATCGGGTCGGGCCGGGAGGCCAAGGACGCGGAGTTCCTGGAGCTCGTCTCCGGCCGGACCGGTCACCTGTACCGCTCGGCCTGCCTGCTCACCAGCGGCGACACCCACTACGCCGAGGACCTCGTACAGGAGGCCCTCAGCCGGATGTACGTGCTGTGGCGGCGCAGCGCCTTCACCGGCCGTGGCCGGATCGACAACCCGGCGGCCTACACCCACACCGTCATGGTGCGCACCTTCCTGGCCCAGCAGCGCCGCCGCTCCAGCGGCGAGCGCCCCAGTGCCGCCCTGCCGGAGCAGGAGGGGCAGGACGCCGACAGCGCCCTGCGGCTGACGCTCCTCGACGCGCTCGGCCGGATGCCGCCCAAGGACCGCGCGGTCCTGGTGCTGCGCTACTGGGAGGACCGCAGCGTCGAGGAGACCGCCGAGGCCATGCGGGCCTCCTCCGGCGCCGTCCGCACCCGCACCACCCGGGCCCTGGCCAGGCTGCGCGCCCTGCTCGGCGACTCGCTGGCCGAGCTGGCCGCCCGCTGAGGCCGGTGCCCGCTGAGGCCGGCGCCCGCCGGCCGCAAGGAACTTCTCTCGCAACCCGAGACGCAAGGAGACGGTGAGCACCCATGTCCGAACCGGACAAGTTCGAAGACGATCTTCTCTACGCCCTCACCCGTACGGGCGAAGGCTTCCGCACCGAGCAGGCCGAGCAGGCGGGCCTGGTCGCGGACGGCTACCGGCTCGGCCGCCGCCGCTGGCGCCGCCGCTCGGCCGCCGCCGTGGTGGGCGGCGCGGCCGCGCTGGCCCTGGTGGGCACCGGCACGGTGTACCTGGCCTCCCCGGGTGCCGGGGACGCGGGCACCGTGAGCGCGGCCTCCGCCCCGGCGGCCGCCGTCGGCATCACCGCGGGCAGCAGCGCCGCCGCGACCACCCCGACCGCGCTGCAGTCCGTGGCCCCGGCCGCGGTCTCCGGCGACGAGGTGCTGGCCACCTTCCGGGCCCTGCTGCCCAAGGGGGAGATCACCGGGGCCACGGGGCGCGGCACCGAGGGCGGGCCGAAGGCCACCGACGCCTCGGCGAGCCTGGTGTTCGACGACGGCCAGGGCAAGTCGCTGATCCAGCTCGACATCAGCAAGCACCGGCCCGGTCAGGTGCAGCTGCCCGGCTGCCCGCCGGACCTCAGGCTGGTCCGGGTCGACGCCTGCACCGACACCGTTCTGCCGGACGGCTCCAAGCTCCTGCTGCAGCAGGGGTACGAGTACTCGGACAGCCGGGCCGACACCAAGGAGTGGTTCGCCGTGCTGAACGGCCCGGACGGCCGGTCCGTCTCCGTGCACGAGTGGAACGCGCCCGAGGAGAAGGGCGCGCCGGACAGCCGCCCCAACCCGCCGCTCACCCTCGACCAGCTGAAGGCCGTCGTCACGGACAAGTCCTGGGACCGGGTCGTCAAGGCCCTCAGGTTCGACGGCGTCGACACCGAGGCGATCGACCCGGGTCTGTCGCCGGCGGACTACGAGACCGTCCTGACCGGGCTGCTGCCGTCCGGGGCGACCGTGACGGGCGGCAAGGGCCAGGACACCGGGGCGGCCTTCGAGCTGGCCAGGGCCGGGCGGGCCGGCACGGTGTCGGTGCTGGTGAAGAACTGGGCCAAGGCCCCCGACGACCGGCCGGCACCGCAGTGGTACCAGGACGCGGAGATCCTGCCCGACGGGACGAAGCTCCTCACCCACGCCCCGGCCGCCCCCACCCTGCCGGGCAAGCTGATCGCGGACGCGACGAGGCCGGACGGCCTGGAGGTCCTGGTCGTGACGGCCTCGAACGGCGACCCGCTGCTGACCGCGGAGGAGCTGAAGACGATCGTCACCAGCCCGGCCTGGAAGCCCGGGAAGTAGCGGAACACGGCGGTGCCCCGGGCTGGGGGAGGCCCGGGGCACCGCCGTGTGGGGGAGGGGTGGGGATCAGTCCTGCTGGTCCTCGGGAAGGCTGATCACCCAGCGGGTGTCCTGCCGGGGGCGCAGGTAGAACAGCCAGTAGAGGGTGGCGGCGGCGGTGATGCCGCCGGTCCACAGCAGGGGCTCGGTGTCCAGCTTGGTGATCACGTAGACCAGGACGGCGATCAGCACGACCGGGACGGCCGGCCACAGCGGCATCCGCCAGGCGGAGGCGTGCTTGTGGTGGGCGCGGCGGGAGAGCAGCGCGGCGATCGCGACCAGCAGGTACATCCCGGTGACGGCGACGCCGGTGATGTTGCTCAGCAGCTCTCCCTTGACGAAGCAGAGCGCGGCGCCGGGCAGGCCGACGGCCAGGGTGGCGATCCACGGCGAGCCGAACCGGCCGAGGGTGCCGAAGGCCTTGTTGACGGGCTCCGGCCAGGCCTTGTCGCGGGCGGAGGCGAACAGCACCCGGGAGTTCTGGATGACCATGACGATGCCGGCGTTGATGATGGCCAGCGCGACGCAGAGGCTGATGAAGGTGCCGACGGCCGAGTTGCTCCAGGCGGTGACCATGCCGGAGATGTCGCCGGAGGACAGGGTCTGCAGGTCGGGGGCGCCCATGGTGATGGCGACGACCGGGATCAGGATGATGGCCGAGGAGATGCCGAGCGTCCACAGCACGGTGCGCGAGACGTTGCGGCGGGGGTTCTCCAGCTCCTCCGACAGGTAGACCGCGGTGGAGAAGCCCTGGGTGATGAACAGGGCGATGCCGAGCGCGCCGACGATGGCGCCCACGCTCACCGTGGTGGTCGCGCCGCCCTCCCCGGCGACCACGCCGTGCAGCAGGCTGGGGGCGTCGCCGTTGGTGTGGGCGAAGCCGAGCACCGAGACCACGCCGGCCGCGATGACCTCCAGCACCAGGAAGATGCCGGTGATCCAGGCGTTGGCGCGCAGGTCGAGCAGGCCGGCCAGGGTGGCGGCCAGCATCACGGCGGCGCCGGTCATGGCCTTGTCCAGGTGCAGGACGGGGGCGAGGTAGTCGGCGGTGCCCAGGGCGATGACCGAGGGGACGATCATCACCACGATCAGCGAGAGCACGAAGACCAGCCAGCCCATCAGCCGCCCGGCGAGGGTGCCGACCATCGCGTACTCGCCGCCGGCGCTGGGGATCAGGGTGCCGAGTTCGGAGTAGCAGAACGCGACCGCGACGCAGAGCACGGTGCCGATCGCGATCGCCAGCGCCGTGGCGCTGCCGATGCTGGAGAACAGCTCCGGCACGATCACGAAGAGCGTCGAGGCGGGCGTGACGCAGGACAGCGTGAGCAGGGTGCCGCCCACGACGCCGATCGAGCGCTTGAGCTGCTGGGGCGCTGCCGCCTCGGCCGCCGAGGCGGCTACGGTCTGTGGCGGACGAAGCGTGTCGGTCATGTGGCTTCCGATCGGCTCTGTGCGGTGCTGGGGTGGGGAGCGGTATCGCCTCCGCTGGCTGGTTGCTCGGTGTCCGGTTCCAGTCGCTCCCTGGCCGCAATGGAACCTCGGCGTATTGGTTGCGTCAACGTCGGAACTGCTTCGGAATCCGTTGCGGTGAACGGCATAAACATGCGATCCGATGATCACGTTCAGTCGTTGCGGGCTTTGTCCGACTTGTTACCTAAGCCACATGGCGATTGAATCGAAGGTGAACAATGCGGGGAGTGCCGTGATTCAAAGGTCGTGTTCCGGGTGGACGGTGGTACGCCCAGGCGCCCCCCGGAACGCCCGACAACTCCCCGGCCGGGTGCGGGAACCGCAGCTCCCGCCCGCAAAGAACTAGGTAACGTTTCGGAACCTGGGACGCCGAAGGGGCCGGACTCCACGAGTCCGGCCCCTTCGCTCACCGTCCGTGACGGCCGGCGCGGCTACGCCACCGGCAGCCAGCCCGTCTGGATCATCTGCCCGCCCGTCGCGCGGCGGGACACGTAGACCCCTCGGCCCGGCGGCAGCGCCTGCGGCTTGACCGTCCCCAGCAGCGCGCCCTCGTCCCGGTTGCCCGACAGGATCACGCCCTGGCCGCCGAGCTCGCGCATCCGCTGCAGCACCGGCTCGTACAGCGAGCGGCCGGCGCCGCCCGCGCTGCGGGCCACGATCACCCGCAGGCCGATGTCACGGGCGAACGGAAGGAACTCGGCCAGCGGAGCCAGCGGATTGCCCGAGCTCGTCGAGACCAGCTCGTAGTCGTCGACGATCACGAACATGTCCTTGCCGCTGTACCAGCTGCGGTTGCGCAGCTGCTCGGCGGTCACGTCCGGGCCCGGCAGGCGGCGCGCGCAGGCGCCGCGCAGCATGTCGACGATGGCCGCCATGGCGGGCTGCGCGGCCGCGTACTCCACCAGGTACTCCGGCGGCACGGTGCCGAGCAGCGCGCGCCGGTAGTCGCCGATCACGATGCCGGCCTGGTCCGGGGTGTAGCGCTCGGTGATCTGCTTGATCAGCATCCGCAGCACCGCCGACTTCCCGGACTCGGTGTCGCCGAAGACGATGAACAGCGGGTCGGTCTCGAAGTTGACGAAGACCGGCGCCAGCTCCGCCTCGTCCACGCCGAAGGCGACGCCGCGCTCCGGGTGCTCGAAGCCCTTCGGCAGCGAGTCGCCGTCCAGCACGGCCGGCAGCATCCGCACCTGCGGGGCGCGCGGGCCGGTCCAGGCCCCGTCCACCGCGCTGACCAGCCCGGCCACGCCGCTCTGCAGGTCGTCCACCGAGGAGGAGCCGTCCAGCCGCGGCAGGCCGGACAGGAAGTGCAGCCGCTCCGGGGTGATGCCGCGCCCGGCCAGCGCCGGGACGTTCTGCGCCACCCGGCGGTCGACCTCGGACTCCATCGCGTCACCGAGCTTCAGCTCGGTCCGGTTCTGCAGCAGATCCTTCAGCGCCGGGCGCACCTCGGCGTACCGAGCCGCGGTGATGACCAGGTGCACGCCGTAGCCGAGACCGCGCTGGGCGATGTCGCCGATCACCGGCTCCAGGCCCTCGAACTCCTGCTTGAAGGTGTTCCAGCCGTCGATCACCAGGAAGACGTCGCCGAAGGCCTCGTCCGGCAGCCGGCCGGCCGCCCGGGTGGCCCGGTACGTGGCGATGGTGTCGATCCCGGCGACCCGGAACAGCTCCTCGCGCCGGTTGAGCACCCCGTGCACCTCGGAGACCATCCGGCGCACCTTGTCCACGTCCAGGCGCCCGGCCACCCCGCCGACGTGCGGCAGCCCGGCCAGCGACTGGAAGCTGCCCGCACCGAAGTCGAGCAGGTAGAACTGCACCTCCAGCGGGGTGTGGGTGAGGCCGAACGAGGCGACCATGGTGCGCACCACGGTCGACTTGCCGGACCGCGGACCGCCGACGATCAGGCCGTGGCCGGCCGCCCCCGCGTAGTCGACCTCGAGGATGTCCGTCTTCTGCTCGCGCGGCTTGTCCACGATGCCGATCGGCACCCGCAGCCGGCCCGCCGGGTAGCCGGGCGCGGTCAGTCCGCGCTCCGGCACCACCTGGAGCGGCGGCAGCAGGTGGTCCATGCTGGGCGCGTCCTCCAGCGGCGGCAGCCACACCTGGTGCGCGGCCGGGCCCTGCCCGGCCATCCGCTGGACGAACACGTCCAGCACGGTGTCCACCAGCGCGTCGTCCTGCTCCGGGACCTGCGGCGCGACCTCCTCCTCCACCGGGTCCGGCAGCTCCACGAAGGCCGCGGTGAACTCCACCGGGCGGGTGCCGACCCGGCGCCCGCCGGTCGACCGCTGCTGCCCCGGGGCCCGGTACGGGCCCGAGACGTAGGCGGCCTTGAACCGGTCCATCACGTCCTCGCCGAACTTGAGGTAGCCGACGCCCGGCACCGGCGGCAGGTGGTAGGCGTCCGGCACGCCGATCGCCGCCCGGGACTCCGCGGCCGAGAAGGTGCGCAGACCGATCCGGTACGAGAGATAGGTGTCCAGGCCGCGCAGCTTGCCCTCCTCCAGGCGCTGCGAGGCCAGCAGCAGGTGCACGCCCAGCGAACGGCCGATCCGGCCGATCTGGATGAACATCTCGATGAAGTCGGGCTTGGCGGTGAGGAGTTCGGAGAACTCGTCGATGATCAGCACCAGCGAGGGCAGCGGGTCCAGCGCCGCGCCGGCCGCCCGGGCCCGCTCGTACTCGTGGATGTTGGCGTAGTTGCCCGCCGAGCGCAGCAGCTCCTGGCGGCGGTGCAGCTCGCCCTCGATCGCGTCGCGCATGCGGTCGACCAGGGTGAGCTCGCCCTCGAGGTTGGTGATCACCGCGGAGGTGTGCGGCATGTCCGCCATGCCGGAGAAGGTCGCACCGCCCTTGAAGTCGGCGAGGACGAAGTTCAGGATCTCCGAGGAGTGGGTCATCGCCAGCGCCAGCACCAGCGTGCGCAGCAGCTCCGACTTGCCGGAACCGGTCGCGCCCACGCACAGGCCGTGCGGGCCCATGCCCTCCAGCGCGGCCTCCTTGATGTCCAGGTAGACGTGCTCGCCGTTGGCGCCGACGCCGATCGGCACCCGCATCCGCTCGTGCTGGGCGCGCGGACGCCAGCTGCGGGCGACGTCGAAGGAGCCCGGGTCGCCCGAGTTCATCATGTCGGTGAAGTCGAGGTTGGACAGCAGCGGCTCGTCGTCCCCGCCGGCCGAGATCCGGTACGGCGCCAACTGCCGCGCCAGCGCCTCGGACTGCCACACCGAGAGCAGGTCCGGCTTGCCGGTGTACGTCGCGCCGGAGGCCGAGCGCAGCACCAGCTCCTCGGCGCCGACCGTGACCATCAGGTGCCCGCTGGGCTCGTCGACCTCGCCCGGCACCACCTCGATGACCGTCACGCCCTGCACGCCCTCCGGGCTCGCCAGCAGCGAGTCGTGCGGCACCCCGGCGCCGTCCATGACGACCACCAGGTGCGGCTGGTCGGCGGGCGGTGCCACCTCCCGCACGAAGCGCTGGCGGCCGGCCAGCTCGTCCTGGAGCAGGTACTCCAGGTCACCCAGGTCGTTCGCGAAGAGCCGGCGCGAGCCCGCGCCGTCGGCCTCCTTGCGGTGCTGGTTGTGCGGGAGCCACTTGGTCCACTCCCACTCCTCGGCCGCACCGGGCGCGGCCGCGACCGCCACCATCAGGTCGTCCGGCGAGTGCAGGGTGGTCAGCTGGGCGATCATCGCGCGCACGTTCCCGTACACCGAGTCCGGGTCCCCGCACACCGTGATGTGGTAGAAGGCCCGCAGCGAGACCGCCAACGGCAGGTCCTGGAGGGTGCCGTGGGCCTTCAGGAAGGAGTGCATCGCGGCCGCCGACAGCGGCTCCAGCTCGTCCATCGGCGCGGTCTGCGGCGCCACCAGCGGGGTGGACAGCTGCACCGGCCCGAGGCCCACCCGGATCTGCGCGAAGTCGCCGTCCCCGATGCGCCGTTCCCACAGCCGCCGGCCGTCCTCGACGATCGACCAGAGCTGGTCCGGCGCCGGGTTCAGGAACAGCAGCGCGCCGCGCTGGCGCTCCGCAGTGCGGCGCACCTGGCGGCGGGTCTGCTGGAGGTACTTCAGGTAGTCGCGCCGCTCGTCCGCCATCGCGGTCGAACCGCCCTTGCGGGCCCGGACGATCTGCGCCAGCACCATGCCGAGCGTCGAGGCGATCATCAGACCGCCCATGATCTTCATCGGGGCCGCGGCCCCGGGCGAGAAGAAGAAGACCGCCGAGCCGCCCATGCCCAGCATCGGCAGGATGCTCATCAGCCAGTCCTCGCCGCCCTGCCTGGGCAGTTCGGGCGGGCTCACCAGCTCCACCGGTTCGTCCGGCACGGTCGGCGGATACGCCCTCGCCGGTCGCTTGACCGTGATCACACCCATGTGTCATCCACCCCGCGGCGTCGATCGATCACTTCGGCATCAGCCCTCACGCGATTGCGTACGGTCCGTACGGGAATCCGGTGGCTGAGGACGCCCCACCCAGCGCAGCCCCCGTACCTTGCGCAGGCGCCGATCCTAACGGTCGCCCCCGCACCGCCCGCCAGCGCCCGGGTACGCACCGGCAGCGGACACGAACCGAACGGGTAGGGTAACGCCGCGCCAACTCGCGGCCCGGTCGGGCCGGTTCCGCAGCAACACCGAGCGCCGCCGGGCCTCGGCACCGTCAACAAGGGGGAGCGCCAAGTGCGTCGAAGGATCGAGGTGGGCGCCCGCATCGGCGAGCGCAGCGAGGTGGGCGCATGAGTGCCGCCACAACCGGCTACTGCCGCGTGACCGTCGTCGCCCCGGACCGCCGGATCGACGTCGCCCTGCCCGAGGACGTCCCGCTCGCTGACGTCTACCCCGAGGTGCTGCGCCTGGCCAACCAGAGCCAGCCCGACGGCACCCCCACCGGCTTCCACCTGGTCCGCCGCGACGGCACGGTGCTCGACAGCGGACTGCCGCTGGCCGCCCAGCAGGTCCGCGACGGCGACCTGCTGGCGCTGCGCCCCTTCGCCGAGTCGCTCCCGCCGGCCGTCTACGACGACGTCGCCGACGCGATCGCCAGCGCCGTCGAGGCCGACCGCCGGTTCTGGACCGCCGAGCTGATGCGCGGCTTCGGCCTGATCGGCGCCGGGGTGCTGCTCACCCTGCTCGGCTTCGCGCTCTGGTTCTCCGACCTGCGCCACGATATGCACGGCCTGCCCGGCGTCCTGGCCGGCGTCACCGCCGTCGTGCTCACCGCGCTCGCCGGGGTGCGCGCCCGGGTCTACCAGGACGCCCACGCGGCCGTCGCGCTCGGCCTCGGCGCGCTGCCGCACGCCATGATCGGCGGCAGCGGACTGATCGCCGTCGCCCACCCGTGGGAGGGCCCCGGCCGGCTCCAGTTCCTGGCCGGCTGCGTCGCCGCGCTGGTGGTCTCCGTCCTGCTGGCCGGCCTGCTGCCGGAGAAGGACGCGGTGTTCGTCGCCGCCGCCCTGGTCTCCACCGCCGGCGCGCTCGCCACTTTCGCCGCCGTCCTGCTGCCGCAGACCCCGGCCGGGCACATCGCCGCCGTCACCGGCGTCGCCGCCGTCGCCGTGGTCGGCTTCCTGCCCAGCCTCTCCGCCCGCTTCGCCCGGCTGCCGGTCGGCTTCAGCGCCCCCGGCCAGACCCGCACCCGCAGCCGCGACTACGACGAGGAGGCCGAGCGCGCCGAGGCCGTCCAGTACGAGCGGATCGCGCACCAGGCCCGCCGCGGCCACGAGGTGCTGGTCGGCCTGGTCGGCGGCTGCGCCGCGGTCGTGGTCGGCGCCTGCGCCGTCCTCGGCTTCACCGACGAGACCTTCCCCGAGCTGCTCGCGCTCGCCCTGGGCCTGACCACCATGCTGCGCGCCCGACTGTTCCGCTACACCGCGCAGGTGCTCAGCCTCACGGTGGCCGGCCTGCTCGGCCTGAGCCTGCTGATCGTCGGGCTGTCCCTGCACACCCCGCAGTTCTTCCTGCGGGTGGCCGGCTCCACCACCGAGCTCGACCTGCGCACGATCTGGCTGACCGCCTCCATCGCCTTCGGCGCCGCGCTGCTCACCGCGATCGCCCTGGTGGTGCCGCGGCTCGGGGTCTCCCCGTTCTGGGGGCGCATCCTGGACCTGGTGGACAGCCTCACCCTGATCTCGCTCGTCCCGCTGGCGCTCGCCGTCCTGGACGTCTACCGGCTGGTCCGCGGCGCCACCAGCTGACCCGCGCCGCCCACCCGTGCTGTCCCGTGCCACCCGCCGGACGGCCGGGTGGGCGGCACTGGTACGCTTGGCCACCGAGCGCAGCCATGTGTCCGCAGCCCATCCGTGGGCGGCAGAGCGCCGGTCGCGCTCACGACACCGAGTTCTCGATGAGTCCTGTGTTGTCGACCAGGACCGCTCGGTAGACCCCGAAGGAGTTGCAGTGGCTCTCGCCTCTGACGTCAAGAAGCAGATCATCGCCGAGTTCGGCCAGAAGGAGGGCGACACCGGCTCCCCCGAGGTCCAGGTGGCCATGCTCTCCCGCCGCATCTCGGACCTGACCGAGCACCTGAAGTCGCACAAGCACGACCACCACTCGCGTCGTGGCCTGCTGATCCTGGTCGGCCAGCGTCGCCGCCTGCTCCAGTACCTGGCCAAGAAGGACATCGAGCGCTTCCGTACGCTCGTCGACCGCCTGGGCATCCGCCGCGGTGCCGCCGGCGGCGCCCGCTAAGACCGCCGCACGGGGCGGCTCCCCACACCGGGGGGCCGCCCCTCGCGCGTATGCCACGGCTGTCCGGCCGCGGCACCCTGAGATAACAACTCGCGCGCACCTCCCCAGGTGGCCGAGGATTGCACCGTAGGGTTGTGGGCATGCCGGGTGATGGCGCACCAGCGCGCCACCCGGGCAGAAGGACCCGAACCCCCCGCGGGACGAAGGCTTCAAACGGAAGCCGCCCGCATCCGAGAGAGCGTCCAGACGCGGACCGCCCGTCCCGGCCCGGCAGCCGTGAGGCGCCGGTCCTCGGTAGTGGCCGTCGGAACCCCCGCAGACCGAGCGGGGCACTCCGGAGGCTTCGATCGAAGACCGGCCCGACTGCCGCCCTCCCTGACGAGGGCCCGGGGCCCACCGCAGGCAGTGCGCGGGGACGCTCTCCCGGAGACGTACGAAAGAGGAGATCTTCCAGGTGGAAGAGAACGTGTTCTACGCCGAAGCCGTGATCGACAACGGTTCCTTCGGCACCCGTACCATCCGCTTCGAGACCGGCCGTCTGGCCCGTCAGGCCGCCGGTTCCGCCGTGGCCTACCTGGACGACGACACCATGGTGCTGTCGGCCACCAGCGCGTCCAAGCAGCCGAAGGAGCACTTCGACTTCTTCCCGCTGACGGTGGACGTCGAGGAGCGGATGTACGCCGCCGGCCGCATCCCCGGCTCGTTCTTCCGTCGCGAGGGCCGGCCCTCCGAGGACGCGATCCTCACCTGCCGCCTGATCGACCGCCCGCTGCGCCCGTCCTTCGTCAAGGGCCTGCGCAACGAGGTCCAGGTCGTCGTCACCGTGATGGCGCTCAACCCCGACCACCTGTACGACGTGGTCGCGATCAACGCCGCCTCCGCCTCCACCCAGCTGGCGGGCCTGCCGTTCTCCGGCCCGATCGGCGGCGTGCGCGTCGCGCTGATCAACGGCCAGTGGGTCGCCTTCCCGACCCACAGCGAGCTGGAGTCGGCCGTCTTCGACATGGTCGTCGCCGGTCGCGTCCTGCCGGACGGCGACGTCGCGATCATGATGGTCGAGGCCGAGGCCACCGACAAGACCATCAAGCTGGTCGAGGGCGGCGCCGACGCGCCGACCGAGGAGATCGTCGCCTCCGGCCTGGAGGCCGCGAAGCCGTTCATCAAGGTCCTGTGCGCCGCGCAGTCGCAGCTGGCCGCCCAGGCCGCCAAGCCGACCGGCGAGTTCCCGGTCTTCCTGGACTACCAGGACGACGTCCTCGCCGCGCTGACCGCCGCCGTCAAGGACGAGCTCGCCCAGGCCCTGACCATCCCGGGCAAGCAGGAGCGCAACAACGAGCTGGACCGCGTCAAGGCGCTGGCCGCCGAGAAGCTGCTGCCCGAGTTCGAGGGCCGCGAGAAGGAGATCAGCGCCGCCTACAACGCGCTGACCAAGAAGATCGTCCGCGAGCGCGTCATCAAGGACAAGGTCCGCATCGACGGCCGCGGCGTCACCGACATCCGCACCCTGGCCGCCGAGGTCGAGGCCATCCCGCGGGTGCACGGCTCCGCCCTGTTCGAGCGCGGCGAGACCCAGATCCTGGGCGTCACCACGCTGAACATGCTCCGGATGGAGCAGCAGCTGGACACGCTCTCCCCGGAGACGCGTCGCCGCTACATGCACAACTACAACTTCCCGCCGTACTCCGTCGGTGAGACCGGCCGCGTGGGCTCGCCCAAGCGCCGCGAGATCGGCCACGGCGCGCTGGCCGAGCGCGCCCTGCTGCCGGTGCTGCCGACCCGCGAGGAGTTCCCGTACGCCATCCGCCAGGTCTCCGAGGCGCTCGGCTCCAACGGCTCCACCTCGATGGGCTCGGTCTGCGCCTCGACCATGTCGCTGCTGAACGCCGGTGTGCCGCTGAAGGCCGCCGTCGCCGGCATCGCCATGGGCCTGATCTCCCAGGAGATCGACGGCGAGACCCACTACGTCACGCTGACCGACATCCTCGGCGCCGAGGACGCGTACGGCGACATGGACTTCAAGGTCGCCGGTACCCGCAACTTCATCACCGCCCTCCAGCTGGACACCAAGCTGAACGGCATCCCGGCGTCGGTGCTCGCCGCCGCGCTGAAGCAGGCCAAGGACGCCCGCCTGCACATCCTCGACGTGATGAACGAGGCCATCGACTCGCCCGACGAGATGTCCCCGAACGCGCCGCGCATCATCACCATCAAGATCCCGGTGGACAAGATCGGTGAGGTCATCGGCCCCAAGGGCAAGATGATCAACCAGATCCAGGAGGACACCGGCGCCGAGATCACGATCGAGGACGACGGCACCATCTACATCGGTGCCGCCGACGGCCCGGCCGCCGAGGCCGCCCGCACCACGATCAACCAGATCGCCAACCCGACCATGCCGGAGGTCGGCGAGCGCTACCTGGGCACCGTGGTCAAGACCACGACGTTCGGCGCGTTCGTGTCGCTGATGCCGGGCAAGGACGGCCTGCTGCACATCTCGCAGATCCGCAAGCTGGCCGGCGGCAAGCGCGTCGAGAACGTCGAGGACGTCCTCGGCGTCGGCGCCAAGGTGCAGGTCGAGATCGCCGAGATCGACCCGCGCGGCAAGCTCTCCCTGATCCCGGTCATCGAGGGCGAGGAGGGCGGCGAGGCCGCTTCCGAGTGAAGCGCCGCTAGCTGACCCCGCGGCCCGTACGCCTCCCGGCGTGCGGGCCGCACCCCGTTGTCCACGCGTTCGTCCGTACGTGCCCACCCGCACGTGCGTTTCCTCTGGAGGTACCCCCCGTGGCGCAGGCCCCGGCGGTAACGCAGCGTCCCGGCACCACCCGGACCCTGCTCAAGGGCGTCGACGGCGCCGGCACGGTGCGCCGCACCGTCCTCCCCGGCGGCCTTCGGGTCGTCACCGAGACCCTGCCGACGGTGCGCTCCGCGACCTTCGGCATCTGGGTCGGCGTCGGCTCGCGGGACGAGACCCCGCAGCTCAACGGCGCGACCCACTACCTGGAGCACCTGCTCTTCAAGGGCACCGAGCGGCGCAGCGCGCTGGACATCTCGGCGGCCCTGGACGCGGTCGGCGGCGAGATGAACGCCTTCACCGCGAAGGAGAACACCTGCTACTACGCCCGGGTCCTGGACACCGACCTGCCGCTGGCCGTCGACGTGGTCTGCGACATGGTCACCGGCTCGCTGATCCGGCCCGAGGACGTGGAGTCCGAGCGAGGCGTCATCCTGGAGGAGATGGCGATGGCCGAGGACGACCCGGGCGACGTGGTGCACGACCTGTTCGCCAAGGTGATCTTCGGCAGCGGCCCGCTCGGCCGCCCGATCCTCGGCACCCAGGAGACCATCAGGACGCTCACCCGGGACCAGATCGCCGGCTTCTACCGCCGCCGCTACCGGCCCGAGAACCTGGTCGTCGCCGCGGCCGGCAACCTCGACCACCGCAAGGTGGTCAAGCAGGTCGAGCAGGCCTTCGCGCCGGTGCTGGCGGCCTCCACGGCGGCCCCCGCCGAGGCCCGCCGCGGCCACAAGGCGCTGCGCACGGCCGGCAAGGTCGAGGTGCTCAACCGCTCCACCGAGCAGGCCCACCTGGTGCTGGGCGTGCCCGGGGTGCCGCGGCACGACGAGCGCCGCTGGGCGATGGGCGTGCTCAACGCGGCCCTCGGCGGCGGGATGAGCTCCCGGCTGTTCCAGGAGGTCCGCGAGAAGCGGGGCCTGGCCTACTCGGTCTACTCGTACTCCTCGTCCTACGCGGACAGCGGCCTGTTCGGCATCTACGCCGGCTGCCAGCCCAAGCGGGTCGAGGAGGTGCTGCGGATCTGCCGCGCCGAGCTGGCCAAGGTGGTCGAGGAGGGCATCACCGAGGAGGAGCTGAGCCGGGCGATCGGCCAGATCTCCGGCTCCACCGTGCTCGGCATGGAGGACAGCGGCTCGCTGATGAACCGGATCGGCAAGGCCGAGCTCAGCTACGGGCACCACCTGTCGGTGGACGACATGCTGGAGCGGATCGCGTCGGTGACCCTGGAGGACGTCCACGCGGTGGCCCGTGATGTGCTGGGCGCGTACCGGCCGTCGCTCGCCCTGATCGGCCCGGTCAACGACAAGCGGGCCGCCAAGCTCGCCGATCTGCTGGTCTGATCCGCCGATTTCCGGGTGAGAGGAATTTTGCTATGACGCTGCGTGTCGCCGTGATCGGCGCCAAGGGACGGATCGGCTCCGAGGCGGTCAAGGCCGTGGAGGCCGCGCCGGACCTGGAGCTGGTGGCCGCCCTCGGCCGCGGCTCCAAGCTGGAGGAGCTGACCGAGGCGGGCGCCCAGGTGGCCGTCGAGCTGACCCACCCGGACTCGGTGATGGGGAACCTGGACCACTGCCTGCACCACGGCATCCACGTGGTCACCGGCACCACCGGCTGGACGGACGAGCGGCTCGCCACCGTCCGCGGCTGGTTGGACCAGGCGCCGGAGCTCGGCCTGCTGATCGCCCCGAACTTCTCCATCGGCGCCATCCTCGGCATGAAGTTCTCGCAGGTCGCCGCCCGGTACTTCGAGTCGGTCGAGGTGGTCGAGCTGCACCACGACCGCAAGGCCGACGCCCCCAGCGGCACCGCCACCCGCACCGCCCAGCTGATCGCCGCCGCCAGGGCCGAGGCCGGCCGCCCGCCGCAGCAGGACCCGACCACCCACAGCCTGCCCGGCGCGCGCGGCGCCGACGTGGACGGGGTGCCGGTGCACGCGGTGCGGCTGCGCGGCCTGCTCGCCCACCAGCAGGTGATGTTCGGCGACACCGGCGAGACGCTCACCATCCGGCACGACTCGCTGCACCACAGCAGCTTCATGCCGGGCATCCTGCTGGGCGTGCGCAGGGTCGTCGGGACGCCGGGGCTGACCTTCGGCCTCGAACACTTCCTGGACCTGTGACAGTGTCGACCTCCAGGAGGGCGTCATGACCTCTCGTACCGGTTTCTTCGTCCTGTCCGGCGTGCTGCTGCTGGTCGCCCTGGTCTGCGTGGGCGAGGGCGTCCAGCTGATCGCGACCGGCAAGCCACTCGGCATCGGCATCGGGATCTGCGCCTTCGTGATCCCGGTGATCGGCGTCTGGTTCCTGCGCCAGACCGTCCGCTTCGGTCGGGACAGCGAGAGGCTGGCCCGCGAGCTGGAGGCCGAGGGCGGCCTTCCGGTGGACGAGCTGGAGCGCAGCAAGGGCGGGCGGATCGACCGGGCCTCGGCCGACGCGGTGTTCGCCCGCCGCCAGGCCGAGGCACAGGACGCGCCGGGCGACTGGCGGGTCTGGTTCCGCCTCGCCGTGGCCTACGCCGACGCCGGCGACACCCCGCGCGCCCGCAAGACCATGCAGCACGCCATCAAGCTGCACAGCACCGAACCCGCAAGGAGTAACGCGTGAGCGACGAACCGACGGCCCCCAGCTTCCGCAGCGACGTGACGGTGGAGCTGGTCCGCAGCGCCGCCGCCGACTCGGACGTCATCTGGGCGGCCCGGGTCTCGACCGCGGGCGAGCAGTCCCTGGAGGCCCTCGAGCAGGACCCGGAGAAGTCCAAGGGCCTGATCAACTTCCTGATGCGCGACCGGCACGGCACGCCGTTCGAGCACAACTCGATGACCTTCTTCATCAGCGCGCCGATCTTCGTGTTCCGGGAGTTCCACCGGCACCGCAGCGGCTGGTCGTACAACGAGGAGTCCGGCCGCTACCGCGAGCTCCAGCCGGTCTTCTACGTCCCGGGCGAGGAGCGCAAGCTGGTCCAGCAGGGCCGCCCCGGCAAGTACGAGTTCCACGAGGGCACGCCCGAGCAGCACCGGACCACCACCGAGGCGATGGAGGCCGCGTACCTCGAGTCCTACGCCCGGTACCAGGAGATGCTGGCCGCCGGCGTGGCCCGCGAGGTGGCCCGCGCGGTGCTGCCGGTGGGCCTGTTCTCCTCGATGTACGCGACCTGCAACTCGCGTTCGCTGATGCACTTCCTGTCGCTGCGCACCCGGCGGGAGAACTCGGCGGTGCCGTCCTTCCCGCAGCGCGAGATCGAGATGGTCGCGGAGCAGATGGAGGAGCAGTGGGCCCGGCTCATGCCGCTCACCCATGCGGCCTTCGAGAAGCACGGCCGAGTCGCCCCCTGACCTGGGACGACAGGCATACGGGCAGAGTGTCTGGCATGTCTGGATTGCGGCTTTTCTAGCCGCTCCCTACATTCGTGAACACGGATTCCGGTGCTGTCCGAACCCCCGAGCGGGCAGCACCGGAATCCCACGTCCGCGCCACGAATGCGCCGCACCTGTCCGAACACCGGACCGGCATGGGTACCGCCCCACCGCCTACGAGTAGCTTTGGACGCATGGCTCCGACCTCCACCCCCCAGACGCCGTTCGGCCGGGTGCTGACCGCGATGGTCACCCCGTTCACCGCCGACGGCGCGCTCGACCTCGACGGCGCCCAGCGCCTCGCCACGCACCTCGTGGACTCCGGCAACGACGGCCTCGTCGTCAACGGCACCACCGGTGAGTCCCCGACCACCAGCGACGCCGAGAAGGCCCAGCTGGTCCGCGCCGTGGTCGAGGCGGTCGGGGACCGCGCCCACGTGGTGGCCGGCGTCGGCACCAACGACACCCACCACAGCATCGAGCTGGCCCGCCAGGCGGAGGCGGCCGGGGCCCACGGCCTGCTGGTCGTCACGCCGTACTACAACAAGCCCCCGCAGGAGGGCCTGTACCGGCACAACGTCGCCGTCGCCGACGCGACCGGGCTGCCCGTCATGCTGTACGACATCCCGGGCCGCAGCGGGGTCGCGCTGAGCCACGAGACGCTGGTCCGCCTCGGCGCGCACCCGCGGATCGTCGCCAACAAGGACGCCAAGGGCGACCTCGGCGCCGCGGCCTGGGCGATCGCCCGCGCCGACCTCGCCTGGTACTCCGGCGACGACATCCTCAACCTGCCGCTGCTGTCCGTCGGAGCCGTCGGCGTGGTCAGTGTGGTCGGGCACGTGGTGGCCGGGGACCTGCGGGCGATGGTCGAGGCCTTCCTGGCGGGCGATGTGGTCAAGGCCACCAGCATCCACCAGCGCCTGCTGCCGGTGTTCAGCGGTATGTTCCGCACCCAGGGCGTCATCCTCGCCAAGGCCGCGCTGGAACTCCAGGGCCGGCCGGCGGGCCCGCTGCGGCTGCCGCTGGTCGGCGCGACGCCCGAGGAGATCGAGCGATTGAAGCAGGATCTCGCCGCCGGCGGGGTACACCTCTAACAGACACGGACGTGCGCGCCCCGGCTCGCCGGACCTCCCCGGGTCCGCCGCTGGACCGGACCGAAGGCGCGAGAGCACAGACCCAGTAGGAAAACGACACTGAGAACGCACGCCATATGTCTCCAGGGGGAGGACCCCGGGCATATGGCGTGCGTCGTGAGGAGAGTCTTTTGAGCCACCCGCACCCCGAGCTCGGCGCGCCCCCGGCCCTGAAGGAGGGCGCCCTCCGCATCACTCCGCTCGGCGGCCTCGGCGAGATCGGCCGCAACATGACGGTCCTGGAGTACGGCGACCGCATCCTGATCATCGACTGCGGCGTCCTCTTCCCCGAGGACGAGCAGCCCGGCGTGGACCTGATCCTGCCGGACTTCAGCTACATCCGGGACCGCCTCGACAAGATCGACGGCATCGTCCTCACCCACGGGCACGAGGACCACATCGGCGCCGTCCCCTTCCTCCTGCGGGAGAACCCGGACATCCCGCTGATCGGCTCCAAGCTGACCCTCGCGCTGATCGAGGCCAAGCTCGCCGAGCACCGCATCCGGCCGTACGTGCTGGAGGTCAAGGAGGGGCAGCGCGAGCGCATCGGCCCCTTCGACTGCGAGTTCATCGCGGTCAACCACTCCATCCCGGACGCCCTGGCGGTGGCGGTCCGGACCCCTGCCGGCATGGTCGTGGCCACCGGCGACTTCAAGATGGACCAGCTGCCGCTGGACGGCCGCCTGACCGACCTGCCGACCTTCGCCAAGCTGGCGGAGGAGGGCATGGACCTCCTGCTGGTGGACTCCACCAACGCCGAGGTCCCCGGCTTCATCCCGCACGAGCGGGACATCTCGGCGGCGCTGCGGAACGTCTTCGCGAACGCCGAGAAGCGCATCATCGTGGCCTCCTTCGCGAGCCACGTGCACCGCATCCAGCAGGTCCTGGACGCCGCCCACGAGTACAAGCGCAAGGTCGCCTTCGTCGGCCGCTCGATGGTCCGCAACATGGGCATCGCCCGCGACCTCGGCTACCTGAAGGTCCCCGGCAACATGGTCGTGGACGTCAAGCAACTGGACGACCTGCCGGACAAGGAGGTCGTGCTGATCTGCACCGGCTCGCAGGGCGAGCCGATGGCCGCGCTGTCCCGGATGGCCAACCGCGACCACCAGATCCGCATCGTCGAGGGCGACACCGTCGTCCTGGCCTCCTCGCTCATCCCGGGCAACGAGAACGCCGTCTACCGGGTGATCAACGGCCTGACCCGCTGGGGCGCCAAGGTCGTGCACAAGGGCAACGCCAAGGTGCACGTCTCCGGCCACGCCTCGGCAGGCGAGCTGCTGTACTTCTTCAACATCTGCAAGCCGCGCAACCTGATGCCGGTCCACGGCGAGTGGCGCCACCTGCGCGCGGCCGCCGAGCTCGGCATCGCCACCGGGGTGCCGCGCAACCGGGTGGTCATCGCCGAGGACGGCGTCTGCGTCGACCTGGAGGGCGGCGTCGCCCGGATCGCCGGCAAGGTGCAGGCCGGGTACGTCTACGTGGACGGCTCCTCGGTCGGCGACATCAGCGAGGCCTCGCTCAAGGACCGCAAGATCCTCGGCGAGGAGGGCTTCATCTCGGTCTTCGTCGCGGTCGACTCGACCAACGGCAAGATCGTCGGTGGTCCGACCATCCAGGCCCGCGGCTCCGGCATCGACGACAACGCGTTCGTCCCGGTGGTCGCCAAGCTCCAGGAGGCGCTGGACCGCTCGGCGAGCGACGGCGTGCTGGAGCCCCGTCAGGTGCAGCAGCTGGTCCGCCGGACCATCGGCAAGTGGGTCGCGGACAACTACCGCCGCCGGCCGATGATCCTGCCGGTCGTGGTCGAGGTCTGACGCTCGCTCAACACCGGCTGAGGCCGGTTTGACGTGGGGCGACCCGGTGCGTAATGTTCTCCGGGTTGCCCCACGGGACGGCCCCTCGGAAACGGGCTCGAATCTGAATTCGAGAACGACCGGGGAAAACGGACCGAGTGACTCTGGTAGAGTTCGGGAGCGCCGAAAGGCGAAAGCGAATCGGATGAATGAAACTCCGGAAAACGGAGCGGAAAACATCTGATAAGCTGGAAACACGAAAGAATGAAGCCCGGAGGGCCCGCTGGAAGGCGGTCCGAAGGAAGCATCCGTTCCTTGAGAACTCAACAGCGTGCCAAAAGTCAACGCCAGATATGTTGACATCCCCGGCCTCAGGTTTCCTGGGGTTGGAGATTCCTTTTGAAATAACACTAGCGAGGACGCAGTGCGCGGGGCCGCCCTATTCCGGTGGTTGCCGTGCCGCTCAACGCGGGTGTCGACCCGATCACGGGTAAACATTCACGGAGAGTTTGATCCTGGCTCAGGACGAACGCTGGCGGCGTGCTTAACACATGCAAGTCGAACGGTGAAGCCCTTCGGGGTGGATCAGT
>NZ_JBSFKQ010000039.1:0-75918 GCF_053598615.1 Kitasatospora sp. NPDC001095 | reverse complement strand
GGCACCCGTTCCAGCAGGACCTGCTGGTGGTGAAGCGGGCCGCCGAGCGCCGGCCCAAGGGCTGGTGGCTGCTGTCGGACAACCGCCCGGTGGACGGGGCCGACGCCCGCACCGCCCGCACGTCCCGGGTCGACGCCGCCGCCACCGCACACGCCACCAGCGCCAGCCCCGCCGCCGCGAGGGGGAACCAGCGCCCGCCCAGCACCGCGATCGCCGCCGACCCCGCCACACCCCCCGCCGCCGTCCCCAGGTACAGCGCACTGCTGTTCAACGAGATCAGCAGCGGCGCGTTCGCCGGATCGATCGACGCCAGCCGGTGCGGCAGCGCCACCGACACCGCCCACCCCGCCAACGGCACCACCAGCGCGTACCCCAGCGCCCCCGGCATGCTGCGCCCCAGCCACGGCAGCGCGGCGAACGCGCCCGTGGCCACCGCCGAGCCGGCCAGCAGCACCCGCCGCACCCCGATCCGGTCGACCAGGCGCCCGCCCAGCCAGCTGCCCGCCACCGACATCACGCCGCAGGTCAGCAGGACGACGCTCAGCCGGTCGGCGTCGCCGCCGGTGGCGCCCGAGACGGCGGTGGCCAGGTAGATGTAGACGCTCTGGAAGGCGAGGAAGAACACCAGCGTGGTGGCCGCGGCGCCCAGCACCCGGGGCCGGCGCAGCGGCGCCAGGCGAGCGCGCAGGGTGGGCGCGGCGGTGGGGGCGGGCAGGTCGCGCAGCAGCAGCGCCAGGCCGGCCAGCGCCGCCAGGCCCAGCGCGGTGACCAGCCACATCGTCATCCGCCAGTCGGCGCGCCCCACCCAGGTGCCCAGCGGCACGCCGAGCGCGGTGGCCACGGTCATCCCGCCGAGCACCGTCGCCAGCGCCCGGCCGCGCCGCTCGGGGGCGACCAGGGTGGTGGCCACCGCGTTGGCGGTCGGCGTGTAGAGGGCGGCGCCGGCCGCGGCCAGGACGCGGGTGGCCAGCAGCAGCCCGTAGGAGGGGGCGAGGGCGCTGAGCGCGTTGGCCGCGCTGAACACCGCGAGCGCGGTCAGCAGCAGGCGCCGGCGCGGCCAGCGGGCGGTGAGCGTGGCCAGCACCGGGGCCAGCAGCGCGTAGCCGAGCGCGAAGACGGTGACCAGCTGGCCGGCGGCCGGCACCGACACCCCCAGGTCGGCGGAGATCGGGCCGAGGATGCCGGCGACGACCATCGAGTCGGTGCCCATGGCGAAGGTGCCGAGGGCGAGCAGGAGCAGACGTACGGGCACGGGAGGGCCCCCCGGGGCGCAAGAAACGATTGTTGGACAGACATGCAACAGTTTGACGCTCGCCAAACACTCGGGCATGGGTGGATGATTGTCAAACCGTCCTGATCCCCCTGCGGCCCCCGAGGAGCGTGCGCCATGAGCGACGACGAGCGGCTTCCCCAGCCCGCCACCGCCGACATCGAACTCGTCACGGTCCTGCACGCCCTCGGCGACCCCGTGCGCATGACCCTGCTGCTCAGCTACGCCGACGGCGGCGAGCACTCCTGCGACCCGCGCGGCCTGGGCCTGGAACACCTCCACAAGTCGACCGTCTCCCACCACATGCGGGTCCTGCGCGAGGCCGGCGTCACCACCACCCGCGTCGCCGGACGCAACCGCTTCGTCAGCCTGCGCCGCGCCGACCTCGACGCCCGCTTCCCCGGACTGCTCGACGCACTGCTGGCCTCGTCGCCTGCACCCGCGGCAACTCCGGTGCCGTAGCGGGCGGTTGAACCCCTAGGGGAAGGAGCCGCGGGGGTGGCGCCGCAGGCGTAGGCCCGCGGACCCAACCGCCCCGTGGCGACTCCTGCCGCGGGCGGACGCGCCCGGGCGGGCCCACGCGGCACGGTGGACGCGCACCCGCCGCACCCGCCGCACCCGCCCGCCGAAGGAGCCACGCCCATGACCGGACCCCAGCCCGGCCGCCCGCCCACCCGCCGCCGCGTTCTCGGGGCACTGGCCCTGGGTGCCGCCGGCGCCGCCGCCGCCGGTGCCGGGCCCGCACGCGCCGACACCGCGCCCGCCGACACCGCTCCCGCGCCCGCCGGCGCGACGGGGGAGCCCCGCCTGAGGCTGCCCGCGCCCACCGGCCCGCGCCCCGTCGGCACCGCCCTGCTCCACCTGACCGACACCGCCCGCACCGATGCCTGGGCCCCCACCCCGCGCCCGCGCGAACTGCGCGCCCGCCTCTGGTACCCCGCCGCGAGCGGCGCCCGGGGCCCGTACGCGCCGTGGATGAGCCCCGCCGAGACCGCCCACCTCCAGGCCGCCTACTTCGGCGTCCCCGACGCCCGCCTCACCTGGCCCACCACTCACGCCCGCCCGGGCGCCCCCGCCGACCGCACCCGCCGCCACCCCGTCGTCCTCAACTCCCACGGCTCCGGCGCCGACAGCGCCTTCAACACCGCCCTCGCCGAGGAACTCGCCTCCCACGGCCACGTCGTCGCCGCCGTCGACCACACCTACGACGCCGGCGAGGTCGAATTCCCCGGCCGGCGCCTGGAAGTACGCGACAAGGCCCGCGTCCAGGCGATGACCGACGCCGAGATCGTCGCCTACCGCACCGCCGACGTCCGCTTCCTCCTCGACCACCTCGCGGGCGGCCCGCTGCCCGCCGGCCTGGACACCGCCCTCGGCCTCGACGCCGTCGGCATGTTCGGCCACTCCATGGGCGGCGCCACCACCGCCCAGGCCCTCCACGACGACCCGCGCATCCGCGCCGGCGCCATCCTCGACGGCCCCCTGTTCGGCACCAGCGCCACCGCCGACCAGAACCGCCCCCTGCTGCTGATGGCCTCCGCCTGGGACAGCCCCGCCCGCGACACCATGTGGGACACCCTGTGGCCGCACCTGACCGGCTGGCGCCGGCGCCTGACCCTCACCCACTCCGGACACCTGTCCTACTGCGACCTCCAACTGCTCGTCCCCCAGGGCCAACCCGCCTTCGCCTGGCCCCCCGACCAACTGGAGCACTTCCTCGGCACCGGCGACCCCCGCCGCGCCGTCGCCGCCCAACGCGCCTACCTCACCGCCTACTTCAACCTCCACCTGCGTGCCGTCCCCACCCCACTGCTGGACGGCCCCACTCCGCACTGGCCCGAGATCCGCTTCGACGCCTGAACAGGCACCGACACAAGGACCCCCCATGCCGATCCGAGGCGCGGGGGAGGCGATGGCGGCGGGCCGGTGCGGGGCCGTGGCCGCGCGCCGGGGACGGCCGGGTGAGTCGCCCGCTCGTGCGGGAAAGTCAGCCGGGCAGGCCGAACAGGGCGCGGCAGCCGTCGCTCAGGCCGGTGACGGTGACCGGGGTGCGGGCGTGCTCGGCCCAGGCCTCGGGGGTCAGGCGCAGGCGCCGGGAGACCACCACCCGGCCGTCCAGGACGTCGCGGTCGATGCCGTCGTCGCGGTAGCCGAGCTTGCGGGAGACGGCCAGGGAGGAGTGGTTGTCGGCGAAGGACAGCGAGGTCGCCGACCGCGCGCCCAGCTCCGCGAAGGCCAGGTGGAGCATCGCGGCGCGCATCTCGGTGCCCAGGCCCCTGCCCTGGTGCTCCAGGCCGAGCCAGGAACCGGAGACGATCTCGCGCCGCACGCCGAACTCCTTGGCCCGCATGTCCTGGATGCCCACCGGGCGCCCCTCGTGGAAGGCGACCAGGTTCAGCGTCCAGTGCTCCGCGCTCCAGCTGCCCAGCCGCGCCCAGTGCAACTGCAGCACGTGCCGGGCGCGTTCGGCCGCCGGCAGCTCGCCCCAGGGCGTCAGGAAGGGACGGTCCTGGGGCAGGTGGACGCCCCGCGCGGCGACGTCCGCCACCTCGGCCAGTTCGTCCTCGCCGGGCAGGCGCAGCTCCAGGCGGGGCGAGGTCACGCGCAGCCCCCGCAGGGGCCAGTGGTCGGTCATCATCGGATCAGTGTGCCCAGCGGGCCCGCGCCGCGCACCGGCATTTCCGCTTCCCGGCCGCCTCCCGGCCGCGTCCCGGCCGCGGCCGGGCGTCAGCGGCCGCCGGCGCCGGGGCGGGGGCCGGGACGGTCGAGGGCGCCGACCGCGACGGGCGTCGACTCCCGTGCGGCGCACGCCCTATCCGGTGCCGTGCCCCGGCCGGGCGCGGCCGCCCGCAGGCCGCGCCGGGCGGCCGGTGGCCGGGAGGGCGGGGCCGGCCGGCGGGGCACGGCGGGCCGAGGGCCCGCGGCGTGGTGAGGCTGTCGGGCCGGTGGCCCGGCCGGCCGTCAGGCCAGGGCGGCGGCCAGGCGTTCGGGGAGGGTGGCGTACGGGCGGCAGTCGACCACGGGCAGGGCGTGGGCGCGGGCCTGGTCCGCGAGCCAGGTGCTGTAGCGGGCGCTGACGGCGGCGCGTTCCGGCTGGGGGCCGCAATCCGGCTCGCGGTCCGCGTAGTTGGCGCCGATGCGCCGCGGGTCGTCCTCGTGCAGGAAGACCGCGCGCACGCGCCGGCCCTGCCCGGCGGCCTCGGCGGCGGCGCGGGCGGCGGCGGCCGGGGTGAGGTAGTCGCCCTCCACGATCGCGGGCACGTCGACGGTGAGCCGGTTGCGCACGACGCCGAGCAGCGCGTCGTCCAGGGCGCGGGCGGTGGCGATCTGCAGCTCCAGGACGCGGTCGGCGGGCAGCGCGTCGGGGTCGGGCACGGCGGCGAAGTGGTGCAGGCCGGGGTGGCCGGCGGGAGTGGTGGCGGCCTGCAGGGCGGCCACGACGTCGTCGAACTCGACCACGAACGCGCCGTGCCGGGCGGACAGCAGGGCGGCGGCGCGGCTCTTGCCGAGGCCGGACGCGCCGCCGATCAGCAGGACGTCCCACGGGCTTTCGTCGGTATGCATACCGGCACGGTAGACGGTCCGGGGAACGGACCGGCCCCGAGGGGTGGGGCGAGAGGGCGGGGCAGGGCGGGTCAGGTGCGGTCGCGCGCGGCGCGGCGGCGCACCGCCCAGGGCAGGACGAACCACAGCACGGCGAAGATCAGCGCGATCGCGCAGGTGATCGGCACCGCCGGCGCCGGGCCGAGGACGACGTCCAGAACCAGCAGCACGGCCCCGGTCAGCGCGCAGGCGAGCAGCAGCAGGCCCACCTGGGCGATGCGGACCGAGACGGTGACGATCCGTTGCTTGCCGGGGTGGTGGTACAGGCCGCGGTGCAACGCGACCGGGGTGGCCAGCACGGCCGCGGCGACAACCGACAGCAGCAGGGTGGCGACGTAGATGTCCTGCTGGGCGTCGGTGAGCTGGGTGAAGCGCGGGGTGAAGGCGACACCCAGCAGGAAGGCGAAGACGATCTGCACACCGGTCTGGAGCACCCGCAGCTCCTGGAGCATCTCCACCAGGCGCCGGTCGGCCCGCACCTCCGGATTCTCCCAGCCGGGCGGGGGAGCGGGGAAGGGCGGCGGGGCGTCCGGGGGCGGGGGCGGTGCGCTGGTCATGCGTCAGCTTCCCACGGCCCGCCCTCCCCGCCGACGGAGCCCCCGACGGTGCCGCCCCCGGTGCCGGCGCCGTCCAGGCGGTGCTGCCAGGCGGCGAGCAGACCCCGCAGGGCGGCGGCCTCCTCGGGGCTCAGGTGGGCCAGCAGCCGGTGCTCGTTGCGGATGTGGGCGGTGAACGCCTCGTCGAACAGCCGCCGCCCGGCATCGGTGAGGGCCACCACCCGCCCGCGCCGGTCGTCCACGGCGGGACGGCGGGTGACCAGCCCGGCCCGCTCCAGACGGTCGATCCGCTTGGTCATCGCCCCGGTGGTCACCATCGTGTGCGCGGCCAGCTCGCCCGGGGCCCGCTCGTACGGGGCGCCGGCGCGGCGCAGCGCGGCGAGCACGTCGAACTCGCCCTCGCCCAGCCCGTAGCGCTGGTACACCAGGGTCAGCTCGGCGGTCAGGCGGGCGGCGAGGCGGTGCAGGCGCCCGATGACGGCCAGCGGGGAGACATCCAGGTCGGGGCGCTCGCGCCGCCACGCGGCCTGGATCTGGGCGACGTGGTCCGCGTACGGGGCCTCGCGGGGGGCCGCGTACGGGTCCTCGGGCTGGTCGGGCTCCATGAACCACCACCCTACCCGCAATCGCTTCCCAGGAAGCTATATTGCCTTCCATGGAAGCCAAAGCGCGGTGGGTACTGCTCACCGCCCTCGCCCCCGTCGCCTGGGGCGCCAACTACTGGGTCACCCACACCCACCTGCCCGCCGACCGCCCACTGTGGGGCGCCGCCCTGCGCGCCCTGCCCGCCGGCCTGCTGCTGCTCGCCCTCGCCCGCCGCCGCCCGCACGGCGCCTGGTGGTGGCGCAGCGCCCTGCTCGGCCTGCTCAACACCGCCGCCTTCTTCGTCCTGCTCTACCTCGCCTCCCAACTGCTGCCCACCAGCGCCGCCGCCACCGTCATGGCCGCCTCCCCGCTGGCCATGCTGCTCACCGCCTGGGCACTGGTCGGCCGGCGCCCGCGCCGCGCGCACCTGGCGGGGGCGGTGGTGGGCCTGGCCGGGGTCGCGCTGGCACTGGCCGGGCCCGGGGAGGGGATCGGCTGGGCCGGGCTGGCGGCCTCGGGCACGGCGATGCTGGTCTCCTCCGTCGGCTACGTGCTGGCCGCCCGCTGGCGCGAGGGCGCCGACCCGCTCGCCGCCACCGCCTGGCAGCTGACCGCGGGCGCCCTGGTGCTGCTGCCGCTCGCCGCCGCCGTCGAGGGCGCGCCCCCGCCCGCGGACGCACCCACCCTGCTCGCCCTCGGCTACAGCACCGTCGTCGCCACCGCGCTCGCCTTCACCTGCTGGTTCGCCGGACTGCGTCACCTGCCGGCCGGCACGGTCGGCCTGCTCGGACTGCTCAACCCGCTCACCGGCGTCCTGCTGGGCGCCGCGCTGGACGGCGATCCCTTCGGGGCGCGCCAGGGCGCGGGGCTGGCCCTGGTGCTCGCCGGAATCCTGCTCGGCCGCCCGCGCGCCCGCGCCGCGGATCCCGCACCCGCCGCCGGGTCCGATCCCGCCGACGGGCGGGACGGGTGCGGGTCCCGAGGCCTTGATCTCAAGTCGACTTGAACTCCTAGTCTCCGTGGTGCGCGGCCGAACCGGCCGCGACCCGCACCGCGATCCCGGGGAGCCCCGCCATGACCACCGCCACGACTGCCGCCGCGCCCACCGCCGCGGACTTCGCCGCTCTCGAGCAGCGGGTCCGGGTCCTCGCCGACCGCGCCGACATCACCGGCCTCATCGACGGCTACCTGCTCAGCCTCGACGCGGTGCCCAGCGGCGGCGGGCGGTTCGACGAGGCGTGGTCGCGGCGCCACTTCACCCCCGACGTGCGGATCACCTCGCCGGTGGGGGAGCACGAGGGGATCGACGGGCTGGCCGAGTCCGAGCAGGCCACCCTCGGCAAGTTCGAGCGGACCCAGCACGTGGGCGCCAACTACATGATCGACCTGGACGGGGACCGGGCCGCGGTGCGCTGGAACGCCGTCATGACCCACGTCCACCTCGCCTCGACCCAGCGGGCGCGCGGCGAGGAGCCCGGCGGCCACTTCGGCGTCGGCGGCACCTTCACCGGCGAGGCGGTGCGCACCCCCGACGGCTGGCGCCTGCGCAGCCTGGACGTGCGGGCCGTGTGGACGACCGGCAAGGGCCCGCTCACCCTGACCCCGAAGGCCGAGGCGACCCTGAGCGACCTCGCCGGCGGACAGTGACACCCGGCAGTGACGGCGGGTAGTGGCGGCGGCCCGGAGACCGGCCGTCACCGGCGGCGCGCTTGCCCGCCGGCCGGGACGCGTGATCGGATGGCGTGAGCATCGCGTGCCGGTGACGGGCCGCGTCAGGCATGGAGGTGCGCAACCGAAGGGACCGCCCCCGTGGCCTCCCGCCCCACCGGCCGTACGGCCGCCCTCAGCCTGCAACTCGCCCGCGCGCACCAGGAGTTGCGCCGCCGCCTCGCCGACCTGCGCGCCGACCTCGGCCGGCCCCGCCGCCCGGACGGCCCGGACGGCCACGACGACCCGCTCCTCGCCCACTGCCTGGCCTTCTGCACCGCCCTGACCCACCACCACCAGGGCGAGGACACCGGCCTGTTCGCCCAACTCCTGCGCGAACGCCCCGACCTGGCACCGACCATCGGCAAACTCGTCGAGGACCACGGCCTCATCACCCACATCCTCACCCGTGTGCGCGACCTCGCCGACCAGGCCGCCGCCACCGCCACCGCCGAGGCGGCCCACAGCGCCGACCTGGAGGCCGTCGGACGCGAACTCGACGGTCTCGCCGCCATCATGGACTCCCACTTCGCGTACGAGGAACGCGCCATCGGCGCCGCCCTGGACGCCGGGGCGGGCGACGACGGCTGGTCCGAGGCGGTGCTGCGCTTCCGGGCCCCGTGAACCGCAGGCCGCACGCCGCAAACCGCGAGCCGTAAGCCGCGAGCCGTAAGCCGCGGGCCGTGAAAACCCGTCGCCCTGTACGGCCCGCCTTCCCTACACTCGCCACGCGGCCGCGCCCCGAAGCGCGGCCGGACCGCGACGACCGCGACGACGACAGCAACGAGGAGAGGAGGCGGGCGGCCATGCCGAAGCGCAGCGCCGCCGCCCCCTCTCCCGCGTCGCGGTACGAGGTGATCCTGATGTCCCTCCCCTCCCGGTGCCCGCTGCGCGGCCGGCACCGGAGCAGTGCCGCCACCGTCTGACAACCCAAGCGCCCCGCCACGTCCTCGCGCGGGCCGGCCACGACACCGGATCTGACGGACCATCAGCGGCACTGCACGATCGCGCGCCCACCCAGAAGCGAACCGCCTCGAAAGGCACCCGGGCCATGCGCACCCACACCACCACCGCCGCGAACACCACCACCGGCACCGCGAACGACGCCATCGCCGCCGTCCGCAACCTCGGCATCCTCGCCCACGTCGACGCCGGCAAGACCACCGTCACCGAGCGGATCCTCTACCTCACCGGCACCACCCACAAGCGCGGCGAGGTCCACGACGGCACCACCGTCACCGACTGCCACCCCCAGGAACGCGAACGCGGCATCACCATCTTCGCCGCCGCCGTCACCTGCGCCTGGGCCGGGCACCGGATCAACCTCATCGACACCCCCGGCCACGTCGACTTCGCCGACGAGGTCGAGCGCTGCCTGCGCGTGCTCGACGGCGCGGTGGCGGTGTTCGACGCGGTCGCCGGCGTCGAGCCGCAGAGCGAGTCGGTGTGGCGCCAGGCCGAACGCCACGGCGTGCCGCGCATCGCCTTCGTCAACAAGCTCGACCGCGCCGGCGCCGACCTGGACGCTGCCGTCGACGCCATCCGCGAACGCCTGCACCCGCGCCCGCTGGCCGTCCAACTGCCCATCGGCGCCGAGGAGTCGTTCACCGGCGTCGTCGACCTCGTGCACCTGCGCACCCTCACCTGGCACGACGACGGAACCCCGCACGAGGGCCCGGTCCCCGCCCACCTCGGGGCCGAGGCCGCCGAGCGCCGCCACGCCCTGGCGCAGGCGGTGGCCGAACTGCACCCCGACGCCCTGGAGGAGTTCTGCGCCGACGCCACCCTGAGTGCCGCCACCCTCACCACCGCCCTGCGCGACCTCACCCGCACCGGCGAGGCCGTCGTGGTGCTGTGCGGCTCCGCCTACCGCAACCGCGGCATCGAACCGCTCCTGGACGCCGCCGTCGCCTACCTGCCCTCCCCGCTCGACGTCCCGCCCACCCGCTCCGCCGACGGCACCCAGCAACGCGAGGCCGACCCCGAACAGCCCCTGACCGCCCTGGCGTTCAAGGTCACCGCCGCCCCCACCGGGCGCCTGACCCACCTGCGCCTGTACGCCGGAACCCTGCGCAAGGGGGACACCGTGCTCGACACCACCACCGGCCGCCGCGAACGCGTCGCCCGCATCTTCACCGACCCGGCCGGCCGCCACACCGAGACCGACGAGGCGCGCGCCGGCGACATCGTCGCCGTCGCCGGCCCCAAGCACACCCGCGTCGGCGCCACCCTGTGCGACGCCGAGCACCCCATCGTCCTGGAGGCCCCCGTGAGCACCGAACCGGTCGTCACCGTCGCCGTCGAGGCCCGCCGCGCCACCGACACCGACAAGCTCGCCACCGCCCTCGCCCGCCTCACCGAGGAGGACCCCGCGCTGCGCGCGGCCACCGACCCCGAGACCGGCCAGCGCACCCTGTCCGGACTGGGCGAACTGCACCTGGAGGTCGCGGTGGAGAAGATCCGGCGCGAGAGCGGCGTCGAAGCCGTGGTCGGGCGCCCGCGCGTCGCGCTGCGCGAGGCCCTCCTCCAGGGCGTCACCGGCTTCACCTACCGGCACGCCAAACAGGACGGCGGCGCGGGCCAGTTCGCCCACCTCGTCCTCGACGTCCACCCCCTGCCGGCGGGCACCGAGGGGGACTTCGCGTTCACCTCCACCGTCACCGGCGGACGGGTGCCGCGCGAGTACGTCCAGGCCGTCGAGGCCGGCTGCCGCGACGCCCTGACCGACGGCCCGCTCGGCGGGCACCCGGTCACCGGCGTCGCCGTCACCCTCACCGACGGCGCCACCCACCCCAAGGACTCCTCCGAACTCGCCTTCCGCACCGCCGCCCGCCTCGGCCTGCGCGAGGCCCTGCGCGCCTCGCGCATGCACCTGCTCGAACCGCTCGCCGAGGTGGGCGTCACCGTGCCCGAGGACGCCCTGGGCACCGTCCTCGGCGACCTCGCCGCCCGCCGCGGCCACATCCGCGCCACCGAACCCGGCCCCGCCACCGCCACCGCCCACGTCAGCGCCCTGGTCCCGCTCGCCGAACTCTTCGGCTACGCGGGCCGCCTGCGCGGCCGCACCCAGGGCCGCGGCACCTTCACCACCCGCCCGGCCGGCTACGCCCCCGCCCCCACACCGGCCGGCTGACCCGCACCGCCCGGCCCTCCCCCCGAGGAGGGCCGGGCCCCGCCCCGGCCCCCGCCCCCACACGCACCCCGTCCGAACCCCCGCCCCCGCACCCGCGCCCCCACGCACCCCGCCCGACCCCCCGGGGCCCCGCTGCGCCCGCGCCCGGGCCGGGGCCCGTAGGCTGGTCCGGGCCGTCGGCGGCACAGACCGTCACCAGTAGGGCGGAACACGACAGAAACGGGCAGGCAGGGGCACATGCAGTTCGACGACCAGGGCGACCTCGACACCTCGCAGGTGGACGACCGGCGCGGCATCCCCGGCGGGAAGCTCGCCATCGGCGGCGGGGCCGTGGGCCTGATCGCGGTGCTGGTCGCGGTCGCCCTCGGCGTCGACCCGCAACTGCTGGGCCTGTCCTCCGGCTCCGGCTCCTCCACCAACTCCTCCGCCGCCCGCACCTCCGGCGAGGCGCAGCAGGCCTGCAAGACCGGGGCGGACGCCAACAAGCGCCAGGACTGCCGGATCGTGGCGGTCACCAACAGCCTCCAGGAGTTCTGGCGCACCGAACTGCCGCGCGCCGCCAAGGTCCCGTACAAGAACGCCGAGACGGTGCTGTTCACCGGCCAGGTCTCCACCGCCTGCGGGCCGGCGACCTCCTCGGTGGGCCCGTTCTACTGCCCCGGCGACAAGAAGGCCTACTTCGACCTGGGCTTCTTCAACGACCTGTCCGCCCGCTTCGGCGCCAAGGGCGGCCCGTTCGCCGAGTCCTACGTCGTCGCCCACGAGTACGGCCACCACATCCAGAACCTCACCGGCGCCATGCAGAAGGTCGGGGGCGACCGCCAGGGCGCCACCAGCGGCTCGGTGCGCCTGGAACTGCAGGCCGACTGCTACGCCGGGGTGTGGGCGCACCACGCGACCACCACCCCCCAGCCCTCCACCGGCCGTCCGCTGATCGCCTCGCTCACCGACCAGGACATCGCCCAGGGCCTGGACGCGGCCGCGGCGGTCGGCGACGACCGGATCCAGCAGCAGGCCACCGGCCGGATCAACCCGGAGGCCTGGACGCACGGCTCCGCCGAGCAGCGCAAGGCCTGGTTCACCACCGGCTACCGCAGCGGCGACCTCGCCCAGTGCGACACCTTCTCGGCCGCCAAGCTGTAGGCCCGGCGCCGGTTCTCACAAGCCCCCGCCCGCCCGACCGCCCGCCGTGCCGTCAGCCCGACCGGCCGCCGTGCCGTCCGCCGGGCCCCGCGTCCAGTCCCAGCCGGCGATCGCCTCGCGCAGCAGGCGGGCGGGGGCGGGCAGGCGCACCTGCGCGTCCCAGAAGAGGGTCAGGGAGCGCCGGCAGTCAGGGCTGTCGACGCCGACCCACACCAGCGGCAGGCGGGTGGCGGTGCGCCGGGCGACGTCGGGTACCAGGCCGATGCCCAGGCCCGCGCTGATCAGCTCGGCGATGGCGCCGGCCTCGTCGCTCTCGCAGACGATCCGCGGCACCAGGCCCTGGGCGGCGAACAGCCGGTCCAGCAGGCGGCGCTGCCAGTGCCCGGGGCGGGCGGCGATGAACGGCCGCCCGGCGAGCTCCTCGATGCCCACCCGGGCGCGCCCGGCCAGCGGGTCGCCCACCGGGACGGCCAGCCCCACCTCCTCCTCCAGCAGCAGCACCGACTCCAGGCCCTCGGCGGTGACGGGCTGGGAGGCGACGGCGAGGTCGACGTCCTGGGAGCGCAGCCGCCGCGCCATCTCCTGCGCGGGCAGCTGGTGCAGCTCGATCTCCACCCCCGGGTGGCCGCACTTGAACGCTGCCAGCGGCCCGCTGAAGGCCAGGAACGTCTGCGAGGCCAGCCGTACCGTGCCCAGCCCCTGCCCGGCGGCCTCGGCCACCGCCCGCCGGCCCGCCTCCAGTTCGCCGAGCGAACGCTCCACGTAGCCGCGGAACAGGTGCCCGGCCGCGTTCAGCCGCAGCCGCCCGCCGCGCTCGAACAGCGGGGTGCCCAGCTCGGCCTCCAGCCGGGCGATGGAGCGGCTCAACGACGGCTGGGCGACACGCAGTTCCTCGGCCGCCCGGCTCAGGTGCTCCAGCCGCGCCACCGCCAGGAACTGCCCGAGCCTCGTCGTCGACTTCGCCACCGCCCCCGTCGGCTCCCTCGTACGCATCGTCAACCGCCTCGGCACCGGCCGCACCCGCGACGTCATGGCCTTCCGCATCACCCGCCGCCCCGCCACCGACGACAGCCGCATCCCGCCCACCCTCTGCATCGACCTGCCCGACTGGCACCGCCAGGACGCCGTCCGCACCCGCGACTTCGCCTTCCGCACCGGCCGGATGAACGGCGGCCACGGCTGGCTCATCGGCGGCCGCCCCTTCGACCCCGCCCGCACCGACGTCACCGTCCCCCTCGGCGACACCGAGATCTGGCGCCTGATCGCCGACATCCACCACCCCGTCCACCTCCACCTCGTCGGCTTCCGCATCCTCAGCCGCGCCGGCAGACCCCCACAGCCCCACGACGCCGGCCTCAAGGACACCGTCTCGCTGCGCCCGGGGGAGTCGGTGGAGATCATCACCCGCTTCGACGGCTACCGCGGCCGCTACCTCTTCCACTGCCACAACGCCGAGCACGAGGACATGGGGATGATGGCCAACCTCGAAGTCGTCTGACCACCCGGTCCCGCCTCACACGGCCCGGGGCACGCGCCTTGACCGGCCCATGGCGCACACCCCGCCCACCGGGCCCCGGGCGGCCCGCGCACGGCCCCGGACGGCGCCCGGGCGGCCCGCGGGCGGGGCTCGCCGACGGGCGGACCCCGCCCGTCCCCACGGGAACGCCCGGAACATGACGGTTCATCCGCTTCGGGGCGAAGTGCCCGACCTTCACGGGTCTGACATCAGATGCTCACTCTGCTGCCGGAATCCCGACCCCCGCAGTACGGGGTGGTCCACTCCAATTCCCTTCGCACACCCCCGAACCGCGAAAGGCCACCCCCCATGACCCGCCCCGCCGACCGCCCCACGCCCGACCGGATGCTGCGCGAGGCCGCCGCCCGCCTGGACCGGCGCCGCTTCCTGACCGTCACCTCGGCCGCCGCCGCGCTCGCCTTCAGCGTCAACCTGCCCTCCGCGCACGCCGCCGACAACGAGATCGCCCCGCGCGCCATCGGCGACAACCCCTTCACCCTCGGCGTGGCCTCCGGCGACGCCACCTCCGAAGCCGTCGTGCTCTGGACCCGCCTGGCCCCGCGCCCCCTGGAACCCGGCTCCGGCATGCCGCCCACCGGCTCGGTCAAGGTCGGCTGGGAGATCGCCCGCGACGAGAACTTCCGCCGCGTCGAGCGCCGCGGCACCGCCCGCGCCCACGCCGAGTTCAACTACGCCGTCCACGTCGACGCCGACGGCCTCGACGCCGCCCGCACGTACTGGTACCGCTTCACCGTCGGCTCCTGGACCAGCCCCGTCGGCCGCACCCGCACCGCCCCGCCGCGCGGCCGCAAGCTCGACAGCGCCCGCATCGCCTTCGTCTCCTGCCAGGCCTACGAAGACGGCTACTTCACCGCCTACCGCCACCTCGCCGGCGAAGACCTCGACGCCGTCTTCCACGTCGGCGACTACATCTACGAGTACGGCATCGACGCCGTCGGCGGCGACCGCAAGTACACCGACCGCACCCTGCCGGCCCACTTCAACCACGAGACCACCACCCTCGAGGACTACCGGCTGCGCTACTCCCTCTACAAGACCGACCCCGACCTCCAGGCCGCCCACGCCGCCCACCCCTGGTACGTCACCTGGGACGACCACGAGGTGGAGAACAACTACGCCGCCGGCATCCCCGAGAAGAACCAGGACCCGGCCCCCTTCGTCGCCCGCCGCGCCGCCGCCTACCGCGCCTACTGGGAGAACCAGCCGCTGCGCATGCCCCAGCCCGACGGCACCGACCTGACCCTCTACCGGCGCGTCCACTTCGGCCGCCTCGCCCAGTTCGACATCCTCGACACCCGCCAGTACCGCGACGACCAGGCCAACGGCGACGGCTGGCAGTACCCCACCCCCGAGTCCGACGACCCCAAGCGCACCCTGATGGGCGCCACCCAGGAACGCTGGTTCGCCGACGGGCTGCGCCACTCCAAGGCCACCTGGAACGTGGTGCCCCAGCAGGTCGTCTTCTCCCGCCGCAAGAACACCACCGCCGAGCGCTCCAAGCTCTCCATGGACGCCTGGGACGGTTACCCCGCCGCCCGCGAGCGCTTCCTGCAGGCCGTCGACCAGGCCGGCGTCGAGAACCTCGTGCTGCTCACCGGCGACGTGCACGTCGCCTACGCCCTGGACGTCAAGCGCAACTTCGACGACCCCACCTCCCGCACCGTGGGCGTGGAGTTCGTCGGCACCTCGATCAGCAGCGACGGCGACGGCGAGGAGAAGCCGTCCAACTGGAACAACCTCATGTCCGCCAACGCGCACATGAAGTTCTACGACGGGCGCCGCGGCTACACCGTGCTCACCCTGGACCACCGCCGCGCCCGCGCCGACTACCGGGTGGTCTCCCACATCACCCGCCCCGGCGGCACCCTGTCCACCGCCGCCTCCTTCACCACCGAGGCCGGCAACCCGGGCATCCGCCCCGCCTGACACCCCGTCGGGGCCTGTCCTCCAGCCGCGGGGGAGTCGGCTAAGGCACAGGGGTGGGGCTGCGCAGCCCGAACGCGCAGCCCCATCCCTGCGCCCGTCGCTCCGCGGCGATCGGCACCCAGGTGCGGCGCCGGCGACGGGTGCGCGGACCGGCCGGAACGAGTGCGCTGCGTGCAAAGGCGGGGCGGACACGGGGTCCTAGCCTGGGGCCTTGCCCTCTTCGACCACCGAGAGGCGACCCAGGAGTTACCCCATGCGCACCGTCCCCTTCCGCATCAACCGCAAGATCGCCGCCGCCGCGGCCGCCGCCCTCGTCGCCGGGGCCACGATCGCCGCCAACGCCTCGGCCTCCCCCGCCCCCGCGCCCGCCAAGTCGACCGCCCCGGTTCTGGAGAAGGACGCCCAGGCGTTCGCCGACGCGGCCGCGAAGAATCCGCCGATCTACACGCTGTCCTACGACGACGCCCGCAAGGCGCTCGACAGCGCGCAGAGCGGGCCCGTCGACACACCGCCGGCCGACGTCAGCCACCGCACCCTCAAGGTGGGACCCACCGGTGAGGTGACCATCCGGATCGTCCGCCCCGCCGGCGTGAGCGACAAGCTCCCGGCCGTCATGTACTTCCACGGCGGCGGCTGGGTCCTCGGCAACGAGAACACCCACGACCGGCTGGTCCGCCAGATCGCCAACGGCGCCCAGGCCGCCGTCGTCTTCGTCGACTACACGCCCTCACCCGAGGCCCGCTACCCCATCGCCATCGAGCAGGCCTACGCGGCCACCACGTGGGTCGCCGAGCACGGTGACGAGATCAACGTCGACGGCTCCCGGATCGCCGTCGCCGGCGACAGCGTCGGCGGCAACATGACGGCCGCCGTCACGCTCATGGCCAAGCAGCGCGGCGGCCCCGCCCTGCGCGAGCAGGTGCTCTTCTACCCCGTCACCGACGCCAACTTCGAAACCCCCTCCTACCGGGAGTTCGCCGACGGCCCCTGGCTGACCCGCAAGGCCATGAAGTGGTTCTGGGACGCCTACGCCCCGAACGCCAAGGACCGCCAGCAGATCCTCGCCTCCCCGCTGCGCGCCGGCCTCGACCAGCTCAAGGGCCTGCCCAAGGCCCTGGTCATCACCGACGAGGCCGACGTCCTGCGGGACGAGGGCGAGGCGTACGCCGCCAAGCTCCGCGCCGCCGGCAACGACATCACCACCGTCCGCTACTCCGGCGTCATCCACGACTTCGCCATGCTCAACGCCCTCGCGAACACCAACGCCGCCGAGGCAGCCGTCGACCAGGCCAACCGCTTCCTCTACACCGGCCTGCACAGCACCTCCTGACCCCACGCCAGGGCGGCCCGGCTCCGCCCGGGCCGCCCCCAGGCGCCCCGCACCCCCCATGGCCGGACGCCGCGCACCGCGCAGACCCTTCCGGCCGACCGTGCCGGGCCCGACCGACCTCTTCGGTTCGGTCGTTCAACCATCGTCGCTGGTCAAAGCGGTTCGAAACGCGGCACACCCCGCGCCTTCCTGCCAGACCGTGTCACCGGCGACTGCCTTTCAAGGAGACCGTCATGTCCCGTCCCTCCCGCAGCCGTTCGGCTCTGCGTGCCGTCACGACCGTGGCCCTCGCCTCTGCCGTGGCGGGCTCCCTGCTGGCCGCCACCACGGTGAGCAGCAGCGCCGCCTCGCAGAAGGCCGGGGCGAGCCAGGCCAAGCCCACCGTCGTGCTCGTCCACGGCGCCTTCGCCGACGCCTCCAGCTGGTCCGGCGTCATCCAGCGACTGCAGCGCGACGGCTACCCGGTCATCGCCACCGCCAACCCCCTGCGCGGCGTGAGCAGCGACGCCGCCTACCTGCGCAGCGTCCTGGACGGCGTGCACGGGCCCGTGGTCCTGGTCGGCCACTCCTACGGCGGCTCGGTGATCACCCAGGCCGCCGCCGGCGACCCCGACGTGAAGGCGCTGGTCTACATCGCCGCGTTCATCCCGAACGTCGGCGAGAGCGCCGGCGAGCTGGCCGGCAAGTTCCCCGGCAGCACCCTGGGCGAGACCCTCAACACCAGCTCCTACCCCCTGCCCGGCGGCGGCACCGGCACCGAACTGACCATCAAGCAGGACCTGTTCCGCCACCAGTTCGCCGCCGATGTCCCCGCTGCCACCGCCGCGACCATGGCGGCCACCCAGCGGCCGGTCTCCACCCTCGCCCTGGAGGAGAAGGCTTCACAGGCGGCCTGGAAGGACATTCCCTCCTACGCCCTGGTCGCCGGCCAGGACCACAACATCCCGCCGAAGGCCGAGCAGTGGATGGCCGAGCGCGCCCACGCCCGCACCGTCACCGTCGACAACGCCTCCCACGCGGTCGCGGTCTCCCGCCCGGGCGCGGTCGCCGACCTCATCCTCCGCGCGGCCCGCGACACCCGCTGAACCGGCACCGGCCGCGTCGGCCCTGACGGCCTCCCACCCGGATCGCCACAAGGTCAGCACCCCCCGTGCGCGGGAAGTCGGCCCCGCCGACTTCCCGCGCACGGCGCGGCCCGCAGCGCCGGCGTCAGGGCAGCAGGGCGCGTTCGGCGCGGCTGGCGGCGATCCGCTCACGCGCCAGCGCACCGGCGCGCCCGCTGTCGCCGCCGCCGAGCCGGGCGAGGATCGCCGCCAGCGGCCTGATCCGCCCCCAACCGCCCCAGTGGCCCTCCGGGATCTGCGTGGGGAAGACCCAGACGCGGCCGGGATCGCGCGGCCAGGCGCCGTCCTCGGCGTCCAGGATCGCCTCGGTGACCTCGGCGATGACACCCGCCCGCTTCCGCTCGTCGAGCTGCCCCTCGGGCACCGACGGCACGACCTTGTAGCGGGGCGCGTCCGCGGGCTTTCCGCCGACGAACACGGCCGCCGGCCGGTGGAGGAACAGCCAGGACACGGACCGGGCCACCGGATCGGCGGGGTCGAACCCCTCATGGCGGATCAGGATCTCCGTGATCCGCTCCATCAGCGCCGCCTCGGCATCGGGCCGCAGCGCACCGTCGGGAACGTACACGTCGAGCATGGGCATGGCCGAACCCCCTTTGGGTTTAGTTTTTAAACTCAGAACCTGACCGGAGGTTACCCCCGCTGAGTACAGTTCGTAAACCCAGATCGGTAGGCTGGTCCCATGGAGACACGGCGGATCGACCCGGTGAACTGCTCGGTGGCACGCGCCCTCTCGGTGGTGGGGGAACGCTGGTCCCTGCTGATCGTCCGCGAGGCACTCGACGGCGCCCACCGCTTCGGCGAGTTCCACACCCGCCTCGGCATCGCCAAGAACCTCCTCGCCAGCCGACTCGACACCCTGGTCACCGCCGGAGTCCTGCGCCGCGTCCCCTACCGCGAACCCGGAGACCGCCAGCGCTTCGCCTACGAGCTCACCGACCAGGGCCACGCGCTGCGCCCGACCCTCATCGCGCTCCTGGAGTGGGGCGACACCTACCTCGCCGACCCGCAGGGCCCGTCGGTCGTCGTCCGGCACCAGCCCGCCGACGACACGAGCCCGTGCGACGCCCCGGTCAGGGTCGTCCTGGAGTGCGCCGCGGGCCACGGCCACCTCGCCCCGCAGGACGTCCGCCGCACCCCAGGACCGGGCGCGATCGCCAGGTCCGACGCCGCAGCGAGCTGAGCGCCGCGGACCGGGTGGAGGCGGTCGTGCCCCGCCTCGGACGGCCGCCGCGTCCTGCCGCGGGGCGCGCGCCCGTCGGGCCTCGCGCGCCCGGCTCTCGCCAGGGTTACAGCTGGACCGGGAACTCGCCCGCCTTGACGGCGTCGAGGAAGTCCTGGAAAGCCGCGGGGGTGAACTCCAGGACGGGGCCGCGCCGGTGCTGCTTGGTATGACGCGCCCGCTGGAACGGGGTGGCTTCCTGGTGGCACCGCAGGCTCACGGACCGGGCAGGCGGGCGCGTCAAGTGCCGTCCAGGCCCGCTGTCGATGCAGCGCCAACATCCAGAAGTAGCAGCAGAAAAGCCCCACTGCCCGTCTGCGGGCAGTGGGGATCCGGCCGGTTCACACGATGCGTCAGACGTCGCCGAACTCGCCGGAGCGAACGGCGAGGACGAAGTTCGACCAGGCGTCGACCGGGAAGGCCAGGGTGGGTCCCTCGGGGTCCTTCGAGTCGCGGACGGGAACCTGGCTGGAGGGCCCGATCGCCACCTCAACGCATTGTCCCTGCTGGGCGCTGTATGAGCTCTTGCGCCAAGCGACGCTGTGTAGGTCAGCCATGTTCAAAACCCTTCCGCCTTCTCGAACGAACTCGATGCTCGCGGCCCGGGACAACGCCTCGACCTGGAGGTGATCGTACTCACTGGCCCACGCGGCCAGTGTCTCCGGATTGCGTTCAAGGAAGCCCCGCTTCTGCATCTCCCCGTAGCCGACCATGGCCCCTGTTCGGCATGGTCAGCATCGTGATTGGGTGGGCAAACGGCCTGAGTTCGCCCAGTTCTGTTCGGTGTAGGCGACACCATCGCCAAGCAGGTCGCTGAACAGGTGGACTGCGAAGGAACAGACCGCGGGCCCGGATCGTTCACGGTCCGGGCCCGCGGAGGCTGGACCGGGGGCTCAGACTTCGCCGAACTCGCCGCTGCGGACAGCGGCGACGAAGCTGGACCAGGCCTCGGTCGGGAAGACGAGAGCCGGGCCCTCGGGGTCCTTTGAGTCGCGTACCGGAACAACACTGGGGAAGCTCGGGGCTACCTCAACGCAGTTGCCACCTTGCTGACTGTAGCTCGCTTTCATCCAGCGGGCGGCGGCCAAGTCGATGTCGGACATTCGATCCCTTTCCGAGTAGCGCGCATCCATTTGCTGGACCGGGGGCTCAGACCGCGCCGAACTCGCCACTGCGGACAGCGGTGACGAATGACTTCCAGGCCTCAGCCGGGAAGACGAGAGCCGGACCGTGGGGGTCCTTCGAGTCACGGACGGGCATCAGTTCACGAGAGCCACGCGCAACCTCAAGGCAGTCGCCGCCTTGCTGGCTGTACGTCGACTTCACCCATGAAACGGTAGTCAAGTCGAAATCAGCCATGGGATTCCTTCCGGGCATGGAGTATCAAATCGAGAGTCGCCGACTCGGCCAGCGCTCCTACCTGGAGGCGATCGTATCGTCTGCGCCAGTCGCGGAGCCTGTCGTCATCTCGTTCGACGTGCCCTCGCCCCTCGGACTCAGAGTAGCCAAACAGGGAGCCGTCGGGGAGTGTCAGCAGTCGCATGGGCAGGGCGAACGGCCTGTGCTCCCCCATGCTGAACGGCGCCACCTGGAGTACCACGCGCCCCTGTTCGCACAGCTGTTCAAGTCGTTCGAGCTGTTCCCGCATGACCTCCGGACCGCCGATGATCCGCCTGAGGCAGCTCTCGTCCAGTACGGCATGGATGAGCGGCGGGTCTCGTCGCGCCACGGCCTCCTGCCGCGCAAGCAGAAAGGTCAGCCTCTCTTCTGCCTGCTGGGGGGTGATGTCCCTTCGGCGAACATCTGCCCTTGTCAGAGCCGCTGCATAGGACTTCGTCTGAAGCAAGCCCGGGATGACACCGAGCTCGAAGATCCGGATCTCGCTGGCTCGGGCCTCGTTGGCTGCGTACTCCGGAAAACCCTCCAGCAACGCCGAGTGCTTGGCCTGGAGCCACATCAGCAGCAGGGTTCCGCCCGTCTCCAGTACGCGATCGGCATCACGTGCGAACTTCTCGCTCGGTGGGGTCCGGCCAGGCGGGGCAAGTTCGGCATAGGAGACGTAGGAGGGGTCGACCCCCACGAGCCTTGCCAGCTGGGCTTGCGTAAGGCCGGCGGCCTTGCGTGACCTGCGGAGTTGCACCCCGAAGGGCGCCCAGGGGCTTGATGTTGGATCAAGTTCCTTGATGTTCATCGACCTTCACCTACTTGCCGAGTACTGACTTCAAGCTTCAGATCGGCTTCCGATAGTAGAGGTCGGGACCCCATCATGGCTACATCCGGTGATTCACCGAATGCGCAGCGCAACCTGGGCGCGGCGCCACTCCATTCGCACGCCATCTCCCTTGAGGTGCTTCGCCATGCTCACTGCCCGGCGTCCCCGCTTGTTCGTCGCGCGCCTCGACTCCTGTGTCGAATCCACGCCCCTGGCCCGGTACATGCTCCGGGCCTACCTCTCCGGGCTGCCCTCCGGGGAGCGCTACGGCGACACCGCCGAACTGCTCCTCGGAGAGCTGTTCGCCAACGCCGTGCAGCACTCCGGCGCCCCCGACGACCGCCACATCGAGGTCCGCTTCTCCCTCGTCAGCTCCCGCCTGCGGATCGAGGTCCACGACGCCGGCTCCGGGTGCCCCGCCCTCCACGTACCTGCCCCCGACGACGAGCGCGGCCGCGGACTGTTCCTCGTCAACAGGCTCGCCGAACGCTGGGGCTGCACGTCCCGGCCGGGCGGCATCGGCAAGTTCGTCTGGGTGCTCGTCGCCCCCGCCCCTGCCCCCGCGCTCGTCACCGTCTGAAAGCCCGAAGCCCTATGAACCTCGCGACCCTCGCCCGTCACACCCTCTCCCGCGGCGCCACCCCCGCCGCCACCTACGCCCTCCTCGCCCGCCTCGGCCACCGGCCCCTGCCCGTCGCGCGGGCCGTCTGCCTCGCCCTCGACATCCCCCACGCCGAGACCACCCGCCGCCTCGCCGACTGCCACGACGCCCTCCTCGCCGACCCCCGCCCCGACTCCGAAGCCGACACCGGCGAACTCCTCGAAGCCCTCGGCGTCTTCGACATCCCCGTCGCCCTCGACGCCACCGGCCTGGCCGTCGTCGACCTCTTCCTCACCGCGATCGAGGCCCTGGGCGGCATCCGACCCGGCCACCAGCACGGCCTCACCCGCTGGTTCACCACCGGCAACCTCACCGCCGCCTACCTCTCCCTCACCGCCACCCACCCCCTGCCCCGCACCGGCGACCCGGCCCTCTACTGGACCACCCTCACCACCGCCGGCGAACTCCTCACCACCACCCCCAACCCCGACCCCCGCCTCAAGTACGCCCTCACCCACTGCCGAACCCAAGCCACCCGCACCTGACTTCCGCACGAGAGTCGACCCCGCCGACTTCCTGCGCGGCGCGGCTGGCGGGGCGGCGGTCGGTGGGATGGGTTGCGCGGGCCGCTCCGGCTGAGCGGCCCGCGCCTGAAGGTCTGTGTCGTGCACGAGAAGTCGACCCCGCCGACTTCCTGTACAGCGCGGCAGGAGCCGACCACGCGCTGCCACCGCGCGTCGACGCGCAGCGCCCGAGGGGACATGCCGCCGAGCGGACGGCGGCCGATGCGGCCGCCTGTGTGCGGGCGGCCCCGCACGGCCGCCCGGGGCCGGTCGCCGCCCGGGGCCCGTGGGCCACGGTGGGCACCGGTCCTGCGTGACGGCGTGTGAGAGCCTGGCCCGGTGCTGCACGACGGACCAGATGACCCGACAGCGGCCCGACCGCAGTGGTGGGCCGCGTACCTGACCCGGCACTGCGCGGTCGCCGACACGGAGCGCGAGCTGGTCGCGGGGTGGTTCGGCACCGACGTCGCCGAGGCCGACGCCGCCTGGGAGACGGCGATGCTGGAGGGACTGGAGGCGCGCCTGCCCTTCGGGGGCGGGCACACGGTGCTGCTGTACAGCTGCGACCTGCCGACGGACTGGGGAACGGAGTACCTGGTCCTCCACCCCGGCTGGGGTCGGGTGCGGGGCCGTCTCGCCGCCGTCGACACCCGCTTCCCGGAGCCGGAACACCGGCAGGGGCCGGGCCTGTCCTGGCGGGAGCTGGTCCACCTCGCCCACACCCCGGACCATGCTGCGCCCGGTGTGCACGACCCGTCCGCGCGGCTGCTGCTCCTACTGCCGACGCTCGGCGACGCCCGACTTCCGCCGGACGCCACCGAGGTGGTGCGGGCGGCGCTGGTCGCCGTCGGGACTCCGCCACAGAACGCGGCGCGCCTTGCGGCCTTCCTCCTGCGGCACCCGCTCTGGGCACCCGCCCGCTGGAGCGCACCGCAAGGCCGCCGGCGACGGGGCCGGCCCTGGGCGGCCGGGCGCGAGCGCAACTTCGCCGGGATCCTCCACTGTGATGCCCCGGGAAGCCCGCGCTTCGCCCGGCAGCTCGCCCACGGCATCACGCCCGCGCAGAGCAGGCAGCTCGCCCGGGCGCTCGGGACCTGGCAGCCACGGTGACGGCCCTTCAGCCGACCGGGTAGGCCGGGTGGGCGGCGAGGTTCCGTCCCACCCGGATCCACACACTCTGCACCCAACACGCCATTGCAGCGGCCTGACCCAGATCAAATACCTCGCCAGCAGAGTCACTCCGCCGACTTCTCGTGCGCTGCGCTGTCCGGGCTGTGTTGTTCGGTGGCCGGGCCATGGCGCAGGACGCCGACCGGGCCGACTTCCTGGGCGCGGGGGCTGGTTGGGGTGGGTTGTTCGAGGCCGATGCGCCACGCCGACGGCAACATTGGTGCGCCGGGGCAACCGGTTCGTCCCCGGGACTGCCCCGGTGGCTCTGGTCCTGGCGACCCCGGCCCGGTAGGCAGGAGCGAGACGAGCCGAAGGCCGCCATCGGATGGGGAGCGCATGCACGACCGCAGCAGGGCCAGGACGACCGGCGCCGGCACCAGCCGCGAACCGGCCCGGCAACCCACCGGGCCACGGGCGGCGTCCGCAGCGCCCTGGAGCCCGATGGCCCAGCAGGCGGCCGCCGGGAACCGGGCCGTCGTGCAGATGCTGCGCCGGGCCGGCCACGGGCACGACGGGCAGCACGACGGGCAGCACGACGAGTTGCCCGAGGTGCAGCGTTCCGCCGTCCACGACGTGCTGCGCGCCCCCGGGCGGCCGCTGGACGAGGCCGTCCGTACCGACATGGAGGCCCGGTTCGGCGCCGACTTCTCCGACGTGCGGATCCACAGCGGCCCGGCGGCCCGGTCCTCCGCGGCCGAGGTGGGGGCCCTGGCGTACACCTCGGGCAGTCACGTCGTCGTCGGCGCGGGCGGCGGGGACCGGCACACCCTGGCCCATGAGCTCGCGCACGTGATCCAGCAGCGCCGGGGCGCCGTCGCCGGGACCGACAACGGGGCCGGCCTGAAGGTCTCCGACCCCGCCGACCGGTTCGAGCGGGAGGCCGAGGCCACCGCGCGGCGCGTCATGGCCGGGCACCCGGAAGAAGCGCACGACCACGGGGCCCCCGCACGGGCGCAGGCCGGTGAACCGGCCGCCGCCGTGCAGCGGATCGTCAAGGTCACCCCCGGCATGTACGCGCGGGGCGTGGGCGCCACCGAGGAACAACCGCTCACCGGGCCCCAGCTCGCGCGGTACCTGGCGATCGCCGTGCAGGACGAGGTGAACCGCGCCCACAAGCTCGACCCCCAGGGCGGGTTCAAGGCGAGGCTCACCGCGATCAGGGACAGGCTCAAGCCCGCCACCCTCGACGTGCCCGAGGCCCTGAGGCTGACCACCGCGCTCGTCACCGCCGTGAACACCTTCCTGCAGACCCAGCAGGTCTACGTCTCCGACCACAACCCGCCGGACCACGAGGACGGGCCGGGCGCGATGGTGCCGGTGCCGAACGCGGACACCCGGTACGCGACCGAGCCGAACACCGCGGACACCGGCTACTACCACACCTCCCTGTCCGGGAACACGGAGCCGTACTGGGGCAACGACGACACGATGCGGGACAAGACCGCCCGCTCGCTCGGCCCGGTCGTCGCCGGGGGACAGGCCCCGCAGGAGCAGCCCCGGCTGCAGAGCCACGCACGGGGCGGGGCGAACCTGCCGCTGAAGAAGCTGACGCTGAAGCAGGCCGTCGAGATGCTGCCGCGCCCGCTGCTCAACCTGATCTTCGACGTGCGCTACCAGCTGGAGGACCCGGACCCCGGGCAGCAGCGGCCGGTGATCGACGAGCGGAGCCCGGCGCAGCAGGCGGTGCGCGACAAGAGCCCCAACCAGCCTGGCACGCTGCGCAGTTGGCACCAGGACGACTACGGCCGGCTGCCCGACAACGGGTTCGACCCGGCGGCCGTGCCCGCGCACGCGGTGCCGCTGCACGACCACTACACCGCCAACTCGCAGTCCGGCGCGGGCTCCTCGGTCCAGAACGCGGCCACGTCCCCGCGCGGCTTCGCGGAGTACACCGGTACGGGCAGTGACTGGGAGCACAACGTCAAGGTGGTGCTGGACTACGTCAACAAGCGTGTCTACCTCACCCTGACGCACTACCAGTACTGGGCGCTGATCCGGCCCGAGAACGCCGGCGGGCCGTACCGGTTCTGGCAGGGGCCGGGCCAGAACCTGCAGGCCGCCCAGGGGGATCTGGCCAAGGAGCCGGACGGCGAGCGGGGGATCATGATGAGCCCCTGGCTGGAGATCACCTTCACCTGACCGGGACGGGCCCCCGGCGCGCGCCGGGGGCCCGTCCCGGGGCTGCCCGCGCCCGGAGGCCCGGGCTGTCCGCGACCGGAGGCCCGGGCTGCCCGCGACCGGTGGCCCGGGCTATCCGCGCCCGGTGGCGCGGGTGCGGCGGGTGAGGGAGTCGAGGACGACGGCGGCGAGCAGGACGGCGCCGGTGATCATGTACTGGATGGCCTGGGCGGCGTGGACCATGTCCAGGCCGGTGGTGATGGACTGGATGACGAGGATGCCCAGCAACGCGGACCAGGTCTTGCCGCGCCCGCCGAAGAGGCTGGTGCCGCCGATGACGGCCGCGGCGATCGCGCTCATCAGCACGTTGCCGCCGCCCAGTTGCTTGTCGGCGGAGCCCTGCTGGGAGGCGTAGAACAGGCCGCCCAGGCCGGCCAGGAAGGCGGAGAGCACGAAGACGGAGATCCGGATCCGGGCGACGTTGACGCCCGCGCGCCGGGCCGCCTCGACGCCGCCGCCCACCGCGAAGACCTGCCGGCCGTAGCGGGTGCGGCGCAGCACGAAGTCGGTGGCGAGGACGGCGCCGAGCAGGACGACCAGGGACAGCGGCAGGCCGCGGTCCTGGTTGAGGGCGTAGGCGGTGGCCAGGCACAGCACCGCCAGTGCCCCGGCGCGGACGGCGCTGTCGGCGGCGGGGGGCGTGGTGAGGCCGGCGGCGCGGCGGCGGCGGGCGGTGTGCAGGCGGGCGGCCAGGTAGAGGGCGGGGGCGAGGACGGCCAGGGCCCAGGCGTAGGCGATGTCGCCGTCGCCGAGGAAGGTGCTGTCCAGGCTCGCGACGATGCCGTCGTGGCGGTTGTTGACGGTGCCGCCGTCGCCGAGGACGTACTCCTGCAGGCCGCTCCAGGCGAGCATCCCGGCGAGGGTGACGACGAAGGCGGGCACGCCGACGCGGGCGAAGAACAGGCCGTGCAGCAGCCCCATGACGCAGGCCGCGCCGAGGGCGGCGAGGATGGCCACCCACTCGCTCCAGCCCTGGCGCACCGTCAGCACCGCGGCGACGGCGGCACTGGCGCCGGCGACCGAGCCGAGGGAGAGGTCGATCTCGCCGAGGATCAGCACGAAGACGACGCCGACCGCGATCAGTCCGGGCCCGGCGATGAAGCGGGTGATGTTGGTGAGGTTGTCGGCCTGCAGGAAGTGGTGGGTGACGGACTGGAAGACGACGGCGATGACGACCAGGCCGACGACGACCGGCAGTGACCCGAGCTCGCCGGAGGCCAGGCGCCGGCGGGCGGCCTGCAGTTGGCCGGCCAGGCCCGGTGCGGTCTGCCGCAGCCGCGGGTCGGCGGCGGCAGTGCCGGGGGCGGCGGGACCGGCGGGGTCGCGGTCGGCGGCGGGGGTGGCGGGTGCGTCGGGGGCGCTCACAGGGCCTCGGCCTCCTCGGTGTGCTCGGTGCGGCGGGCCCGGCGGGCGTGGGCGTTGTCGGTGGCGCCGGTGATCGCGGCGACGATCTGCTCCTGGGTGGTGCCCGCCACCGGGAAGACGCCGTTGTTGCGGCCCAGGCGCAGCACGGCGACGGTGTCGGCCACCGCCCGTACGTCGGCCATGTTGTGGCTGACCAGCACGACGGCCAGGCCCCGCTCGCGCAGCCGCTCCACCAGGTCGAGGACCTGGGCGGTCTGCTCGACGCCGAGCGCGGCGGTGGGCTCGTCCAGGACGACCAGGGCCGGTTCGCCGACCAGGGCGCGGGCGATGGCCACCACCTGCCGCTGCCCGCCGGACAGCGCGGCCACGGGGGTGCGCACGTCGGGGATGCGGATGGCGAGGGTGTCCAGCAGCCGGCGGGCGTGCTGCTCCATGGCGACCTCGTCGAGCAGGCCGCGGCGGCGTTTCTCGCGGCCGAGGAAGAGGTTGGCGATGACGTCGAGGTTGTCGCACAGGGCGAGGTCCTGGTAGACGGTCGCGATGCCGAGGGCGGCGGCGTCCTGGGGTCGGGCCAGGCGTACCGCCTCGCCGTGCCAGGCGAGGGTGCCCTCGTCCACGGGGTGGACGCCGGCGATGGTCTTGACGAGGGTGGACTTGCCGGCGCCGTTGTCGCCGACGAGGGCGAGCACCTCGCCGGCGTGGACGGCGAGGTCGACGTCGGTGAGGGCCTGGACGGCGCCGAAGCGCTTGGAGACCGAGCGCAGCTGCAGGACGGGTACGCCTGTCACGGGAACAACCACCTTGGGGGAGCGGCTACTTGATCGACTGCTTGGTCGGCTGCCCGGACGGCTACTTGAGGCCGGCCGCGGCGCACGCGGCGGCGTAGTCGGCGGTGCAGACGTCGGAGGCCTTGTAGAGGCCGTCGGCCAGGACGGTGGCGGCGATGTTGTCCTTGGTGACGACCTTGGCGTCCAGGAGCTTGGCCGGGATGTTCTTGTCGGTGGCGCTGTCGACGCTCGCGGTGGCGACGGCCTTGACGTCCTTGCCCTGCAGCAGGGCGACGGCCAGTTCGGCGGCGGTCTCGGCGAGCGGGCGGTAGGCCTTGTAGATGGTGTACGCCTGGTCGCCGTTGACGATGCGCTGGATCGCGTCCAGGCCGGCGTCCTGGCCGCCGACGGGGACCTTGATGCCGGCGCCCTTGAGCTGGGTGATGATGGCGGCGGCCATGCCGTCGTTGGCGGAGTAGACGCCCTGGAAGCCGTTCTTGCCGAACTCGGTGACGGCGGCGGAGATCTTCTGCCCGGCGACGACGGGGTCCCACTGCCCGGACTGCTCGTAGACGACCTTCTTGACCTTGCCGTCGAGGACCTTGTGCGCTCCGGACTTGAACTGCGCGGAGTTCGGGTCGGCCTCGTCGCCGTCGATCATGACGATGTTCGCCTCGGCGGCCTGCGCGCCGATCGCGTCCAGCAGGGCCTGGCCCTGGAGTTCGCCGACCTTCTCGTTGTCGAAGGAGGTGTACGCGGCGACCGGGCCGCTCGCGAGGCGGTCGTAGGCGACGACCTTGACGCCCTTGGCCGCGGCCTCCTGCACCCACCCCTCGGTGGACTTGGCGTTGTACGGGTCCAGGATGATCACCTTGACGCCCTGGGTGAGCAGGGTGTCGAACTGCTGCTTCTGCTTGGCGGCGCTGCCCTCGGCGTTGTTGTACAGCACCTTGCACTGCGCGCACAGGGACTTGACCTTGGCCTCGATGAACGGGCGGTCGAAGGACTCGTAGCGCACCGAGGAGGCGTTCTCGGGCAGCAGCAGGCCGATGGCGTTCGGGTCACCGGCGGAGGTGGACTCGCTCTTGGCGCCGCCGGCCTTGCCACAGGCGGCGGTCATGGACAGGGTCAGCGCGAGGCCCACGGCGGAGACGAGGGCGCGACGCAGGACGGCGTTCATACGGTTGGCCTCTCCCTGGGGTCGCCGCGGCGTTGCGGCGGGGTGGGGGGAGTCAACCCTGGGCGCGTACATGACGTCAATAAGTAAAACCAGCCTCCCGAAAATCCACCACTATTCGTTATCTTCGTGAACACGCCCCTGGTTCCGCGGGTAGACGCAGACCGCCCCGGACGCACGATCCGCCCCTCCACTGCCCGCCGGCCCAGGAATCCGGTGCCCGCAGCGGTCCCTGACATCCGACGACAGGGGCGCGCCTGCCCGCCCGACGGCACAGCAGACGCGCCCCCGGGAAGCGACGCCGGCGAACGGCTACGGCTCAGTGCGGGTGCCCCAGGTACGGGAACGCCGGCAGCAGGTCCGTGTGCGGCCCGATGTGGTCGCCGGACACCTTGCCGTCCGTGAGCATCGTCAGCCGCGCCGAGGTCACGTCGTCCGTCAGCGACCGCCCGTTCGGATAGACCGCCGGACGCGAACGGTCGTAGCGCAGGACGTCCGGCAGCACCAGCCGCAGCTGCGCCTCGGCCGCGTCCGTGGTGTACCCGCCGACGTGCTGCAGCTTCGCCGTCCACGGCCCCCGGTACGTCACCCAGTCGTCCACCGGCTCACCGGCGTTGTACGCGTCCTTCACGTCCTCCTCGTTGAAGTACGCCGTCAGCGACGGGTGCGCACCCCGGTCCACCGACACCAGCCGGCCGTCCTTGCGCACGCTCACCCGCGCCCACACCCCGATCTGCGGCGACGGCCCGAACTGCGCGTCCGGCGCCTCCAGCACGATCCCGAACACGTTCTTGTCCGCACCCCAGTCCACCCCCGTCCACTCGAACCCCTTCACGATCCCGTCCAGGTCCGCGAAGAACGGATCGCTGCGCAACCCCGCACTCACCCGGTAGGGGCCCGCCTCCACCACCGCCGGGGTGCCGTCGAAGCTCACCGGCGCGTCCGCCACCAGCACCTCGCCGGTCGCCTCGTGCCCGCGCGCCCCCTCACCGGTGGCACGGCGCACCGTCATGGTCTGCACCCCGCCGGCCGGCTCGGAGAAGGTGAAGCTGTACGCGATGTCGGCCCGGTTGTCGCCGTCGGTGTCGATGTCGATCCGGTACACCGCCTCAGGGTGGAAGGCCTTGCCGCCGGACGGCGCGACCGGGTTCACGTTCATGATCAGCACCGTCCGGCCCGGCTCCGGCGAGGCGAAGGCGAACAGGTCGGTCAGGTCCAGGCGCGCGTCACCCTCGGGTGAGCGCAGGTTCGGTCCGCTGAGGTGGTGCGACAAGACGGCCTCCGGATGTCGAGTTGCTTCGCGAGCACGCGCGCGAGAGCCTCGCGCGCGTCCGCGTGGACACCCCCCGCCCCCCGGCCCTTGCTAACACGCCCGCCCGCCCCCGGCCCGCCCCACTGCGCCGTCCGGACGAGCGCGCGGCGAGGCCGGGGCGGGGAGACAGCGGCGCCAGGAGGCCCGCGGCGCCTGCGGCCCCGGCAGCACCGGCAGCACCGGCAACGCGCGGTGCCCGTGGGAGACCGGCGAGTCGACCGGCTCCAGCAGCGCCCCGGCAGCGAGGGCGACGTCCGGGAAGCGCCCGAACAGCCGGCGCAGCGCCGCGCGCCCCTCCGGACGGGCCGGCGGCGCGCCGAGGCAGAAGCGCCCGCCGCACCCGCCCGGCTCACACCCGCAGGCCGTCCGCCTCCCGGACCCGCGCCGGCGGCGCCACCGCGACCGTGGCGCGCTCGAACAGGGCGCCGCTGCGGCTGCCGGCCACCGTACGCACCCAACGCCAGCCCCGCGCACGGTAGTAGGCGTGCAGGGCCGTGTTGTCGCTCCACACGTTCACCCGCAGCAGCCCGGCGCCCGCCCGCGCGGCCCGCCAGGCCGCCCAGTCACCCAGCCGGGCGCCGATGCCCTGCCCGGCGTACCGGCGGTCCACCGTGAAGGAACTCAAGTAGCGCGCCGGAAGGGCCAGTTCCTCCCCACTCCACAGCCGCGGACTGCCGGTGGGCCGCAGCGTTACGGTCGCGACCGCCTCGCCCCGCGGCGCCAGCGCGGCGACCACCGTCGCACCCCGGGCGATCAGCGCCAGCCCGCGCTGCGGGTCGTACGGGGACGACCACTGGGCCGAGCCGTGCTCCAGCGCGATCCAGGCGGCCGCCTCCGCCCGCAGCGCCGCCAACCGGGGCAGGTCGGCGGCCACCGCAAGGCGGAGGTACAGCGCCACCGGCGCCGTCAGCACGGCACCGCGGACGGCACCGCGCACGGCAGCGGCCCCTCGACGGGCTCGAACGTGAAACCCGCCCGCAGGGCCTCCACCAGCCGCCGCCCCTGCTCGGTGAGCGCGATGCCGTCCGCGGTGGTCAGCGAGTACCGGGCGACGATCCGGCCCAACGGCACCCCCGGATGCAACACCGTTCCCGGGGCGGGCAGTTGCAGCAGCACGCAGTCGTCCGGGCCGCACTCCAGCAGCCCGAACCCGACCCCGCAGTACTGCAGCAGCCCGTCCTTGAGCCGGTGCAGCCCGCCGCCCGGCGCACCCGCCACCCGCACCGGGCCGCCGGTGTGCCGCACCACCAGCTGCACCGCGCCGTCCGCGTCCGTGCGCGGCTCGCCACCGGTGGCGTGGCCGTACAGCTCCAGCACGTGGCGCAGCGCCGACGGCAGCGCGTCCTCCGCCAGCTCCAGCTCGCCCAGCAGCCAGGTCGAGCCCTGCATCCGGCAGTTGAGCTCCAGCAGCAGCGCCTCCTCACCCGCCAGGACGAAGTCCGCACCGAACAGCCCCCGGTAGCCGAGCGCCGCCAGCGACTCCCCGACGCGCCGCGCCGCCGCACCGGCCCGGGACAGCGCCCGCGCCGGCAGCAGCGCGGGCGCCGCGAAGTCGCAGCCGGAGTACGTGCCGAAGGGCGCGCCGACCCCCTCGACCCGGGTCAGCTGGACGGACGGGCGCAGCACCCGCACCGTGCCGTCCGCCGACACCAGGACGTGCACGTTGACCGCCGCGCCCTCCACGTAACCGCTCACCAGCCAGGGCCCGCCGCCGACTTGGCGGATCGGAACCAGGTCCGCCTCCTCGGCGACCAGGTGGGTGCCCTTGCCGCTGGAACCGAGCGGCGTCTGCACCACGTAGCGGTCGCCGAAACGCCGGCGCAGCTCCCGGTGGTCGAGCACCGGGACCACCGCGTCCGGCGGTGTCAGCGCCCCCAGCGACCGCAGCCACGCGCGCTGCGCCCGCTTGTCGCCCAGCACCGGCGGCGTCGGCCGCACCGGCGGCTCCGCCAGGCGGGCGCCGAGCGCGTCAAGTGCAGGGCGCCACTCGGGTTTCATCGCCGTGTAGGGCAGCAGCGCCAGCTCCCGGCCCCGCCAGCCGCCGCCCGTACCGCGGCCCCTGCCGCCGCCCGTTCCGCCGTGCGTACGGTCGCCCTCGGCGATCCGGCGCAGCACCTCGTGGACGCCCGCCCCCAGCGGGGTGTGGTCGCGCACCGCGCAGTACGGCTCCAGCGCGTGGAACCGCGCCCCGAACTCGCCCGCCCAGCCCGCGTCCGCGCCCTCCACGGTCAGCACCTCGGACAGGCAGCCGGTGCGCAGCAGGGGCAGCAGGAACAGGGGACGGGCGCAGCACGACAGCCCGGGCACGGCCCGCAGACGGGCCGCCGCTTCGTCACAGGATGTGATCACCACGCGATTATGGGGAGCCCGCGACCGGCCCCGCCGCCGCCCCGGCCCCCGCCCCGCCCGCCACGAGGCACGCCCCGCTCCCACGCTCACCCTTACGAAGGAACGACCGAGCGGCGCCCCGGTTGACGGCCCGCCGGGGCCGCTGTCGCAGGCCCGCAGTACCGTGCACGAATGAACGACCGCACCGGCCAGTCCACTCACACCACTCACACCACCGCCCCTACCTGGCGGGTCACCGAGACCGCCGGCCTGGAGACCTCCTGGATCGACCTGCGCCCCACCACCCTCACCGCCCACGGCCGCGCCGCCGCCGCCGAATTCGCCCCCTACTGGCTCGACTACGAACTCGAGACCGGCGAAGGCTTCACCACCCGCCGGATGCACGTCACCGCCCGCACCCCCGAGACCACCCGCACCCTGGACCTGCGCCGCGACGAGGCCACCGGCCGCTGGACCGTCGACGGCACCCCGCGCCCCGACCTCGACGGCGCCCTCGACTGCGACCTCGGCCTGTCCCCGCTCACCAACACCCCGCCCGTCCTGCGCCACGCCCTCCACCAGGGCCCCGGCGAGCACCACTTCCTGATGGCCTGGATCCGCGTGCCCGACCTGGTCGTCGTGCCCTCCCGCCAGACGTACACCCACCTGCGCCGCCACCCGGACGGTGGCGCCACCGTCCGCTACGCCTCCGGCGACTACCGGGCGGAGCTGCTGCTGGACGCGGACGGACTGGTCGCCGACTACCCGGGTCTTGCCCACCGCCTGGCCTGATACGACGCCCGCCGCCCGGGCCCTCTTCCCGGGCCTCCTTCCCGGGCCCGATACGCTCGGGACCGTTTCCCGGCTCACAGGAGGCCCCCGATGCCCTGGTTCACGCTGGAGCGCTTCGACGCGTCCTTCTTCGACACCGCGCCGCACCGCCACCGCTTCCGGATGGACCTGCCGGTGGCGCCGCACACCGTGTGGGAGGGGCTCGCCGGACGGACCCCGCTGTCCTGGTGCCGCGGCCTGGCCGGCGGCCGCTACACCTCGCCGGCCCCGCACGGCGTCGGAACGACCCGGGAGGTCACGGCCCTTCGGCTGCTGCGGCTGCGTGAGGAGTTCGTGCACTGGGAGGAGAAGGAGGAGGGCCGGCGCCACGCGTTCTGCGTCACCCAGGCCGGCCTGCCGATCTACCGGCGCTTCGGCGAGGACTACCTGGTCGAGCCCCTCGCCGCCGGCGGCACCCGCTTCACCTGGACCTTCGCCTACGAGCCCGCCCAGTTCCTGCGCCGCCCCGCGGCCCTCACCGACGCACCCGGGGCGGCGTTCCTGCGCACGCTGATCGCCGACACCAAGCGCCACTTCGGCGCGGCGTAGCGCCGCCGGAAGCGCCCGCCGGAAGCGTCCTGGGAGCGCCCCGGGAGCCCGGCCCCCGGAGCGCCCCCCGGGAGCCCGGCCCCCGGGGGCGGCGCGGCCCGATGCCGCCGCTGCCGCCCCTCCTGCCCGTCTCCGGTCCCGAGCGGGCCCCGTCACCCGATCGGGTGGCCGGCGGCCGTTTCCCGTGCCGGTGACGGGTGCGTGGGTAGCGTCGGTTCATGATCGTGGAATCGTCAACCCGGCTGACGCATCGACGATTTGACTTATTGTCGTACAGGTAAAGAGGCATCGTCGCATGGCAGAGAAGCGCCTGAAGTCCTGGGGCAACAACCGCTCCGGCCAGCTCGGGGACGGCACCTGGACCGACCTCCGCACCACGGCCACCACCGTGCACGGGCTCACCGGCACCGACGTCCTGAAGATCGCCGCCGGCGGATTCGGCGCCGCCACCGGCCACGCACTGGCCCTGCTCACGGACCGTACGGTGCAGTCCTGGGGCGTCAACGGCTCGGGCCAGCTCGGCGACGGCACGGTGTTCAGCCACAACGCGCCCGGCCAGGTGCTCGACCTCGCCGACGTCACCGACATCGCCGCCGGCGGCGCGCACAGCCTCGCCCTGCTCGCCGACGGCACCGTGGCGGCCTGGGGGCGCAACGACCACGGCCAGCTCGGCAACGGGGCCACCGCCGACAGCGGCATCCCCGTCCGGGTCGAGGGCCTGAGCAGGATCGTCGCCGTCGCCGCCGGCCTCCACCACAGTCTGGCCCTGCGCGAGGACGGCACCGTCTGGGCCTGGGGCTACAACGGCAACGGCCAGCTGGGCGACGGCACTTCCTCCAGCCGCGGCAGCGCCGCCCCGGTCGCCGGCCTGACCGGGGTCAGCCGCATCGCCGCCGGCGCCGGCCACAACCTCGTCCTCGTCGGCGCACCGGGCGCCGGCGCCACGGTGAAGGCCTGGGGCTACAACGCCACCGGCCAGCTCGGCGACAACACCACCATCAACCGCTTCACCCCGGTCACCACCCAGGCCACCTGGACCGGCGGCGTCACCCGGATCGCGGCCGGCTGCAACCACAGCATGGCGGTGGTCGACACCGACCACCGCCTCAAGGCCTGGGGCCAGAACACCGCCGGCCAACTCGGCGACGGCACCACCGTCTTCCGCGTCCTGCCCGTCACCGTCCCCGGCCTCACCGGCGTGCGCCTGGTCGCCGCCGGCCGCGAACACACGGTGGCCCTGTCCGGCAGCGCCACCGTCCACTCCTGGGGCAGCAACGGCTCCGGCCAGCTCGGCGACGGCACCACCACCGACAGCACCACCCCGGTCCCCACCCTCACCGCACTCACCGGCATCGACAAGCTCGCCGCCCCCGTCGGCGGCGACTTCAGCCTCGCCCACTGAGCGCCTCGACGGTGCCCGGCGGTCCCTCCTGTCACAATGCCCCCGTGAGCGTTCCGTAGCCGCAACCATGCAGACAGTGAGGTAGTCATGTCGAAGGTCAAGCTGAGCACCAACCACGGCGACATCGTCCTCCGCCTCGACGCGGAGAAGGCCCCGGCGACGGTGGAGAACTTCCTCCAGTACGTCCGGGACGGCTTCTACGACGGGACGGTCTTCCACCGGGTCATCAACAACTTCATGATCCAGGGCGGCGGAATGCAGCCCGGCCTGAAGCAGAAGAAGACCCGCGACCCCATCCAGAACGAAGCCGACAACGGCCTCAAGAACGTCAGGTACTCCGTGGCGATGGCCCGCACCGGGGACCCGCACTCCGCCACCGCCCAGTTCTTCATCAACGTCGCCGACAACGACTTCCTCAACCACAGCGGCAAGAACGTCCAGGGCTGGGGCTACGCCGTCTTCGGCGAGGTCGTCGAGGGCCAGGACGTCGTCGACTCCATCAAGGCCGTCCCCACCGGCTCCAAGGACGGCCACCAGGACGTCCCCAAGGAGGACGTGGTCCTCGTGAAGGCCGAGGTCGTCGAGTAGGACGGGAAGCAGGGGCCGGCAGGAGCGGGAAGTCGGCCCGGCCGACTTCCCACTCCGCGCGGCTTCGCCCGCCGCGACGGCGCCGGCCCCGCCGCCACCCCGCCGGCCGAAGGAACCCGGCCACTGCTGGACGCCCTGCGCCACGCCGGCCCCGACGGCGGCTGCTGGACCCGGCGGGACCCCTCCCAGCCCCCCAGGAACGCCGCCGCCGTCGCCCGCCACCAGCTCCAGGAGGTCGCGGTCCACACCTACGACGCCCAACTCGCCGTAGGCGCCGCACAACCGCCGCCCGAGGACGTCCCCCACCACACCACCGAGGATCGCTCCCGGCGCCTGTCGCTGTCCGCCGACGGCGCCCGCGTCACCCCCATCTCCGCACCCGCCGAAGCCCAGCACGCGCCCGACACCTCCGCCACCGCCGCCGAACCGGTCCTCACCTTCCGCGGCCGCAACCCCGTCGACGCCCTGAAGCTCGACGGCGACCGCCGCGTCCTCGACCGGCTCGTCGACCGGGACCCGCGCGCAGTAGCCGCACGGCGCCACACACCCGGCCCCGTATGCTCCTGCCCATGAGCACCGCACCCCCCACCCGCAAGCGCGACGGCGCCGCGACCCGCGAGGCGATCCTCGCGGCCGCGGTCGTCGAGTTCACCGAGCACGGCTACGCCGCGGCGGGGGTGCGCCAGATCGCCGAGCGGGCCGGCGTCACCGCGATGATGATCAACCGCTACTTCGGCTCCAAGGAAGGCCTGTTCGCCCAGACCGTCGACCGCGCCTTCGCACCCCCGACCGTCGTCGGCGACGAGAGCACCGCCCTCGCGCACACCCTCGCCCGCACGCTCGCCCGACGCACCGCCGCCGGCGCCGACCCGCTCGACCCCTTCCTCCTGCTGCTGCGCTCCGCACCGGACCCGGAGGCCGCGGCCATCCTGCGCCGGGGCGTGGAGACCCACGTGGGCGCCCGCCTGGCGGGGCTGCTCGACGGACCGGACGCCCACGTGCGCGCACAGCTCGCCCTCGCCCTGGTCGCCGGCACCTGGCTGCTGCGCAGCGTCGTCGGCACCACCGCCCTCGCCACGGCCGAGGACCAGCGCCTGGCCGAACTGCTCGCGGGCATGCTGGAACCGGTCGTCTCCGTGCCGGGCGGCGCGCAGGCGCCCGCCGCCGACGGGTAACGTCCGCCGGGGCCGGGGAGGTTGGCCATTTCGCTCGTCCCGGTGCGGCCCCCGGCCCCGCTCCTCGGTCGCCCCGCTCCTCCCGGGCGCGGGGGCGGGTGCTCAGAACGCGGAGCGGATGAGCCCGCCGTCGACGCGGATGGTGGCCCCGCTGACGTACTGGGCGTAGTCGCTGCACAGGTAGGCGACGGCCGCGGCGATCTCCTCGGGCTCGCCGAAGCGCTCCTGGTCGTTGGGGATCATGGCCCGGACGGCGTTGGGCCGGATCTCCTCCCAGGTCTCGCCCCAGCCGTGGTCGGGTCCGACACGGGTGATGAGGTCCCGGGTGGCGTCGACGAGGATCGCCCCGGGGGAGACGACGTTGGACGTCACACCGGTGCCCTTGAGCTCGCGGGCGAGCGAGACGGCGAGGTTGTGCCGGGCCGCCAGGGTGGCGTTGTACTGGGGGAAGGCGTCCGCCGGCTGGGAGGCGAGCCCGCCGCCGATGGTGACGACCCGGCCCCAGCCGCGTTCGCGCATCGCGGGGACCAGGTGCCGGATCATGCGCACGCCCGAGACGACGTTGACGTTGTAGGTCTCGCACCACTCGTCGGGGGTGGCCTCGGCCCAGGACAGGTGCCGGTAGAAGCCCGCGTTGTTGACCAGGATGTCCACGGGCCCGTCCGCCGTGGCTGCGCGGGCGACCTCCTCGGCGCCACCGTCGTCGGCGAGGTCGCCGACCACCGCGTGCGCCGTCCCGCCGGCCTCGCGGACCTCCCGCGCGACGCCCTCCGTACGGCCCTCGTCCCGGCCGTGCACCACGACCGCCGCCCCCTCGGCCGCCAGCAGCTTCACCATGGCCTTGCCGAGCCCCGCGCTCGAACCCGTGACGAGCGCGCGCTTGCCGATCAGCTTGAGATCCATCCCGTGCTTCCCTCCCGTGCGACGTGTCCGCCCCAAAAGTATACAGCTGTAGACTTCTGGGGTCGGGGCACCCGAACCACCCCCGGCCGCCGCCCGGGGCAGGGCGTCTGGGAGTCCGACCGGGATGGACGGGCAGCGGGCTGGAGTTCCATGAGATGAGCGGCGCGCGACCACCGGCGGAGAGCACGGGGAAATTCGGTTGCCGCGGGCCGCCGTCTCGATCATGATCGCCCGCATGGACTTTTGATGACTGCCACGTAGTACGTACCTGTCGCGCGATCGACCGCGGAGCCTGAAGACCCGGCCCCGGGGTGATGGGTCGCGCCCCTCGTGAGCATCCGTCAGAGAGCGGGAGCCGCCGAGTGAGTTCGGCATGCCCTCCTGCTGAGTCCTGAAAGCATCCAACACACATGAATACCGACCGCAAGGCCCTGTGGGCCGTGCGTCAGTCCGCCCTGCCCACCATCGTCCGGTCCTGCCCGGACTGTCCCGGCATGCGGCACCGCGCCTCGGGGAAGATCCGCGCCAACGCGAACGGCAAGCTGCTCGACGTCTGGCTGCTGCTGAGCTGCGCGACGTGCGACCGGACCTCGAAGGTGCCCGTCCACGAGCGCGTCCACGTCTCGACGGTGGAGCCGGCCCGGCTGGTGGCGTACGAGATCAACGACCCGGCAACGGTACGGGAGTTGGTGATGAGCACGTCGCTCGCGGCGAAGAACCGGTACCGGCTCGACTGGACCGGGACGTGGGAGCTGGAGACCCGCACGCCGCTGTACGCGCTCGACGACCCGAACCCGCTCTCGGTGCAGGTGCGCTTCGAGCTGCCCGCGCCGGTCCGGGTGGAGCGGCTGCTCCAGCTCGGTCTCGGCCTGAGCCGGGCCGAGGTGCGCCGTCTGGTCGCGGACGGGCGGATCCGCCTGCCGTTCGCTCCGGACGTCAAGGCGCACCAGGACTTCGAACTCACCATCCACGGACCTGGTTCCGTCGACGCGGCCAGGCACGCGGAGTCCCTCGATGCGCCCAACGCCGAACGCACCGACCTGGCTCGGATCGGGCTGCCGCCCGCACCCGGCCGGGAGCTCCCACGCCGGGCCACGGCGCGCGCCTAGAAGTCTGACGTAGATCTCGCTGATGGAGAGGCTGTCCCGCTCGGGGACAGCCTCTCCTGGGCTATGTGGTCGCGTCGCCGGCAGGAACGGCTAGTAGTAGCCCTTCGAGCCGTCCAGGAGCTCCCGGACGATGTCGGCATGCCCCGCGTGCCGTCCGGTCTCCTCGACGAGGTGGATCAGCATCCAGCGCAGGTTGGCGCCGCCGGCGCGGAAGCCGGTGTGGCGGCCGACGTCGTCCAGGGAGGCCGCCGCGACGATCTCGTCGCTGCGCGCGCACTGCGCCTCGTACTCCGTGAGCAGTTCGGCGAGCGGGCGGCCGCCGGTGCGCCAGTCGGCGTCCTGGTCCGACTCGTCGAACGACGGGTTCTGCTTCTCGTCGCCGCCGAGGAACAGCACCTCCAGCCACAGGTGTTCGGTCCAGCGCATGTGCGAGACGAGACCGGCCATCGTCATCGCGGGGGAGTCGGGGAGGACGGAGCGGTGCGCGTCCTCGTCGCTCAGCCCCTCGCACTTCCAGCGCAGGATCTTGCGCTGCAGGTCCAACCAGCCGACGATCGCGGTGCGTTCGTCCGCCAGGAGCGGGGGCCGTTCCAGTTCCGATGCCATGGCCGTGCAGGCTACCGAGACGATCCGGCGGGCGCACCGGAATTTACGCGGTGCGACCTGGCGGGCGGGGAGTGGCAAGTCGGCCCGGCCGATTTCCCACTCCGGGGCCGCCCGTCGCCTCGTTGGACACGACATGGTCGACCCACTGGCGGGTGGCGCGTTTCTCCTTGGAGCGGGGTGCGCCGGCTGAGGCGCATGCGGGTACAGGCGGAACCTGTGACCAAGCCGTACAACGGTCACCGTACTCCAGCCTGGTGAATGACGACGGGGTCGCGGGCGGGGGTTTCGGCAGCGCGGGTGCGCGCAGCTCGGCCCCGTCGCCCCGGGGTTGGGGCGGCGGGGCCGGTGGTCACGGTCAGTGGGTGTCGAACTCGCCGGTGCGGACGGCGGTGACGAAGGCCTGCCAGGCGGCGGTGGGGAAGAGGAGGGCGGGGCCGGAGGGGTCCTTGGAGTCGCGGACGGGGGTGACGTCGGCGAAGCCGTCGGCGACCTCGATGCAGGCACCGCCACCGGTGCCGCTGTACGAACTCTTGCGCCAGGAAACGTCAGTCAGGTCGACATCCACTCCAGGTCCCTCCTTGCCGCACGGATGAAAGCCAGCGATTCGGCCTGGCCATGGGCCTCGACCGTAAGCCGATCGTAGCTCTTGGTCAGGGAGGCAACTGACTTGACCACGGGCCTTCGGTGACGGTGTCACGAATCGCCGCGCCGCCCTGTCTCTCAGACGTGCCCCTGCTCGGGGCGCGCAGATCCGAACCTTTAAAGGAGCAACAACTGTGATCAAGTTCTGGTGGCCGCTGGCCGGCCTCGCCGTCATCCAGCTCGCGGACGCCGCGATGTGCCTCAAGCCGGTCGGCTTCATCCGCGACTGCCTGCGGGACGTCGGATTCCCCCGCAGGTTCTGGCCGCTCCTGCCGCTGCTCAAGACCGTGACGGCCGCAGGACTGGTCGCGGGCACCTGGTCCGCCCCGCTGGCGGTGCTGACCAGCGCCGCCGTCGTCTGCTACTTCCTCACCGCCGTGGGCATGCACATTCGCGCCCGCGATCTGGGACGCAACCTCTTCCTCAACGCCACCGGCATGCTCGTGCTCAGCACGGCCACCTTCGTATTCGCCTTGCAGAGCGCCTGAAAAAGTGTTGCGGGCGGGGGTTTCGGCAGCGCGGGTGGGCGCAGCTCGGCCCCGTCGCCTTGGGGTTGGGGCGGCGGGGCCGGTGGTCACGGTCAGTGGGTGTCGAACTCGCCGGTGCGGACGGCGGTGACGAAGGCCTGCCAGGCGGCGGTGGGGAAGAGGAGGGCGGGGCCGGAGGGGTCCTTGGAGTCGCGTACGGGGGTGACGTCGGCGAAGCCTTCGGCGACCTCGATGCAGGCACCGCCGGTCCCGCCGCTGTACGAACTCTTCCGCCAGGAAGCCTCGGTCAGGTCGACATCCACTCCAGGTCTCTCCTTGCCGCACGGATGAAAGCCAATGTTTCGGCCTGCCCAAGGGCCTCGACCGCAAGCCGATCGTAGCTTCTGACTAGCGTGGCAACCGACTTGGTATCGCGATCGATGTAGCCACGCGATTCGATCTCGCCGTATGCGAGAACTTTGCGGTTCGGCATGGTAAGGAGATAGGTCATGTGTGTGAATGGCCGGTTCTCGCCAATGGAGAAGGGGGCCACCTGGATGACCACGTTGGGGCGAGTGCACAACTGCTCAAGGTGAAGCAGCTGTTCGATCATGACGTCGCGTCCTCCGATGACCCTCCTGAGGCAGGTCTCGTCCAGCACTACGTGGATGAACGGAGGAGGAGTCCGTGCCAGGATCTGCTGCCGGGCAAGCCTGAATTCGACGCGTTCCTCGGCCAGTTTCTGAGTTGAGAGGCCTTGCCTGACGTAACCCATCTGGACCGCCGTCGCATACGCCCGAGTCTGCAGAAGTCCGGCGACGAGATCGACCTCGAAGATTCTCATCTCTTCCGCGAGGGACTCGTACCGGGCGTACTCCGGAAAACCCTCCAGGATCGCGGCGTTCTTCAGCTGATACCACATCAGCAGCATCGTGCCGCCCGTGTCGAGCGCGATGTCGGAGAGCTCCGCAAGTTTGCGGCTCGGCGGCCGGTGCGCAAGTTCGATGTACGAGAGGTGCGAGGGGGAGCACCCGATGAGCGGCGCCAGCTCCTCCTGGAGGAGGTCCCTGGCCTCTCGGAAGGCCCTGAGCTGGATTCCGAAGGGCGCCCAGGGGCTCGACTCCGGGTCAATCTTCTTCTTGTTCATGGCAGCCCTCAACTCCCGTGGTGCCTCATGGCAAGTAGCAAGCCACTTCTGATCCTAGGGGACCTTGCGCCACCATATGTACAGAACGTGAAACTCCGATCGCAGAGGGTTCCATTCCCATGCCCCACGACCAACTCCCGCGCCTCCACGGCTACGGCGTCCGCTGGGACCCGGAGGCCGACCGCTACCGGGTCCGCAACGAGATGACCGGCGAGTGGCTGCGCCGGCCCGGTGGTGACCTGGCCGCCTTCGTCTTCTTCGGCGACGCCTACAGCGCCTGGCGGGCCTTCGAGGTCCACAAGCGCCCCGGGGAGCGGTGATGTCCACCCTCTCCCGCGCCACCGCCGAGCAGCGCCGCAACGCCGCCGACGTCCTGGACGACCTCACCACCGTCCTCGCGCTCGGCGGCGTCCACCTTCCCACCCTCGAAGTCGACTGGGACACCGGCCGCCTGACGTGCAGCTACCTGCTGCACCTCACCGCCCGCCCCGTCGACCTCCTGCGCATGGTCGACCTGCTCCGCAAGGGCCTGCGCTACGAGCGCCTCACCTTCGACGTCTGAAAGCGACCCCCGATGCACGACCCCCGCCTGCTCGCCAAGCCCCCCGTCTGCCGGCTCGGCTGCCTCGTCCTGATCCGCAACCAGCGCGGCGACGTCCTGCTCGTCGACCCGGACTACATGGACGGCATGATCCTCCCGGGCGGCTCCGCCCGCCCCAACGAGCCCCCGCACCTGGCCGCCGCCCGCCACCTCCACGCGGACACCGGGCTGATCGTGCGTCTCACCGACATCCTCGCCGTCGACTTCACCCCCGCCGACCGCTACCTGCAGCGCCTCAACCTGGTCTTCGACGGCGGCATCGTCCCCGACAGCACCCGGATCACCGTCCCGCCGCAGCGCAGGAGCGGCCTGCTCGGTGCCCGCTTCGTCCCCGCCCCGGACCTGCCGGACTTCATGGCCCCCTCCCAGGCCGCCCGCGCCACCGAGGCCCTCGCCCACCGCTCCCTGCCCGTCCTGCTCCATGGCCAGCGGGCCGCGTGACGGCCGGTGAACACGCCTCGGCCCGGCGCGGACTCCCGCGCCGGGCCGAGGCGTTGCCGCCGGGTCAGTCCAGGGCGAGGAAGCTGCCGACGTTCTCGTCCGGCCGGAACTCGCCCGGCCCGAGCGGGTTGAGGATCCTCGTCATGCAGTTGCCGTCGGGGAACAGCAGGATGGTGCCGCTGGTCCGGTTGGCGATCGCGGTGTCGGGGCCGAGGCCGGGGTAGCACCGGCCGGCCTGCGGGTCCCGGACCTGCTTGAAGTTGCTGCCGCTCTCCATGATCACTACGCCGGGGGCCGCCGAGGCCGCCGTGACGTTGACGAGGGACAGGGCGAGGACGCCGGCGGTGACCGCGAGGACGGAGCGGGCGCTGAAGCGCATGCGCATGAGGACTCCCGTACTTGGGTTCTGTGGGGGTGTTGCCGGGTGCTTCGAGGCCCCGAACCGGTGGGCACCTCGTCGCCTCCGGCGACGGTCTGCCCCGTTTCGCGACCGTCCCTCTCCACAAGCCCGCTGGTTCACCTGAACAGCGGTCGTGCACCTGCCGCAACGCGCTGCCCACCCGGACATGCCCCCGGGCCCGGCGCGGAACCCCCGCGCCGGGCCGGAGGGTTGTCCCGCAACTGCCCTCGCGGGTTCGTGGGGTGGAGCTGCGAAGGGACGCAGCGTTCCTGCGCCGCACCCTCCCTGACCCGTTCGCGCACCGGCGCCAGTGGCGCACGGAGTTCTGGTGGTATCGCCGCCTGGCCGAAAGGTCGGAGTGGGGGTGAAGGGAGGGACCTGCGGTCGGCCCCGCACCAAGAGGGGAAGATCGCGGCCAAGACTGTTGTGATCGCGGGGTCGGACCCGTTCCGGGCCGTGCGCCTCACTGGGTCGAATGAATCAATTCCCTGCCATCGCAAGGGAATGAGGGTTCTCTGAGTGTGCTTATCGGGTCGACCCGGATACCGCCGGGGGCCGCCGGGCCCGAGACTCGGAGGTATGCGCATCACTCGGGCCGGTTGGACCGTCATGGCGGTGCTCTCCACGCTGATCGTCGTCGTCTCCGCCAAGTACCTCAGCTTCGACCCGTCCACGTTCTTCCGCCACCAGCGCGCCACCTATCTGATCCACCAACTCCCGCTCTACATCCACATCTTCGGCGCCGTCACCGCCCTCGCGGTCGGGCCGTGGCAGTTCTCCCGCCGCCTGCGCGAGCGCCGACCGAGCCTGCACCGCCGGACCGGCGCCACCTACCTGCTCGCCTGCCTGGTCGGCGCGGCGGGGGCGCTGCTGCTGGTACCGGTCGCGTACGGGGGCGCCGTCACCGGGGCCGGGTTCGGGTGCCTGGCCGTGGCCTGGCTGGTGACCGGCGGCGCCGGGCTGCGGGCCGTCCTGGACGGCCGGGTGGCCGACCACCGCCGCTGGATGGTCCGCAGCTTCGCGCTGACCTTCGCCGCCGTCACGCTGCGCCTCATGCTGCTCGCCGCCACCGCCTTGCACCTGGACTTCCGTACCTCCTACACCGCGATCGCCTGGCTGTGCTGGGTGCCCAACCTGCTGCTGGCCTGCCGGCTCACCCGCACCCGGACTGCCGCCGAGGCATGACTGACCGGGGCTCAGGTGCGGGTGCAGACGTGGGTGGTGGGCTTGCCGCCCGAGGTGTGGGCGATGGTCAGGACGTTGTTCGCGTAGCGGACGTCCAGCTTGTCCTTGCTGCTCGCGGCGGTGGCGCCGGGCGGTGCCCAGGGGAAGGTCAGCTGGACGGTGTCGCCCACGGCGTCCGGGACCTGGAGGGCCTCGGGGTGCCCGGCCATCAGCTTCTCGGGGCCCTCGAAGAGGCTCAGCGACAGGTGCCCGCCACGCAGCAGCAGGCTTCCGCGCCAGGTGACGGGCTTGCCGCCGAGGTCGTCCCAGACGAGCGTCCAGCCGCCGTTGCGGCCGCTGGACTCGATGGTGATCCTTCCGTGGGCCTTGTCGCCGCGGGTGCTGGTGGACTCGATCGCCCAGGTGCCGGTCACGAAGGCGTCGAAGATGCGTTCGCCGACGGTGGGCTTGGCGGCGGGGGTGGAGGCCGCTGGGGCCGAGGGGGTGGGGGAGTCGGCGGGGGTGGGAGTGCCGGCCGGGGGGGGGCGGCGTCGGTCCGGGTGTCGGTGCCGCCCCCGCCCCCGCTGCTGGAGCAGGCGGCGACCAGCGCGGACCCCACCCCGAGCGCGAGGTAGCGCAGGGCGTTGCGCCGGCCGATGACGCGTGCGGCGGCGTCGAGCCGGCGGAACTGGTCGAGGTGACGGCTGTTCATGCTTCCCCCGTTGGCGGTTCGTTGATCAAGTCGGGGAGTCTAGCCCGGGTTAGCCCGGACGGGCACCGGCATTCCTCCGCCCGGGTCGCCGAAGCCGTCCACCCGTCCACGGGAAGGGTGGTTCGGGCACGTATCGGAGGTTGGCACGGGGAGCAGCCCCCGCCGACGCCAGTCCGACCCCCACATCCTCAGGAGGCCGCCGTGGCTCGCACGAAGTCCCTCGCCCTGACCGCTCTGACCGCCGTCACCGTCCTGTCCGCGAGTGCCGCCGTCGCCTTCGCCGACGGCGGGCCCGCCGTCAAGCCGGGCGTCGTCGTCCCCCATGACCAGGCCGCCGCCGACCCCGCCCTGCTGGCCGCGCACACCCCGGTCTTCGGCAACCCCGTCGACGTGCCCGCGGGCGGCCACGGGATCGCCACCGTGACCTGCCCGTCCGGTCAGGTGCCCACCGGCGGTGGCGGCCAGACCAGCGGCTTCGACATCTTCTTCACCGACTCCTACCCGAGCGGCAGCTCCTGGGTCATCCGCGGCACCAACACCGGCACCACGACCCAGGCCCTGTCGGCGAACGCCGTGTGCACCACCCCCTGACCTCTCGGGTGAACGGCCCGGGTCCGGCGTCTTCGGGCCCGGGCCGTTCCGTGTCCGGGGGGGGCCGGGGGCCGGGGGCCCGGGGGCGGGGCCTATGCCCGCGGTTCCGGCAGCAGTCCGAGGCCGGAGAGCGGGCCGAGGTGGGCGAGCTTGTCGGGGTTGGAGACGGCGTGGACGGCCCGCACCGCGCCGTCGGCGTCGACGTCCAGCCCGATGACGCTGGCCACGCGCCGTTCGGCGTCGTACACCACCGCCCCGGGGCGGCCGTTGACCCGCGCCGGGACGAGGTGCGCGCCCAGGCGGCGCAGGCGGCGCAGGCCGCCGACGAGCAGTTGGGCGACGCGGCGCGGGTCGGTGAGGCAGTGGGCGAGCGCGCGGGCCTTGCCGCCGCCGTCGCCGCGGAAGGCGACGTCGGGGGCGAGCAGGCCGAGCAGGGCGTCCAGGTCGCCGCCCTCGGCGGCCGCGAAGAAGCGGCGGGCCAGCTCCTCGCCCTCCGCGCGGCGCGCCGGGCAAGCAGGGGCGTCGTCCTTGAGGGCCAGGCGCTTGCGGGCACGGGCGAGGATCTGACGGCAGTTCGCCTCGCTGCGGCCGACCATCCCGGCGACCTCCGGGTAGCCGTACCCGAACGCCTCGCGCAGCGTGAACACCGCGCGCTCGACCGGGGAGAGGGCCTCCAGCAGCACCAGGAACGCCATCGACAGCGAGTCGGCCAGCTCGGCGTGCTCGGCCGGGCCGGGACGCTCGGCGGTGCTGACGACGGGCTCGGGCAGCCACTGGCCGACGTAGGTCTCGCGGCGCACCCGGGCGGACGTGAGGTGGTTGATGCCCAGGCGGGTGACGGCCGTGGTCAGGTACGCCCTGGGGGCGGCGATCGCGGTGCCGGCCCGCTCGGCGCGGGCGAGGCCGAGGAAGGCGTCCTGGACGAGGTCCTCGGCGTCTCCGACCGAGCCCGTCATCCCGTAGGCGATGGAGAACAGCAGCGGCCGGTACCCGGCGGCCGTGCCCGCCGCATCCGTCCCACCCGCCACATCCATGCCACCCGCACCCGTCCTGCCCGTCCCACTCGTCATGGAATCCCCCTGTCCTGAGCGTGGTCGGCAGGTTATCCGAGGCCCGTCCGCTCGCACCGGCGGGCGGTGTGGCGCAGGTCACTTCGGGGGCTGTCACAAAGCGGCGGGCTGTCTTGTCTTCATGACAGCAACGGAAACACCGACCGAGGAGCACACCATGGAACCCCGCCTGGACGTCTTCACCAACCCGATCCTGGGCAAGGTCGTCAAGCACCTGATCGCGGCCAGCAAGCCCACCACCGAGTCGAGCCTGCCGCTGGCCGTCCAGGAGCTGGTGCGGCTGCGCGCCAGCCAGATCAACGGCTGCGGCCCCTGCGTCGACATGCACTTCAAGGAGGCCGTGCACGCCGGGGAGGACCCGGCGCGCCTGAACATGGTCGCCGTCTGGCGCGAGGCCACCGTGTTCACCGACGCCGAGCGCGCCGCGCTGGAGCTCGCCGAGGAGGGCACCCGGATCGCCGACGCGGCCGGCGGGGTGAGCGACGAGGCGTGGGCGAACGCCGCCAAGTACTACGACGAGGAGCAGCTGGCGGCGCTGGTCTGCGTGATCGCGATCATCAACGCCTTCAACCGGGCCAATGTGATGATCCGTCAGCCCGGTGGCACCTACGAGGTGGGCATGTACGGCCACTGAGCGGCCGCGGGTCCCTTCCCCGACCGTCCCTCCGCGCAGGGGCGGTCGGGCCGGGGCCGCCCGGCGGTACGGCTGCCGCGAAGGCGTGGCGCCGTACCGCTGAGCGGCCCCGGCCTGAACGGGAGAAGCCCGTGGCCGGGACTTCGCCGGTGTGCCCGCACGCGCCCTCGTGGATCAGTGGGATCAGTGGATCAGCTGCCGCCCGCCGGTCCGCCGGCGGGGCCGCCGTCGATCCGGTCGTCGAGGACGATCCGCGGTTGGGTCAGCTGTTCACCCCCGCCGCCCCCGTCCGCCGGCCGCGTGTGGTTGATCACGGCGGCGATGCGTTCGTAGCTGGTGACGGCCAAGGCCCACGTCTCGATGCCGCTGTCGCTGCCGACGCCGTTGAAGGCGGTCCTTCGCAGGGCGTTGAGGAGCGCGATGACGCTGCGGCCGGACAGGATCGTGTCCTCGTCGATGCCGCCGACGGGCTTGGAGAAGTGCTCGGTGCCCTCGATCTGCGCGGCGAGGAAGTCCCAGGTCTCGGGGTGGCAGGAGATCGCGACGGTCCTCACCGCTGCGGCCTTGCGGAGGGTGCCGACGTGGATGGGCCAGGCGAACGACTCGGGGATGAGGCCGGATACGTCGTCGGCCGGACCGCCGGCGGTGTCCTCGGTGGCGGTGTCCTCGGTGGTGGGAGGCTGTGCGGCAGGTGCCGGTTCCGGCTCGACCGGGTCCACCTGAGGTCGAATCAGGTCCGCGAGCTGGGCCGCGATCAGCCGGGCGGACTCCTCGGTCAGGCCGGACGGGGCGAACGGCGCCGCCCCTTCCTGCTCCGACGCCTCCGCGTCGACCTCCACCTCGGGTTCGGCGGGTGCCGGCTGAGGACGGAGGAGGTCGACCAGTTGGCCGACGATGGCTTCCGACACGATGCGCCGGACCTGTTCCTCGGTGAGGGGCAGCGGGTCGCCGGGCTCGTTGTCGGCGGCGGGATCGGTCACGGAGGTCTCCTTGCTGTCGGGCTCCGCGGCCTGGCTGGTCGCGGACGGGAGGGCCGGTCGGGGTGCGGCCTCGGCTGCCTGCGTCTCGGTGCGCTCGGTGTCGTTCCGGTGGGGGCCGGCGCTCTGACCGGCGCTCTGAGCGGTCGCACGTCCCTCGGTCGACGGCTGGTGCTCCTCGGCGGCCGGCAGGGCGGTGGAGTCGCGCCAGACCTCCGGCCCCTCGGCGCCGGTCTCCGGTCGGGCAGCGGTCTCCTCCTGCACAGGCGCGGGTTCAGCAGGTCCGGCGGTTTCGGCCCGACTCGTCTGGAGAGCCGCACGGTTGGTGTTCTGCATCGCGGTGAGCTCACCTTGTGCGGTGCCGAGCTGTCGGCGGAGTGTGCGGTTCTCCTGGATGGCCCGCTCGGTCAGCTCCTGCGCCTTGGCGATCGTCGCGAAGGCGCTGTCGCGGTGCTCGCTCAGGTCGGTGGCCAGCGTCGTGGTGAGTTCGGAGCGCAACGCGTCGGTGCTGCTGCGGAGTTGCTCCAGGCCGGCCTGCAGGTTCTTCGCGATCTCCGCGCGCAGTAGTTCGACCTGGCGGGCGGTGCCCATCATGTCCCCTCCCGATCTCGCACACCTGTGAGGGCGGCGGCTACAGCGTGGCGGCGCGGGCACGTGCGCACCGAGGGGATCGAGGAGAGTGTCGAGAACGAGTCGACCACTGTCCGGAATTGGGCGATCACGCAGAGGCGACGAAAAGCCAGTTCGACACGGCGGCACTGACGCTCGATCGCCGGTACGGTGGCGGCCTGTAGCTGATGGGGTCCGCGTTCGGCGTGACCGTCAATGCGAGCGGGGCGGTGATCACCGTTCGGGGGCGGTCCGCGCCGTACCACCACTGGCAGGCCGTGATCTCCCTCAACCGGCCTGGAACGTACGGGCGGTGAGGAGGGTGAGGACGGTCCGGCGGCGCTGCTGCCACGGGTGCGCGGCGGCAGCGCGCCGCCGGGAGGGACCCGGCCCGGTGTGTCGTCCGCGCGGGTGGACATCGGCGGCGCGGCCCGGCCGGCGGGGCGTCTATGCGGGCGCGGGCTGTCACGATCGTCGCTGTTCGTGATCCCGTGCCCGACCGATGCCGTGAGAGGGAGAAGCCATGCCCGAGGAGACGCGCCGGATCGCCGTGGTCCGCCATGCCAAAGCCGAGCATCCCGATGACGTGGACGACCGCGACCGGCCGCTGGCCGAGCGGGGCCGCAAGGACGCGAAGGCCGCGGGCCGCTGGCTCGCCGGGGCCGGTGTCGACGCCGATCTCGCGCTCGTCTCGCCGGCCGTGCGCACCCGCGACACCTGGAAGCTCATGGCCCCCGAGCTGCGGAACAAGTCGAGGACGGTCCAGGACAAGCGCCTGTACGACGCGAGCCTCGGCGCACTGATCACGGTCCTCAACGAGCAGTCCGACGAGGACCGGGACGTGGTCGTGGTCGGCCACAACCCCGGCGTCCGCGAGCTGGTCGAAGCCCTGGCCGGCGAGGCCGTGGGGGACGCGATGGCGCGGATGAGGGACTCCGGCTTCCCGACGGCCGCCGCCGCGATCCTCGCGTTCGAGGGAAGGTGGGCGGCCGTCGAGCACAACAGCTGCCGGCTCACCGACTTCTGGGCGCCGCACGCCTAACGGCGGGCCCTGAAGGTGGGCCCGGTCGGCGGCCGGTCACACGCGCGGGAAACTGAAGGCGTAGCCGTTGTCCCTCAGCCACGGCAGCAGCTGCTCCAGGGCCTCCAGCGTCTGGGCGCGGTTGCCGCCGCCGTCGTGGAGCAGGACGGTGGGGCCGATGCGCAGCTGGGCCTTCGCCGTCTCGACGATCCGCTCGACGCCGGGGCGTTCGAAGTCGCGGGTGTCGGCGTTCCAGCCCAGGGGGCGCATGCCGTGGGCGGCGGCGATCTGGCGGCTCTCGGGGGTGAACGCGCCGCCCGGGGCGCGGTAGTAGGGGACGGGGGCGCCGCCGGTGGCGTCCTGGATCATCCGCAGGCCGTCGACGATCTCCTTCTCCTGGTACGCGACGTCCTTGTGGTCCATCGCGGTGTCGTGGCTGACGCTGTGGTCGCACAGCCGGTGGCCGGCGGCGACGACCTGGCGGGCGAGGTCGGGGTAGGCCCGGGCGTTGGGGCCGAGCATGCAGAAGACGGCCTTGGCGTTGTTGCGGGCCAGGACGTCCAGGATCCGCGGGGTCCACTGCGGGTCGGGGCCGTCGTCGATGGTCAGGTTGACGGTCCTGCCCGGGTCCTCGGACTGGCGGGAGATGCTCATGTCCACCGTCGGCGCGGGCAGAGCCGGGTCCGGGGCCGCGGCCGTCCCGCTCGCGGCGGCGGGCCCGGCGGGCCTGTCCACCGCGCCGGCGACGCCCAGCAGGGTCAGGGCCGCCGCACCGAGTGCCGCCGCGCCCAGGGCGGTGCGCAGGCGCCCGGACGTCCCAGGCGGGCGGACCAGCCGGTCCGCCCGCGGGTACCAGCTGCGCGGGGTCTCGCCGGTGGGGGTCTGCTCGTGGTGGTCGCGCATGGCGGTGCTCCTCGTCCGGGGCTCGGGTGCCGGTGTCCACCACCGTCCGCCGCGCGGTTGCGGGCGCTGTGACCTACAGATGAGCGTTTTGCAACAAGCGGCCCCGCACCTGCGCCACGGGCCCGTTTCCGCAGGTCGGGCCCGGATACTGGTGGCCATGGCACGGCTACTGCTGATCGAGGACGACGACTCCGTACGCGAGGCCCTGGCCCTGGGCCTGCGCCGCCAGGGCCACGAGGTGCGCACCGCCGCCTCCGGCGAGGAGGGGCTGGAACGCGCCTGGCAGGAACCGCCGGAGCTCGTGGTGCTCGACCTGATGCTGCCCGGCATCGACGGCTTCGAGGTGTGCCGGCGGCTGCGCCGGACCGCACCCACCCCGGTGATCATGCTGACCGCCCTCGGCGACGACCTCGACACCGTCCTCGGCCTGGAGGCCGGAGCCGACGACTACGTCGTCAAACCCGCGCAGTCCCGCGTCCTGGACGCCCGCATCCGCGCCGTACTGCGCCGCGCCGGCGGCGGCACCGGGCCGGAGGCGGAACGCGAGACCCACGGCGACCTCGTCCTGGACCGGGCGGCACTGACCGTCACCAAGCGCGGCGCCCCGCTGCCGCTGGCACCCAGCGAACTGCGGCTGCTGCTGGAGCTGGCCGCCGCGCCCGGGCGGGTCTTCAGCCGCGAGCAACTCCTGGAATCCGTCTGGGGGCTGGGGCGCCAGGAGGACATCCGCCTGGTCGACGCCGGAGTGAACCGGCTGCGCGCCAGGATCGAGGACAGCCCCTCCGCGCCGCGCTACATCCAGACCGTGCGCGGCTTCGGCTACCGCTTCGGGCCGCTGTGACCGCCGAACCGCCGCAGCCCGAACCCCGGCAGCCCGGTGCCCCGCAGTCCGAACCGCCGCAGTCCGCCTCCCCGCAGCCCGTCCCGCGCCGGATCCGGCTGCGCCGCGCCGTCGCCGGGCTGCGGCCCCGGCTGCTGGCCGCCTTCGTCGCCGTCGCCGCCCTCAGCGCGCTCGCCACCGCCACACTCACCTACCGGGCCGCCACCAACTCCACCCTGGAACTCACCCAGGACACCACCCTGGACGAACTGCGCCGACGCGTCGACACCCTCGCCCCCGCCCTGCCGTTCCCACCCACCGCAGGCGAACTCGACCGCCTGGTAAGCCAGTTGTCCGGAACCGGCGGGTTCCGCGACTGGCGCATCCTGGCCGCCCACGGCAGCGACCACTCCGAGTGGACCCAGCCCGTCGCCGTCCCGCCCGTCCTGGAAGCCACTGTCAACCGCGGCCACGCCGCCTTCCAGCGCTTCACCGGCGACGGCCGGCCCTGGCTCGCCACCGGCATCCCCGTCACCAACGCCGCCGCGCCCAACGCCCCCTCCGGACTCACCGTCTACGCCCTGCTCCCGCTCGACCGCGAGCAGAGCGCCAGCAACGCCCTGCTCGCCGCCGCCGCCGGGGCCGGCGCCTTCGCCGCGATCCTGGCCGCAGGCCTCGCCCTGCTCGCCGCCCGCCAGGTCCTGCGGCCCGTACGCGCCCTCGGCGACGCCGCCCGCGACCTCGCCCAGGGCCGGCTCGACACCCGCCTCACCGTCACCGGACACGACGAACTCGCCCAGCTCTCCAAGACGTTCAACCACACCGCCCGCACCCTCCAGGGCACCATCGAGGAACTGCGCGCCATCGAATCCCAGGGCCGGCGCTTCGCCGCCGACGTCTCCCACGAACTGCGCACCCCCCTGGCCGCGATGCTCGCCGTCACCGACATCCTCGACGAGGACGCCGAACAACTCCCCGAGGACACCGCCACCGCCCTGCGCATGATCAGCAACGAGACCACCCGCCTCACCCGCCTCGTCAACGACCTCATCGAGATCTCCCGCCTCGACGCCGGCGCCGCACCCCTGCACACCGAGACCGTCGACGCCGCCACCGCCGTCCGCGAGGCCCTCGACCTGCGCGGCTGGAACGACCGGGTCGAACTCGACCTCCCCGCCCCCCTGCCCGTCCGCCTCGACCCGCGCCGCTTCGACGTGATCGTCGCCAACCTCGTCGGCAACGCGCTGCGCCACGGCCGCCCGCCCGTACGGGTCGCCCTGCGCGCCGCGGACGACGACCTCCTGCTGACCGTCACCGACCGCGGCCCCGGCATCCCGCCCGCCGAACTCCCGCACCTGTTCGACCGGTTCTACAAGGCCGACAAGGCGCGCAGGCGCTCCGAGGGCAGCGGCCTCGGCCTCGCCATCGCCCAGGAGAACGCCCGCCTGCACGGCGGCCTCATCGACGCCGCCAACGCCCCGACCGGCGGCGCGGTGTTCACCCTCGTCCTGCCCCGCGGCCTCGTCGAGGAGGAAACCCCGTGACCGCCCGACACCGGCTCGCCGCCACCCTCACCGCCCTCGCCGCGCTGCTGCCGCTCTGCGGCTGCTCGATCTCCACCACCGGGCCGGTCAAGAGCGGCCGGCCGGCCACCGGCATCCAGGCCGGCACCCGGCTCTACTTCCTCGACCAGCACGGCATCCACCTCACCATCCGGCCGGACGCCCAACGCGAGGACCTCCAGCGGACCCTGGACACCCTGCTCGCGGGCCCCGACCCGGCCGAGACCCGCGCCGGCCTCTACAGCGACCTGCCCGCCTACGGCCGCGTCCAGGTCACCACCACCCCCGGGGTGGTCACCCTGCGCCTGAACTGGTCCGCCGCGCTGCTCTCCGCCCCCGCCATCCAGCAGCTCGCCTGCACCGCCGAGGACGCCCCGGCCGAGTCCGGCTCCGTGCCGAAGGTCGCCATCGTCAGCAGCGACGCCCCCTCCGCCATCCAGCAGCAGTGCGACTTGCACCGCACCGGCTGACCGCCCGCACATGAACGGGCCCGGTACGCCCGCCGCGGCGTACCGGGCCCGTCCCGTCACGGTCCCTGGCGGCGCGGCACCGCCGCCGTGGTGGCCCGGTGCACCAGGGCCTCCAGCGGGCCGCGGCGGAAGAACCGCCGCCACAGCACCGAGCCCACCAGGGCCGCCACCGCGAACAGCGCGTACGGGACGAGGGACTGCGGCGCGTGGCCGAAGCCGCCCGGGCCTTCGCCGAGGAACCGGCTGGTGATCACGTCCTGGACGAAGTACCAGGTCATCGCCATCGAGCCCATCGCGGCCGCCGGCCGCAACACCCTTTGCCACGGGCCCCGTTCGGTCAGCAGGAGCAGCGCGCCGAGCAGGGCGAGGCAGACGCCGACCAGCCAGAGGATCTGCAGCGCGCTGTACTCCGCGATGCCCGGGCCCGGCTTGGACATCGCCCACAGCTCCGCCCACGGGACCTTCGGCATCGGCGGCATCGGCGGCGGGGCCGTCAGCTCGGCCTGGAACCGGTCGATCGCCGCGCCGAGCCCCAGCGGCCCCAGCACCAGCCACGACGCCAGCCAGCCACCGGCCACGATCCCCGCACCGGTGAGCGCCATGCGCACCCGCACCGCGCGCTCGCGCAGGTCGAGGCGGCCGATCGCCAGGCCGGCCAGCAGCAGCGGCAGCGCGTAGAAGGTGTCCACGTTGAACACGTACGACTGGAACACCGCGAGCCAGTCGCCCGGGTGCGCCAGCACCGCCAGGCCCTGCGGCAGTTCCGGCGCTCCCGGCCCCACCTCGGGCAGGAAGCCCCAGCCCCGGCCGTGGTTCGCCCGGGCGATCTGGAACACCGGGGCCGCCACCGCGAACACCCCCGCCGCCGCGAACAGCAGGCGCGCCCGCACCCGCGTCCACGGCAGCAGGAACAGCAGCCACCCGGTGTAGGCGGTGATGATGTTGGGCTTCCCGGAGACCTGCTCGAGGCCCAGGCCCAGCAGGAGCAGCACTCCGGCCCGTACGGCGATCCGGCCACGGGCCCGGCGCAACGCCGTCCCGGCGAACGGCCGCGCGCCGCCGGTCATCAGCGCGACGGACACGCCCGCCAGGAGGAAGAAGGCGCTGCGGGCGCGGGTGTCGAGGAACCCGTTCAGCCACTCCAGCACCCCGGGCCAGTCGTGCCCGGGCGGCGTGGGCTCCAGCCAGCCCGTCGGCACGAAGTGCATCCACACCATCCCGAGGATCGCCAGGGCCCGCAGCACGTCGACCGCCGGCAGGCGCCGCCCGCCCGGTGCCCCCTCCCGCGCGCGCTCCCGGCGCCGGGCGGCCTTCGGCGCGCGCCCCGCCATCGGTTCGGTGATCACGGCAACTCCTTCGAACGACATCAAGGAGCCGCCACGCTAGGCAGGCGGTATCAGCCCGCCCTTCCCGGAACATGATCGTTGTGTCACAGAGCCGTTGTGTCACAGCCGTTGTGTTGCGGAGCCCTCGTGTCACGGAGCCGTCGTGTCACGGAGTGCCGGTCCGCCGGCGGGGCCGCCCGGCGAACTGCCGGTCCGCCGCGCCGTGGTGGGGCGGGGTCAGCGGCGCGGGCCGGCGACGAGGTCGCTGAGGCGGACCACGGTGATGTCGAGCTGGCCGTGCCCGTCCTCCCAGCCCGCGACGGCTTCGCAGCCCTCGTCCTCCAGACCGCACGCCGTGGCGTCCTCCGCCAGGGGCATCAGGCCCTCGTCGCCGTCGGTGCAGAAGAAGCCGAGGTGGGCGCGGAGCCCGGGGTGGGGTATCGCGGCCAGGGCCTCCTGCCAGTCCTCCTCGGGCTCCGCCGAGAAGGGCGTCAGCTCCTCGGGGGTGCGGCCGGCGCCGAGGGCGGCGCGCAGGGCGTCCAGGAGGGTGCCGTCGCAGACGAGCCGGGCGAAGCGGACGCTCCAGGCGCCGGCCAGGGCGGGGGAGGCGAGGTCGACGCCGTACCGCTCGGCCAGCGCGCCGAGGTCGGCGCCGCGCATGAGGGCGCGGGTGAAGCAGGCGGCCTCGACGGCGGCGGCGAAGCCCTCCGGCAGGTCCGCCCGCGGCGCGTCGGACGGCCGGAACTCGAAGAGCGACCGGCTCGCGTCGAAGTCCGGGGTCCGCTCGGCCTCGTCGAACAGGTAGAGATCCGCGGCGACCGGGTGCTCGCCGCGCAGGGCCGCCGGGTGCACCCAGGCGGCGTCGCGTTCGAAGCCGGACTCGTCCATCAGGTTGCCGCTGACGCGGGCGGCGTAGACGGCCTTCGGGTCGTACTCCTCCAGGGGCCGGCCGAGCAGGACGGCGAAGGCCTCGGCGAGCAGGCGGTCCCAGTCGGCGTCCGGGGCAGGGGAGTTCACGGGTGCGGTGGGGGCAGTGGTCATGGCGGTACCGTAGCGGCGCCCGCCGACAGCGCCGTGCCCCGGCCGGACAGCGCGCCGTCGACCCTCAGCGGCGGGAAGGCGGTGGCCGTCGTCCACTACGGCTACGCGAAGCCCGCACCGGCCGCGGAGGACACCGCACGCCCCGCGGCGGTCCCCGCCGTCGGCCCCGCCGTCGGCCCACACCCAGGGATCCGCCTACCTCCGGCCCCGGTTGTGCCCGTCGCGCATCGGACCGTGCCGGTCGCCGAGCAGGGCCGAGCCGGGGGCGGGCAAGGGGCCCGGGCAAGGGGCCCGGGGAAGGGGTCCGGGGCAGGCGCCGCCGGTTCAGTCCAGCACCGCCGCCACCGTCCACGGCGTCCAGTGCCCCGCCGCGCCCGGCCGGGTGGCGAGGTAGCCGGCGGTGCGCCAGGGGCCCCAGCCGTGGGACTCGGCCAGCCCGGCGGCCAGGGTGCGCAGGTAGGGCGGGGTGGGGGCGTTGAGCTCGGCGCCGGCCACGCCCCGGGCGGAGGTGAAGGTCAGCAGCGGGTGCCCGTCCGACTCGCCGACGCGCAGCAGGGTCTCGTAGCGCCCCGGGCCCAGTTCGGCGCGCCCGGTGGCGAGCACCGTGGTGAGGTCGAGGTCGGCGCCGGGGGAGCGGCGCATCTCCTGCGCGACGATGTCACTGAACTGATCGACCGTCACCAGATAGGCGCGACACGGAACTTCTCCGCTGCCACCCGGGTCGTAGAAGGCCGAGCCGCCGCCCCAGGTGGGCGAGCGCCCGGCGAAGTAGAGCGTGCCCGGCAGCGCGGTGGCCACCGTCCGGCGCGGCGCGCCGGGGTCGCGGCTGCCGGGCTGGGCCTGCGCGGCGCCGTCCGGGCACCCGCCGCGCAGGTAGCAGGCGAGGCGGGCGGCGTGCAGGTTCGAGCCGTACGCCACGTACCAGACGAGCACGCTCCCGTTCCGGCCGCCGGCACTCTTCCGGGGGCCGCCACCGTCAGTGGAATCCCAGCCGGAGCGGCCTTTTCCCGGCCCGTTCACAGCGAGGCTCCGCAGTGCGGGGTGCGAAAGACTCCCACATGAAGATGTGAAAACCGTGAACAGCCCGATGATCCGACCGGAACCCCCCGATTCGGCGGTGTCCCCCTCACTACCTGTACCGTTCCGGTCGCCATGGCGTTCATCACCCTTCCCGCTCCCGTCGCGCTGCTCCGGTATTCGGCGATTACTCTGCACCAGCGAAAACGAGCGAAAACCCGCGAAATGTCATTCGATTCATACCGTCGTCGCTCCCTTGCGACATCGATGATGAGAATTTCCTTTGATCCAATCCTCGCTGCATCCAGCCGACTCCCAGCCGAGTCATGGTGAGTGGGCGCTCTCCCGCAGGTGACCACCCGTCACCCGGCACCACCCCCGTACAGCCGCCCGGCCGTACACCCGCACACCCGTACGCGCCCCCAGGACCCCGGAACCAAGGAAACCCATCCATGGACGCACGCCCCGACACAGCCGGCCCAGGCACACTGCACCGCCCCCACCAGGGCCCCGCGGCCGGCTGGCCGGTGGCCCAGGCCGCCCACCCCCGCAGCCTGCTCGACGTCATCGCCGCCACCGCCGACGCCCACCCCCACGCGCCCGCGCTCGACACCGGCGACACCGTCCTCGACTACCGCGCCCTGCTCCACGAGGTCGACACCCTCGCCGGACAACTCGCCGCCCGCGGCATCGGCCGCGGCGACCGGGTCGGGATCCGCATCCCCTCCGGCACCGCCGACCTCTACACCGCCATCCTCGCCGTGCTGCGCTGCGGCGCCGCCTACGTCCCCGTCGACGCCGACGACCCCGACGAGCGCGCCGAGATGATCTGGCAGGACGCCGCCGTCTGCGCCGTCCTCGGCCCCGGCCGCGCCCTGCACGCCGGCCCCGCCGCCCACCCCTCGGGCCGCCCCGCCTGGCCCGCCCCCGCCGACGACGCCTGGATCATCTTCACCTCCGGCACCACCGGCCGCCCCAAGGGCGTCGCCGTCACCCACCGCAGCGCCGCCGCCTTCGTCGACGCCGAGGCCCGCCTGTTCCTGCAGACCCGCCCGCTCGGCCCCGGCGACCGCGTCCTCGCCGGACTCTCCGTCGCCTTCGACGCCTCCTGCGAGGAGATGTGGCTCGCCTGGCGCCACGGCGCCTGCCTCGTCCCCGCCCCCCGAGCCCTCGTCAAGGCCGGCACCGACCTCGGCCCCTGGCTCGTCACCCGGCGCATCACCGCCGTCTCCACCGTCCCCACCCTGCTCGCCCTGTGGCCGCAGGAGTGCCTGGACGCCGTCCGCCTGATCATCGTCGGCGGCGAGGCCTGCCCCGCCGAACTCGTCGAACGCCTCGCCGTCGAGGGCCGAGAGTTCTGGAACACCTACGGCCCCACCGAGACCACCGTCGTCGCCACCGCCGCCCGCATGCTCCCCGGCAAGCCCGTACGCATCGGCGCCCCCCTCGACGGCTGGGAGATCGCCGTCGTCGACCAGGCCGGCAACCCCGTCCCCTGGCACGCCACCGGCGAACTGCTCATCACCGGCGTCGGCACCGCCCGCTACCTCGACCCCGCCAAGGACGCCGAGAAGTTCAGCGCCCACCCCGCCCTCACCTCACCCCGCGTCTACCGCAGCGGCGACCTCGTCCGCAACGACCCCGACGGCCTCGTCTTCCTCGGCCGCGCCGACGACCAGGTCAAACTCGGCGGCCGCCGCATCGAACTCGGCGAGATCGACGCCGCCCTCCAAGCCCTGCCCGGCATCCGCGCCGCCGCCGCGGCCGTCCGCAAGACCCCCGCCGGCGCCGACCTCCTCGTCGGCTACCTCGTCGCCCACCCCGGCACCACCCCCGACCTCACCACCGCCCGCCGGCACCTGCTCGAACGCCTGCCCGCCCCGCTGGTGCCCGTCCTCGCCCTCGTCGACTCCCTGCCCACCCGCACCTCCGGCAAGGTCGACCGGGGCGCCCTGCCCTGGCCGCTCGCCACCACCGGAACCGCCACTCCCACCGAGAGCCTCGACGGCACCGCCGGCTGGCTCGCCGGCCACTGGGAACGCCTGCTCGGCACACCCCCCGGCCCCGGCGACGACTTCTTCGCCCTCGGCGGCTCCAGCCTCACCGCCGCCCGCCTCGTCTCCGAACTGCGCACCCGCCACAGCGGCGTCTCCGTCGCCGACCTGTACGCCCACCCCGTCCTCACCGACCTCGCCGCCTACCTCGACACCCTCACCCCCACCACCCCACCCGAGGCCACCGCCACCGCCGCCACCGCGGCCGTCCGCGCCCGCACCGTACGCCGCACCCCCCGCAGCGCCGGCCTGTGGCAGACCCTGCTCCTGCTCGGCATGTTCTCCCTCGCCGGACTGCGCTGGATCCTCGTCCTCATCGCCCTCGACAACCTCACCGGCAGCCACCTCGCCTGGGCCCCCCACAGCTCCTGGTGGCCCGTCGCCGCCGGACTCCTCCTCCTCTACAGCGCCCCCGGCCGCACCCTGCTCGCCGCCGCCGGCGCCCGCCTGCTCACCGCCGGCATCCGCCCCGGCAGCCACCCCCGCGGCGGCCACGTCCACCTGCGCCTGTGGGCCGCCGAACGCCACACCGCCATGTTCGCCACCGCCGCCCTCGCCGGCACCCCCTGGGCCCCCCGCTACGCCCGCGCACTCGGCTGCCGCGTCGGCCCCGGCGTCCAACTCCACACCCTGCCCCCCGTCACCGGCCTCGCCCGCATCGGCGCCAACGCCTGCGTCGAACCCGAAGCCGACCTCGCCGGCTGGTGGCTCGACGGCGACACCCTCCACGTCGGCCACCTCGACATCGGCGAAGGCGCCCGCATCGGCCACCGCGCCACCCTCATGCCCGGCGCCCGCATCGGCGCCCGCGCCGAGATCGCCCCCGGCTCCTGCGTCACCGCCACCGTCCCCCCGGGCGAACACTGGACCGGCTCCCCGGCCCGCCCCACCACCGACGCCCCCACCGACTGGCCGTCAGCCCCGGCCCCCGTCTCCCGCGGCTGGAACCTCGCCTACGGCGCCGGCTTCGCCGTCCTCGGCCTCGTCCCCATCCTCGCCGCCCTGCCCGCCCTGCTCATCGTCTACCCGATGATCGACACCGACGCCACCCTCGCCGACGCCCTCGTCCAACTCCTGCCCGCCACCATCCCCCTCGCCGCCCTCACCCTCGCCTGCTACGCCACCCTCATAGCGCTCCTCGTACGCCTCCTCTCCCGCCCGCTGCGCCCCGGCTTCCACCCCGCCACCGGCCGCGTCGCCTTCTGCGCCTGGGCCGTCAGCCGCCTCAGCGACACCGCCCGGCGCACCCTCTTCCCCTTCTACGCCAGCCTCTTCACCCCCGTGTGGCTGCGCCTGCTCGGCGCCCGTGTCGGACGGCGCGTCGAAGCCTCCACCGTGCTCGCCCTGCCCGGCCTGATGCGCGTCGACGACGGCGCCTTCCTCGCCGACGACACCCTCGTCGCCCCCTACGAGCTGCGCGGCGGCTGGCTCCACCTCGGCCCCTCCCACGTCGGACGCCGCTCCTTCGTCGGCAACTCCGGCATCGTCGGCCCCGACCGCCACCTGCCCGCCGGCTCCCTCGTCGGCGTCCTGTCCGACACCCCCGCCCACGCCCCCGAAGGCTCCTCCTGGCTCGGCCGCCCCGCCTTCGCCCTGCCCCGCGTCGCCGACACCGGCGCCGAAGGCCGCACCTACGACCCGCCCCGGCGCCTGATGTGGGCCCGCGCCGGCGTCGAACTCTGCCGACTGCTGCCGATCGTCCTCGCCGCCCTGCTCGGCGACCTCGTCCTCGCCGCCCTCCAGGAACTGCGCGACGACTACGGACTCGGCACCGCCCTCGCCGCCGCCGGACTCGTCCTCACCGCCGCCGCCGTCGTCGCCTGCGCCGTCACCACCGCCGCCAAATGGCTGCTCGTCGGCCGCTTCCGCGTCGCCGAACACCCCCTGTGGTCCTCCTTCGTGTGGCGCAACGAGCTCTACGACACCTTCGTCGAGGAACTCGCCATGCCCTTCGGCGGCCACACCATCACCGGCACCCCCTACCTCAACGCCTGGCTGCGCAGCCTCGGCGCCCGCATCGGACGCGGCGTGTGGTGCGAGACCCACTGGCTGCCCGAGACCGACCTCGTCACCGTCGAAGCCGGCGCCAGCGTCAACCGCGGCACCGTCCTGCAGACCCACCTCTTCCACGACCGGGTGATGCGCCTGGGCCCCGTCCACCTCGCCGCCGGCTCCACCACCGGCCCGCACTCCATCGTCCTGCTCAACTCCACCCTCGGCGCCGGCACCACCGTCGGCCCCGCCTCCCTCGTCATGCGCGGCGAGAACGTCCCCGGCGCCACCCGCTGGCTCGGCAACCCCGTCGCCGCCTGGAACGCCGACCCCACCCCGCCCGCCGGGCGCCGCCGCGGCCGCGGCCGCGCCCGGGCCACCGCCGGGGTGTGACCGGGATCACCCTCCGGGGCCGATGAGTTCGCGGTGCGGTCACGGTCCACCCCCGTGACCGCACCGCACTTTCGAGAGGACCACACTCATGACCGCCGCCGCCGTGAAGGGCCCCGCCTCGTACTTCCCGTCCATCGAGAAGAAGTACGGCCGCCCGATCGAGGAGTGGAAGGACCTCATCCGCACCTCCCCGCTCACCAGGCACATGGAACTCGTCGCCTGGCTCAAGACCGACCACGGCCTCGGCCACGGCCACGCCAACGCCCTCGTCGCCCACACCCTCGCCGAAAAGCCCGCCTGAACCGGCCGGTCGCCGTGACGATCGCCGGCATGAAGGCGCTCGTGATCGGAGCCGGCGGAACCCTCGCAAGCGCCGCCACCCGCGGGGATGGGGGATCACGGGCGCCGGGCCACGAAGACGAACTCCCGCCCCGGCCGGTCGGGCGCGTCGCGCACCTCCTCCACCACGAAGCCGCAGGCGGCCAAGTCCCGTTCGACCTCGCCCCGCTCCCGGAAGCGCAGCGTCGAATCCGAGGTCAGCACCTGCCCGTCCGCAGCGAAGACGTACGTCCACCGGAACGACACCAGAGGCCAACGCACCCCGAGCAGGTGGACCCAGCTCTCGACCGGGCCGACACCCGGGACCTCCGTCACCCGGTGGGAGCGCTCGCGGGTCCACTCCTCCCAGGCGCGGGCGGCCGGATCACGGGTCTCGAAGACCAGCCGCCCGCCCGGCCGCAGCGCCCCGAAGGCGCCCCGCAGCGTCCCCCGCCACCGGGCCCGGCCGGTGATCTCCTGGGCGACGTTCGCCGTCATCGCCGCCAGGTCGACCCGCAGCGCAGGCAGGCTCGTCGCGTCCCCGTGGATCCACCGCACCTTCGCCGCGCCCGGCTTGGCGCGCGCGACCTCGACGGAGGCGAGCGCGGGATCGACCCCGACGACCTCGATCCCGCGCCCGGCCAGCAGCAGCGCGAATACCCCGGTGCCGCAGCCGATGTCCAGCACCCGGCGCGCTCCGAACTCCTGCACCATCCGCACGTAGGCGTCGAGATCGCCGCGATCGGGGTCGAGCGGGTCGTAGAGCGCGGCGAGCCGCGGATGCCCGAAGGATGCGTCAGCCATGGGCCGAGCCTAAGCCCGCCGGGCGATCGGACAGGTCTACACCACGGGGAGCGGGCGGGGGGTGTACGAGGGCCGGGGCCGCCGTCGGCACGATCGGGAAGACGGCGGCCCCGGCCCCGGTACGGGTCCGTACGGGCGGGGCATCGACCGCGGTGCCCGTACGGCTGCGGTCGGGACTCATTCCACGACTTCAACAGCGCTTGAAGTCAAGCCCCGCCCGAGGCGAGGCCCCGCCCGAGGGTGCCGCTCCCGGGCCGGGTAGCCTCGCTCCCGGCGGGGGCCTGCGGGGGACAGACACGGACAAGACGGACACGGAACGGGCAGGGGCGGGCGGATGACTGAGCAGCAGCACGGCTACTGGCGAGCGTCGGACGGGTCGGCGGTCAGCGCCACCCAGGCGCACATCGTGTGGACCAGGGCGGCCTATCCCGCTCTGGTGGAGGTGGCAGGCCGCTACCACGCGGTGATCAGCTACCCGGACCTGGCCGAGGCGGTGCAGGAGGCCTCCGGGGTGCGCACCCGGATCAACCAGCGGCACTGGATCGGCAAGGTGCTGTCCCTGGTGATCCGCGAGGCGCACCGGCGCGGCGACCCACCGCTGACGGCCCTGGTGGTGCACGCCGCGGACGGCAAGGTCGGCCCCGGCTACCAGGAGGTGCTGGCGGTGGCCGGGCAGCCGCCGGTGGCCGCGGAGATGGACCGCGAGCAGCACGCGGCCGCCGCCCGACTGGCCTGCTACCGGCACTTCGGCGCCGACCTGCCCGCCGACGGCGGCATCCCCGCCCTGGCACCGCGCCTGCGTGCCTCGGTGGAGCGCAAGGCCGCCGCCACCGCCCCGCCGCGCCCGCCGGCGATCTGCCCGAACTGCTTCCTGGAACTGCCCGCGACCCGGGTGTGCGACTCCTGCGGGGCCACCGTCGCGCCGTGAGCGGGCGTGAGCCGGGGCTGCTCGTCCTCGGCCTGGCGACCACGGCCGGCCGCCGCGTCCGCGGGCGCCGGCAGCGGCGCCGACAGGAGCCGCAGCGTCGGCAGGAGCAGGAGCAGGAGCAGGAGCAGGAGCAGGCGCAGGAGCGGCAGCGGGCCGAGGACTGAGCGGACGCCGCGTCACACGGCGGCGGGCAGCCGTCCGGGCATCTGCCAGCCCTCGGCGAGGCGGGAGGGGGACAGGCGCTGCCCGTCGCCGAAGAACTCGCAGAACTTCATGATCAGCGGGTCCCAGCCGACCGGGTCGACGTAGTGGTCGCTGCCGGGCACCAGCAGGCTCTCCTCGACGTGGGCGCGCACCACCGTCACCTCGAAGGCGGTGCACCCGTTGCCGGTCAGCGCCGTCGTCGACGCCACCCGGCACTCCAACTGCACCGGGCACTCGGCGGCGCGCGGCGCCCGCACCAGCTCGCCGGGCACCTCGGTCAGCCCGGCGGCCTCGAACTTGCGCCGCTCGTGGCGGTAGCCCTGGCGCTGGCGGTACTCGGGGATGTGCGGGTTGGCGGTCAGCAGCGCGAGGGCGTCCACCGCGTCCACCTGCGCCGAGGACGGCAGGTTGAGCACGCACTCGCCCTCGCGCCGCAGGTTGGCGGCGGTCTGGGAGCTGTCGCCCAGGCCCAGTACGCAGGACTGGTTCAGCCACCACGCCGAGGACATCGGCATCAGGTTGGAGCTGCCGTCCTCGTTGCGGGAGCCGATCAGCACCACCGGGGTACCGAAGTACAGGACCTTGAGATCGATGACCTTGTGCACGGGAACTGCCGTCCTCGGGAAACTCGGGAAACTCGGGAAACGAATCGTTGCTGGTCACGACTGTGCCGCCGCCCCGACGAGGGCGCTGGCGGTGATCGGACATCCAGTTCCGGAACGTTCCCGGAGTTCCCGAGGACGGGGCGGGGGACCCGCCGTCAGCCCACCGGCCCCCGGGCGGCGACCAGCCGGGCCCGACCGTCACGCAGCCGGTAGGACAGGCCCACCACGGCCACCTTCCCCTCGGCGATCCGCGTGGCCAGCGCCTGCGAGCGCTCCACCAGCAGGTCCACGGTCTGGCGGATGTGCTCGTCCACGATCTCGTCGCCGTCCTCGATGCCCGCCGCCCTGGCGGACAGCACGCTCGGCGTCACCCGCTCCACCACGTCCCGGACGAAGCCGCCCGGCAGCTGCCCCTGCTCCAGGGACTCCAGCGCCGCCGCCACCGCACCGCAGGAGTCGTGCCCCAGCACCACCACCAGCGGGCAGTCCAGCACGCTCACCCCGTACTCGATGCTGCCCAGCGCCTCCGCGCCGGTGACGTGCCCGGCGGTGCGCACCACGAACAGGTCGCCCAGGCCCTGGTCGAAGATGATCTCGGCGGCCAGTCGGGAGTCCGAACAGCCGAACAGCACCGCGAAGGGCCGCTGCGCCGGGGCGAGCGCCGCGCGGCGCCCGGCGTCCTGGTTGGGGTGCTCGGGACTGCCCGCGACGAACCGGGCGTTGCCCTGCATCATCACCCGCAGCGCCTGGGCGGGGTCGGTCAGGAAGTCGTCCGTCGGGCCGTCGAGCGGGCGGGGCTCAGGGTCGGATATCGGTGTGGGGATCATGCCAGCACCCTAGATCGCCGCAGGTGGAGCCCGCAGCAGGGGGTCACGGGGCGGACGGCCGCAGACCGGGTGCCCACGGGGGGTACGAGCGGGCGTTCGCGGGCGTACGACCGGCTGCCCACGGGGCGTACGGCCCGGTGCTCACGGGCGTACGGCCGGGTGTCAGGGGGCGCGCCGCAGGGCCAGGACGGTGACGTCGTCGCGGCTGCGGCCGCCGCTCCAGCGCCGGGCCCGCCGGTCGAGGGCCTCGGGCAGGGCGTCGGCGGGGACGGCGGTGAGGTCGGCCAGGCCCTGCTCGACCGGGTAGAACGCGCCGGAGGCGTCCTGGGCCTCGGTGATGCCGTCGGTGAGCAGCACCAGCACCCCGTCCCCGGGCAGCGCGAAGCGCCGTACCGGGCGCGGCTCGCCGGGGCCGGCCAGGGAGGCGAGGCCGAGCGGGACCCCGGCGTCCAGGGGGACGGGCTCCACGCGGCCGTCCGGGCGCAGCAGGTAGGGGGAGAGGTGGCCGCAGTTGACGGCCCGCACCTCGGTGGCATACCCGGCCCCGCCGCCGTGGCCGTTCCCGCCGGGGCTACCCCCGTCGCCCTCGCCCTCGCCGCCGACGCACAGCACGGTGGCGGTGACGAACCGTTCCTGCTCGCCGCTCTGCACCGCGTAGGCGTTGTGCCGCTCTACCGCCACCTCCAGGGCGTCGGCCACGGCGGGCAGGTGCGCCTCGCGGAAGGCCGCCTCCCGGAAGGCGCTCAGCACCGCGAAGCCCGTCCCGATCGCGGGCAGGCCCTTGCCTTGGACGTCGCCGACCAGCACCCGGGTGCCGTGCGGGGTTTCGACGACGTCGTACAGGTCGCCGCCGACCATGGCGTCCTCCTCCACCGGCCGGTACAGGCCGTCCAGCCGCACGTCCGGGGTGGTGACGGGCAGCGGGCGCAGCAGCTGGCGCTGGAGGGCCACGGCGCTCTGCCGCATCCGGGACAGCTGCCGCTCACGCCGCACCCGCCGCGCGCACAGGCCGATCACGGCGGCCTGCGCGGCGATCACGACCAGCAGGGTCCCCAGGCGGGCCGACAGGTCCCCGGGCGGGAACAGCACCGAGTGGACCACGATCACGGCCGTCACCCACACCGAGGCGGCCACCGTCTGGGCGACGGTGCCCAGACCCGCCAGCAGCGCGGGCAGCAGCACCAGCTGCAGGACCAGACGGGAGTTGCTGCCGCTGGCCACCACCTGGACGAGCAGCACGACGGCGGTGACGGCCAGCACCGCGAACGCCACCGTCCCGTTGCCGGGGGCGCGCGGGGAGGTGTCGTCGCTGTCCACCCGCCGCCCTCTCGCCGTGACCGTTCCTCCCCAGGGTGGTCGGCGCGGCGGGGCGGGCGCGAGCGGGCTGCGCCGGGCGGGGGACACCGCCTGTCGGTGCGGGCCGGTACGGTGGCCGGTGTGTCGCCCCCGCCCACACCCCCAGCCTCGGCCTCGCCCGCGCCCGCGCCTTCGTCCGCGTCGTCCTCCGCCGGCCGGGTGCCGCTCGACGACCTCGTACGGCTGCGCCGGGCCCGCGACCGGATGGACCGCGAGTACGCGCAGCCGCTGGACGTGCAGGCGCTGGCCCGCACCGCGCTGATGTCCTCCGGCCACTTCTCGCGCAGCTTCCGCGCCGCGTACGGCGAGACCCCGTACAGCTACCTCATGACCCGCCGGATCGAGCGGGCCAAGGCGCTGCTGCGGCGCGGGGACCTGAGCGTGACGGAGGTGTGCATGGCGGTGGGCTGCACCTCACTGGGCTCCTTCAGCACCCGCTTCACCGAGCTGGTCGGGCAGAGCCCCAGCGCCTACCGGGCCCGCGACCACGAGCAGGGCGCGACGATCCCGGCCTGCGTCGCCAAGGTCCGCACCCGCCCGGTGCGGCGCCCGGACGCCAAGGGGGCCGAGGGGGCTCACGGAGCCCAGGGCGCGGGCGGCGCCGAACGGTAGCGTGAGGGGCATGAGCATCGAACTCGCGCAGTGCTTCATCGCCGTCGACGACCACGACCGGGCGCTCGCCTTCTACCGCGACGTCCTCGGCTTCGAGGTCCGCAACGACGTCGCCTTCGAGGGCATGCGCTGGGTCACCGTCGGCTCGCCCGACCAGCCCGGCGTGGAGATCGTCCTGGAGCCCCCGCTGGCCGACCCGCACGCCTCCGAGGCCGACCGCCGGGCCGCCGCCGAACTCCTCGCCAAGGGCCTGCTGCGCGGCGTCATCTTCCGCACCGACGACTGCGACGCCACCTTCGAGCGGCTGCGCGCGGCCGGCGCCGAGGTCCTCCAGGAGCCGATGGACCAGCCCTACGGGGTGCGCGACTGCGCCTTCCGCGACCCGTCGGGCAACATGCTGCGCTTCAACCAGCCGCGCGCGAAGTAGCCGCGCACGAAGCGGCCTTCACGGCGGCCGGTCGAACGGCCGGAGGCGTACGGCGGCTCAGACGGGCTGGAGCCGGGTGCGCAGGAGGCAGAACTCGTTGCCCTCAGGGTCGGCCAGGACGTGCCAGTGGGCGTCGGCGGGCTGGCCGATGTCGACGGGCTTGGCGCCGAGCGCGAGCAGCCGCTCCAGCTCGGCGTCCTGGTCGCGGTCGGTGGGGTTGACGTCGATGTGCAGCCGGAGCTTGCCGGGCCGCGGCTCGCTGTTGGGGATGAAGAAGAGGGTGGGCTGCGGGCCGCCGAAGCCGGTGCCGGGCGGCCCGATCTCGACGCAGCCGCCGCCCTCGCGGCCGACCTCGACGTAGCCGAGCACCTCACTCCAGAACGCGGCGAGCCGCTCGACGTCGGCGGCTTCGATGACCAGTTCACTGATACGGCATGCCATGGTCCGTCAGCCTACGGCGATCATCGGACGACGCAAGCGATTTGATCAACGGGAGGCGCGTGGAGGCGCGGGCGGCGCGGGCGGCGCGCGGGCGGACACCCCGCACGGTGCCCTGGTGCACCGTGCGGGGTGTCCGGTCCCGGCGTCGGGTTCAGCTGTTGGCGGGCTTGAGCTTCGCGAGCGAGGCGGCGATGTTGTCGACGGCCTGCTCGACGTGCTCGGGGGTGTCGGCGGTGTAACACAGCCGGAAGTACCCGGGTTTGGGGCAGTGCATCTCCCCGCCGGGCAGCAGGGTGACGCTCGCGTCCTTCGCCAGGTACGCCCCCAGGAGGGCCTCGCGCTGGTCGATCTCGTGGTTGATCGACACCAGGTCCGGGGGGAACGCCTTGTCCAGGTAGGCGCTCAGGTCGAGCAGGAAGAACTGGGCGGCGTTGCGGGACTTCTCCTTCTCGCCGACGTACGGGATCTTCTTGGCCTGGAGCCGCTTCGCGGTGCGGTCGAACGCGCTCTTGAGGAGCTTGGCGTACTCCGCCATGAGCGTCTTGGGGAAGTCGCTCGGCCTGCCGTCGTCGGCGACGAACAGCTTGCGCACGTAGGCGCTCTTGAGGGAGTCGAGCGGGCCGAACCAGGCCAGCGACTTCAGCGTCTCGTCGCCCTGCATGACCTTGCGGACGTCGTTCGACTTGGAGACGAGGAAGCCGATCCGGAAACCGGACAGCCCGAAGTCCTTGGTCAGCCCGTACACGAGGTGGATGCGGTCGGGGTCGGTGCGGTAGGCGTCCGTCGACAGGACGCTGTGGAAGCCGTCGGTGCCGGTGCTCTGCGAGTAGGAGTAGATCTCGTCGGAGACGACGTGCATCTGCTTGTCCAGCGCCCACCGGCAGACGTCGTCCAGCAGCTCCTTGCCGTAGTTGACGCCGAGCGGGTTGTGCGGGTTCGTCAGGACCAGGAGCTTGGGCTTGGGCTCGGAGGCGGCGTCGTACGCCTTCTGCAGGGCGGGCACCGACAGCGTGAAGCGGTCGTCCCCGTCGAGGCGCACGGGCACGCACTGCAGCCCGGGCCGCTGCTCGAAGCACCACAGGAAGCCGGGCCAGAACGGCGCCGGCAGCATGACCCGGTCGCCCGGCTTCAGCACCCCGCCGTGGATCAGCCCGAACGCCAGGCACTCCAGGGCCCCCGAACCGCCGGCGGTCGCGAACACGTCCTCCTTCGGGTCGATCCCGTCCGGGAACCTGAGGTTCAGGAACCTGGTGATCGGGTCGAGCAGCTCCTGCACGCCGTAGGGCGGCAGCGCGTACCTGGCGTCCTGCTCCGTCAGCTTGATCTTGGAGAAGACGTGCTCGTTCAGCAGGTCGAACAGGAGCACGTTGTTCGCGATGCCGAGGTTGTAGACGTATTTCGGGACGATCTTGTCGTAGTAGGCCAGGCGTTCCTCGGGATCGGCGATCCGGTGCAGGCGCGCCATGGCCAGGGCCTGTTCGACGCTCGCGACGAGTGCGGCGGCGTCCACGTCCTGCTCGGTGTCGTTCCTGGCGATGCTCTGGGTCATTGTCCGTACCTCCGTGCGGGTCTGCGGGTCTGCGGGGGAGTGGGGGAGTGGGCCGGGCTTCCTTTCTCTCCCCTCCCCGCGGATTCGGCCCCCGCTGGTAACCCGCGCGGATGAGACCGAAGGCCCCGCCCGACCCGCCCGTGATCACGGCCCGACGCGCACCCCCGTACGGCACCATGGTCCGATGGACAGCACTCGACAGACAGTCAGTTCCGGCTCGCCCCTCGAACCGCGGATCGGCTTCTCCCGGGCCGTGCGCAAGGGCGACTACGTCGCGGTCGCGGGAACCGCCCCGCTCGGCGAGGACGGCACGACCGTCGGCCAGGGCGACGTCCACGCCCAGACCGTCCGCTGCCTGGACATCGCCGAGGCCGCCCTGCGGGAGGCGGGCGCCACGCTCGCGGACGTCGTACGGACCCGCATCATGCTCACCGACATGAGCCAGTGGCGGGAGGCGGCGCGCGCCCACGGCGAGCGCTTCGCGCTCATCCGGCCGGTCACCACCTTCGTGGAGGTGTCGCGCTTCATCGACGAGCGGTGGCTGGTGGAAGTCGAGGTGGACGCGGTCGTCGGCTAGCGCTGGCGGGGGGGCGCGGGGGAGGCGCACCGGCGACCCCCGCGCCGGCTGGACCGGGTGCTGCCGCGCATCACCTTCTCGCACGGCTGACGGCCGGCCCCCGCGGGCCCCGGCCCCCACCCCCTGCCCCCGGCGAACCGCCGGGGGCAGGGGGCTGTCGGGAGGCGGCCGCGTTGCGGTACCTCGCCGGCCGGAGGAGGGAGCGGAGGAGGCGGGGGCAGCCGCGGTGAGCACGGTGGCCGCGGACAGGGCGAGGGCGGTGGCGAGCGTCGGTGCGGTCTTCATGTCGGCCGGTCTAGAAGGGAGTTGACCACACCAGGGTCAGCTTCCTTGACCTCAAGCGGACTTGAGGTCCTACGGTCGGTCGTGCCCTGACGATCAGGGGAAGCCGAAGAGGAGTACCGGACGTGACGATCGAGACGTACGACCCGCAGGTCATCGCCGCCCAGCCCATCGGGGCCTGGACCGGGCAGGTCTACCGCCTCCTCGTGGTGGAGGGCCTGCGCGGACAACTGGCGGTGGAAGGCCTCACCCAGCCGCACTGGTGGACGCTCAACCACGCCGCCGGCCGCCCCGGCGGCTGGACCCGCACGGCCCTGATCGAGCGGCTCACCCCCTACGACGACCAGGACACCGCCTTCGACGCCGTCTTCGACGACCTGATCGCCCGCGGCTGGCTCACCGAGGACGCCACCGGGGCCCTCACCCTCACCGAGGAGGGCGAGGCCGGGCGCCTGCGCGCCCGCGAACGCAACCTGGAGGTCAACGAGCGCGCCCACGAGGGCATCGGCACCGACGAGTTCGTGACCACGGTCAACGTGCTGCGCCGCATGGTGGCGAACCTGGGCGGCAACGGGAACCTGCCCGACTGACGCCGCCCGGCGCCGGGCAGAGGTGGGCGGAGGCGGATCGACGGGCCACTCGACGGCTACTCGACGAGCCGCTCGGCAGGCCGCTCGACGGGCCGGGACCGCCCGGGTGTGGAACGGTGGTAGCCCGGGGCCGTCCCGGTTCGGGTGTCCCGGTTGCGAGAGGAGTGGCCATGTCGTCGAAGCGCCGCCGCAAGAAGAAGGCCAGGGCCAGGCGCGGGGCCAACCACGGCCGCCGCCCCCAGTGCTGAGCCGCGGCTGAACGGGTGAGGGTTCCCGGCCCGGCCTGCGGGGCCGGGCCGGGAACCCTCACCCGTTCAGAGCCGTCCGCGCCCCAGGAACCCGCCGCGCGCCACCTTGTGGTACTGGCAGTGGTCGACCCAGTTCGCGCCGAACGCCAGCTCCAGGACCGTGCCCCGCCCGCCCGCGCGGGCCTCGGCCAGCAGCCGCGCCGCGTCCGCGTCCGGCGGGGTCTGCTCCAGCACGAAGAGCCGGTTGACGTACGGGCCCGCCGGGATCGGGTCCCGGGGCGGGATGCCGGGCCGGTCCCAGGTCAGCTTGGCGCCGGGGCTGGACAGGCAGGGGGAGTGCATCCGCCGGCCGTCGGCGTCGATGCCGCCGTCGCGGTACCAGCGCAGCGCGTGGTCGAGGCTCCCTTCCGGGTCCGGCCCCTGGCCGTGGGCCTGCCAGTCGGCCACGTTCGCCGCGGCGATCCGGGGCAGGACGTCGAGGATGTCCTCCCGGACGACGAAGTAGGCGCGGGCGTGGATCCGGCAGACCAGCAGCGTGTCCCTGGGGTGGTCCAGGCCGTGGAAGGTCGGGCGGGTGGACTGGTCCAGGACCTGGGTCAGCACGTGCTCGACCCCCTCCACCGCCCCCAGCGCCTCGACCAGCCCCCGGAACCGCTCCCGCTCCGCCGCCCGGGCCGCCCGCGCCGTCGGCGAGTCGATCAGCCTGAGCTTGCGCCGCTCGGTGGGCCAGCGCGACGCCCGCAGCTCCTGCGCGCCGTTGAGGAGCGGGTTCGCCAGCATGCCGACGAGGTAGACGAGGTTCGTCGCCACCTTCTCCAGGAAAGCCTTCACCAGCAGGGGTCCTCTCGACTCGCACGCGCGTCTGCGCCCACACCCTGTCCCGCCCGCACCCCGCGCCGCAATCCGCTGCCGTACTCAACTCCCCTGCGTGCCAGCCCGATTGCCGAGCGCGTCCGCCAACGATGGGCGGGGTGGCGCGCCATGAAGGTGGCGGCGACCGCTCCCCGCGACCTGTCACAGCCGCCGCCGCTGCCGCCGGCCGGGGCGGCGGCCGGTGAGGGCGTCGAGCGCCAGGACGGTGCCCTTGGCAGTGGTCACGTACACCACGCCGTCCGCGTAGGCCGGGCTGCCGCCCGTGGCGTTCAGGGCCCGGCGCCAGTGCACCGTGCCGGTGGCCAGGTCGAGGCGCAGCAGCGAACGGTTGCGGGCCAGGCCGACCACCCAGGCGTCGGCGCCGGCGACCGTGACGGCGGAGGCGCCGTGCGGGCCGGCGAGGTGCCAGCGCCGCATGCCGTCGCTCCGGTTCAGGGCGTGGACGCCGGTGCGGAAGTCGCCGACGACGAGCAGGTCGTCGGTGATCGCCGGGCTGTCGTCGATCGCGCTGAAGCCCACCTCGACGCCCCAGCGCTGCCTGCCGGTCGCCGCGTCGAAGGCGTGCACCAGGCCGGCGCCGGTGCCGAGGTAGACGGTGCCGTCCGCGACGCTCGGCGAACACAGGGCGAGGTAACGCTCGGCGTTGTCGTCGTACCAGACCCGCTTGCCGTCCTTCACCCGGTAGGCACCCAACTGCCCCTTGACGCCCGTGACATGGACCAGGCCGTCGGCCACCGCGGCCGCCGAGCAGGAGCCGTCCGGCAGGTGCTGCTCCCAGCGCCGGCGGCCGGTGCGGGCGTCGGTTGCGATCAGCGTGCTGGGGCGGGTGTGGCGCAGCGTGAACATCGACATGGTGACGGTGTAGACCACGCCGTCGGCGACGGTGGGCGCGGCCGAGGCGCCGACGCGGGTGCTCCAGCGTTCGGTGCCGTCGGCGGCGGCGAGCGCGTACAGCAGGCCGTCCTCGCCGACCACGTAGACGGTGTCGCCCGCGACGGCCGGGGTGCGGGTCAGCCGGTCCTGCGCGTCGTGGCGCCAGCGCGGTTCGCCGGTGAGCGCGTCCAGGGCGTAGCAGTGCTGTCCGGCGTTCTGGTAGAGGGCCCCGGCGTAGACGACGGGGGAGCTGGTGGGGCGTTCGGGCAGGCGGGTGCTCCAGGGCAGGAAGCCGGACGGGGCCGCGGCCTCGGGGTGGACGCCGGTGTGGGCGGGGTCGCCGCGATGCATGGCGGCCGGGCCGGTGGGCGTGGCCGAGGAGGTGGACGGCGTGGCGGCCGCGGGGGCGGGGCGGCGGGTGTGTGCGGGGCGGGGCCTGCCCCACAGGGCCGGGTCGGTGAGGTCGACGAGTCGGGTCAGCGAGCGCAGGACGGCCAGCGGCTGCTCGGTGCGCGCTGAGGGGCCGCTGTAGCCGACGTAGCAGAGCCAGCGGTCGTCCACGCGCCACTCCAGCCAGGGGTGGTCGTCGGCGAACTCCCGGACGGCCGGGGTCAGCAGGCGCCCGGCGACGTCGGGGTCGGTGGTCTCGACCAGGTGGACGGTGTCGTACGCCTCCTCGCCGCTCTCGTACAGGTGGTGGCCGGGCTTCTGCAGGATCTGGCGGCGCAGCAGCGGCAGCAGCCGGTCGGGGCCCAGCATGTTGCGGGAGACCACCACCAGGGGGAGCGGGCGGGGCAGTTCGACCAGGTGGACGGTGCGTATGCCGCCGCCCCGGCCGCGGACCAGGTCGAACACGGTGACCTGGTGGCCGTCGAGCGTGCCGGTGGCCGCGAACCGGGCGCGCGGCGGGGCGTCGCGGCCGCCGGAGAGCGCCGCGTCGCGCCAGCGTTCGGCCAGTTCCGGGCTCTCCTCGCGGAACTCCCAGCCCTGTTCGGCCGCCAGGCGCTGCCGCTCGGCCCGGCGCCGGCGCAGTTCGGCGTAGCCCGTCCCGATTCCCCAACGACCCATGTGCCACCTCCGGTTGCCAGATCACGAACCGTATCGCGTGGGGCGGACACGGAGCATCGGCCCGCCGATCGCGGACGGCCGGTCGGCGACGGTGGACCGGGTCGGGGCGGCGGCCCGTGGGAGTCCGGAGGGGAGGTGGAGGGCGGTTCGGGCCCTGTGGTCGGGCCCGGACCGCCGGACCGTCCGGTCGGCGGCGAGGCTGGTCGGTGGCGAGGCTGGTCGGTGTCGAGGCGGGTCAGCGTCCGAGGTGATCGGCCAGGGCCTCGATCGTGCGGCGCCGCGCGGTGTACAGCGAAACGGCGGAGCCGTCCGCGAAGTGCAGCCGGAACCTCGCCATCGCCTGCAGTCGCGGGCGCCGCTCCACCCGCAGGACCAGCTGCCGCGGCGCGTGCCACAGCAGTTGGCCGGCCTTGCGGACGTCCAGCGCCGTGACGAACGCGGCCCGGCGGTCCGTGACGGCCAGCAGCCTGGTCCGGGTCCCGCCCCTGGTCGTCGGAAATCCGCTCGCGATGCTGCCCGACTGCCCCGACACCGCGCCGATTTGCCCCAGCCTGTTGCCGACCCGCGCGCCCAGCCCGTCCCCGACGCCGCGCGCCCCGGCCACCGGTACGACGGTCGCGAGGTCCAGCAGGTGCTCGCCCGGTTCCAGCAGCGGTTCCACGGCCTTGCGGTAGCGGTTCAACAGAGCCTCGGTCATAACCGTCAGGGTAGACGGGCAGGTGGGAGGCCTCGGTGGCGGGCCTCTGCGGTGTGCGCGAGGCCGCCGGATTTTCTTCTGCCGGACCGTCGTCGAATCCGGCGGTGTGAACGTGTACATGAGGGGCGGCAACTCCCCGGCGGCGCCTGCCGCATGCCCTCCGACCCCTGACAGCCGACCCCGACGCAACGCCCCGCGCGACCGTCGCGCGCAGACCGTGCACCACACCGGCCTCCATCACGAAGGAGTCCTGACCATGCGGAAGTTCATCCTCGACCTGGTCGAGCGCACCGTCGCCACGTACGCCGCGGCGTTCCTCGGCCTGCTGCTGGCCGACAAGTTCGACCTGACCTCGATCGGTGCGCTCAAGGCGGCGGCGGTCGCGGCGCTGCCGGCCGCCCTGAGCGTGGTCAAGGGCGCGGTCGCCACCCGCGTCGGCGACCCGGCCTCCGCCGCGCTGCTCGCCCGCCCCCGCGAGTAGCCCGGCCGGGGAAGCGCCCCGTGCCCCGGGCCCCCGCCCCCGGGGCGCGGCGGCCCGCGCCGCGGGGGCGTTGGTCGCGCTGGGGGGGGGCGAACCGCCCGCCGGGGGGGGGGGGGCGGGGGGTGGGTGGGG